>NZ_JAOPWR010000335.1 GCF_025965585.1 Pseudonocardia sp.
CAGCGGCGCAGGTCGCGGCGCAGCACACCCGCCCTCGTCATCGGGACGGCGCGGCGGTAGGGCACGCGGACGTAGCGCGAGAGGCGCATCACCGAGGGAGCGGGGATGGAGAGGTTCTCCGAGTGGAAGTAGCCGTCGATCGTGGCTTCCACGCACTCGGCCTTGCCGGAGAGCATCAGGACGACGGCGCGCTTGGCGGTGACCACCGCGAGCGGCTCGAACGTCGCGTTGAGAAGCAGGACCCGGGACCCCGTCGGGAGCACGCTCGGGAGCGGCGTGATCCCCGGAACCTCCCCTGGATCGGGGTCGGCACCGTTGGGGTCCGGTTGTCGATGCTTCACGCGACCACCTCCTGTGCAGGCTGATCAGACCATAGCCGGGTCGGGTTACGCGAGTGTGATATCAAGCCGAACTCGGCGACGGCGGCGCTGTGGGAGCAGGCCGGTGGCGGCCGGGGGTACTGGCCACACCCCGCCCCGCCAGGAAGCACGGACGTTCCCGGCCTCCCGCCGCACGAAGGCGACGGGCACCGTCACCGACGACGAGGGCACCGTCGACTTCGGCCGGCACTGCGCCCGACGCCGCCCGGGACGGGCGGCGTCATCGGCGCCCGGTACCGTCCTTTCGGGTGATGGACAGGTCGATCGAGGGAGTGCGTGTGGAGACGAGCAGCCCGGCCATCGGGATCGCGGTCATCGGAGCCGGGTACTGGGGGCCCAATCTCGTCCGCAACGCCCAGCAGACACCCGGCCTGCGCCTCGAGTACCTCTGCGACCTCGACGTGGACCGCGCGAAGAAGGTCCTCGGCGACTACTCCACCGTCCGGGTCTCCGGATCGCTCGACGAGGTTCTCGCCGACCCGGCCGTGTCCGCCGTCGCGATCGCCACCCCCGCCGCCACGCACTACGGAGTCGCCCTCAAGGCGCTCGAGGCCGGCAAGCACGTGCTGGTCGAGAAGCCGCTGGCGCCCACCTACGAGGAGGGCAGGCTGCTCGTCGAGGCCGCCGAGCGCCACCAGCGCGTCCTCATGCTCGACCACACCTACGTCTACACCCCGCCCGTGCGCCACATCCGCGAACTCGTGCGCGGCGGTGAGCTGGGCGACCTGCAGTACCTCGACTCGGTGCGCATCAACCTCGGCCTCGTCCAGCCCGACGTCGACGTGCTGTGGGACCTCGCGCCGCACGACCTCTCGATCTTCGACGCGATCCTCCCCGACGACGTGCAGCCGGTCTCGGTGGCCGCGCACGGCTCCGACCCGGTCGGGGCGGGCCACGCCTGCGTCGCGCACCTGACGATCCGCCTGTCCAACGACGCACTCGCGCACGTGCACGTCAACTGGCTGTCCCCCACCAAGATCCGCACGGTGGTGGTCGGCGGCTCCAGCCGCACGGTGGTGTGGGACGACCTGAACCCCGTGCAGAAGCTGTCGGTGCACGACCGGGGCGTGGACCGCGCGGACCCCACCGGCCTCGACGCCGACGCCCGCGGCCGCACCGCCGTCTCCTACCGCACCGGCGACACCGTCGCCCCCGCGCTGCCCAACCACGAGGCGCTGCGCTCGGTGATGGTCGAGTTCGCCGCCGCGATCGGCGAGGACCGCGCCCCGCTCACCGACGGCTGGTCCGGCCTGCGCGTCCTCGCCATGCTCGAGGCCGCGTCCATCAGCCTGCAGAAGGACGGCATGTCCGTCCCGATCCGGCAGGTGGACGTCACGGGCATGAAGGCCGCCACCACCGAGATCGCCACCGACGCGTCGCGCCGCGGCCGCGGCGAGGTCACGGTCTGAGACCCTCAGGGGTGGCCCCGGCGATGGGGGGCGCCGAGGACCGCATCCACCGGACGACCGCGGGCCTCAGCGCGAGCGCCGGGACCAGCTGGGCCGCCGGCCCCGCCCACCCGACCGCCACCAGGCCGAGCGGGCGGACCAGCGCCACGGTGCCAGGGCGTTGCCCCGGCCCACCTCGGCGTCGGGATGGGTGCGCGCCGCGAGCACCCGGTACAGCAACCCCGGCAGCGAGTGCTCAGAGCGCTCGCAGGACGTTGTCGACGTTGTGCCGGACCCAGACGATGTTGCGGGCGATGCCCGCGTCCTGGATGAGGTTGTAGGCGATGTGCCGGAGCCACACGAGCAGCAGTAGCTCGTCCTCGATGCGCTGCCGACGCTCGGGGAGGATGCCGGCTGCGCGCAGCACCTCCTGCTCGGAGGGATCCCACCCGGCGCCGTCGAGCAGTGCCCGCACGATGTCGCCGAACTCGCCCCGACCGGCCTGCAGGCGGCGGTGCAGGCAGCTGTAGACGACGTCGTGGGCCGGCAGCTCCCGGTCACCGGCCCATTCCCAGTCGACGATGCCCGTCACCCTGCCCGACGCCGGGTCGGTCAGGACGTTCCCCGTCCAGAAGTCCCCGTGCACCCAGCACACCACCTCCGTACGGCCCATCCACGCGTCCCGCAGCCGCCGTCGCAGCCGCTCGAGCGCCGCCGCGTTGCGGGTGGCGGCGGCGGCGAGCGCCACCCGGCCGTCGATCCACAGGTCCAGGATCGGCCCGTCGATGACCACGCTGCACCCGGTGCGCCGGTGCAGTCCGCCGATCACGGAGGCGGCTTCCCCCAGGGCGCGCCCGTCCTCCTCCGCGGGCCGGACCACCCGGTGGGCCTCGACGCCGGGCAGCGCGCGTTCGACCGTGAACATCTGGCCGTCCGCGATCCCGGCGGCGAGGCTCTCGGGGAGGAGGCCGGCGAAGTCCGCGACGCGCGGGTCGGCGGTGAGACCGGCGAGCGCGGCGACCTCGCGCCGCCGGCTGGCCGTCGCCGCCGCGCCGGCCGGTGCCTTCAGCACCGCGAGGGTCTCGCCGCCGAGCGGACCGAGCTTCACCACCGCCATCCTGGTGCCGCTCACGATCGCGGAGTGGACGACCCAGTCCGTGGGGTCCCGGGTACCGGTCTGTGCGGCCACCACGTCCAGGGCCCGGGGGACGAGGACGAGGACCCGGTTGAGGCGGTGACGGTCGGCCGGAGCGCGCCACAGCCGCGGGGCGGCGCGGAGCAGCCCGGTCCCGGCGTCGAGGACCTTCACGGGTTGCACACGGCGCGACGGAGCCGGTACGCGACCGTCGGGCTCGCATGCCGTGCGGTGGCCGCCTCCGCGGCCTGGCGGTCAGCAGGCATGGGCCCAGTGGGGTGTGCGACCCCACCGCACGCCGATCCGCCGCCATGCCCGCCATCCGCGGGTGAGCAGGCGTTCCTCGTCCTGGCCCACCGGTGCCCCGTTGCCCGCGACCCACCCGCGGATCGTCTCGTCGCTCGTGGTCGCCATCACCATCAGCCGGGAGATCGCGTACGGCGGGTCGAGGGGCGAGCTCAGGGCGTTCTTCACGCTGCACGCGGAGCTGTAGCCCGCCTGCTCGACCACCCGGCGCGTCCGCGGGCTGGAGTAGCCGTGCGGGTAGGCGAAGCTACGGACCTGCTGCCCGGTCTGCTGCTCGAGCCGGTCCTTGCACACCGCGACCTCGTCGCGCACGCGGTGCGCCGGCACCGTGTCGAGCTCGGGATGGGTGTGGCTGTGGCCCCCGATCTCCGCCCCGGAGCCCGCCAGCTCGCCGATCTGCGACCAGCTCATCATCGGGTCGCCGCCCGGGCTGACCCCGCCGACCGCACCGCTGATCACGTACGCGGTCATCGCCATCGCCCGCTCGGCGAGCAGCGGCGCGGCCGTCGTCAGCGTGTCGAGGTAGCCGTCGTCGAAGGTGACCAGGACCGGACGCTGCGGCAGGGCGGTTCCGGAGGCGAGCGCGGATCGCAGGTCGGAGACCGTGAGGGTGGCCGCGCCCGATTCGGCGATCACGTCGAGATGGCGGGCGAAGGTCGCGGGCGTCACCGCGTACGGGCTGATGAACGACGACGGCGTGTCCGACACCGAGTGGTACAGCAGGATCGGTACCGGCACGGTCACCCGCTCCCCCGGCCCGGTCACGATCGCTCCCGCCACCGGCTCCGGCGGCTCCAGAGGTAGGCCAACGGACCTCTCAGCATGCCCAGCAGCTCGATCAGCTCCAGCTCTCTCGGATAGTCGACATTCTTGTGCCGGTTCTTCTCCGACGAGCGGGCGAGCGCATGGCGCGCCCCGGGTACGGCGCGGCGCAACATCGCCACGAACAGCCGCGGCTCGTGGACGACTGCACTGGTCAGGTATGCAGCCAGGCCGATCCCGTAGGCGTGCACCAGCCGGCGCAGGCTGCCGTAGTCGCGCCGGTGCCAGTGCCACACCACGGCACCGGGCTCGTACACCACCCGACCGCCCCCGGTGATCACCTGGAACAGCGCGAAGAGGTCCTCGCCGCCGCGGGAGACGGTGCCCGGGCCCAGCGCGACGTCGAAACCGCCACGGGCGCGCAGCCGGGCGACGTCGAACGCCATGTTGGCCCCGCTGCCCACCCGGCCCATCGTGAACGGGAACAGCTTGTCGCCCGCGGGGCGATGGCCGTTCATGTCGAAGCACCGGCGTTCGAAGCCGCGCGAGTACCCGCCGAACTCCTCCAGCAGCCGCTGCGCCGCGGTGTGCACCTCAGCGGGCACGATCAGCCCGGTGACGCACTCCACGCCCGGTTCTTCGGCGATCGCCTCGGCGATGGCGCTGAGCCAGCGAGGGTCCACCACCACGTCGTCATCGGTGCGGACCACCCAGGTACCCGTCACCGCCGCCAGGCCCCGGTTGTGCGCCAGCGCCGCGCCTGCCCGCGTCTCCGCCAGGTACCGCACCATGACCTCGGAGTGGGTCTCCTGCCACGCCGCCACCGCGCGCTCCGTGGCGGCGGTGCTCGGCGCGTTGTCGACCACGACCACGTCGAAGTGGGGGTACTCGAGCCGGGCGATGGAATCCAGACACCGCAGCAGCGACTCGGGCCGGTCACGGGTGCTGATCAGGACCGTCATCGCCGGCCCGTCGGCCACGGCCCTGCGCCGCCGCGCCAGGCACGCCGGCTCCTCGGCTCCCGTCGGGTTCGGCCCCGCGGACGTCGGCACCGCGGAGAGCAGCACCGCCGACTCGTCGGCCCGCAGGTGCGCGGCGGCGAGAGGGTAGACCTCGGCCAGTGCCTCGCCGAGGCGCTCGGGCTCCAGCCCCTCCGGCGGTACCGCCACCGCCAGGAAGGCGATCGGGTGGGTGTGCACACGGACCAGGACGCGCACGTCGTCCGCGTCGCCGATCCGCATCAGCCGAGGGAGCGCCGATTCCAGGTCGATGTCGTACACGCACACCGGAGCGTCCGGCATGGTGCTCATCGGCGCCCCCTCAGTGACATGTCACCGATTCATAATCGCCCAGCAATACCGTGGTAAAACGCAGTTAAAGCGGAGCCCATGGAGTCGGCAACCGTTAGGCTGAGTGAGCTACAACTCCCCAACCGTTCATGACGCGGCCACCAACACGTTGCTCACCGTAGCGCTGCAGCCAGCGTGCCGCGGCGCCCTTTCGGGCGCAACAAGGCGGACGAATGCGCCATCAGGGGCGAAGAGTGATCGGCATTCCGATGCCGGCGCCGAGCAGGAACGTCGGAATCCGACGATGACGTCTCGATCTGTGAAGATCGTCTGGACGCTAGATCCGGCGATTGATCCTGCGGTTGTCCCGGCGGGCGCGCCAGTACAGGAACGGGCCCGCCGCGTACCCCGCGAACTCGACGAGGGCCGCGCCGCGGGGCGACTCGACCTCCTCGCCCAGCGCCTCCCGCGTGTCCGACTGGATCCTCACCATCTTGGCCAGGCCCTGGGGCACGCGCTGCACGACGTCCCAGCGGGTGGCGGGGTTGGCGATGGTCTTCGTGATGAACGCGGCGAAGCCCGTGCCGTAGCCGTAGAGCTGGCGCAGCAGGTCCTCGCGTCCCGCGCGGTGGTGGTGCCAGACGACCGCCGACGGCTCGTAGGCGATGGCCCGGCCCTCGAGCAGCGTGTTGACGAACGCGTCGAGGTCCTCGCCGCCGCGGGTGCGCGCGCCGGCGCCGAGCGCCTCGTCGAAGCCGCCGATCGCGGCGAGGAACGCGCGGTCGAACGCGAAGTTGGCGCCCGTGCCGTAGATGCCCGCCGAGTACGGGTAGAGGGCCCCGGCGCGGCGGGCACCGTGCATGTCGAAGATCTCCGGGCGCGGCCGCGTGGACCACGACGCGGCGCGCGCGTCGAAGTACGCCTCGGCCGACGTGCTGACGCTGGCCGTGCACACCAGACCCGTGACGCAGCCGACATCAGGGCGCCTGCGGAAGCCGCGGATCAGGCCCTCGATCCATCCGGGATCCACCGACACGTCGTCGTCGGTGTAGGCCAGCAACGTGCCGGTGGCCTCGGCGAGGCCCTTGTTACGGGCGTAGGACAGCCCGGCCCGCGGCTCGACGACGTAGCGGAAGCGGTCGTCGGAGGCCATCACCTCCTCCACGACGGCACGCGTGCTGCCGTCGCTCGGGGCGTTGTCGACGATGACGATCTCGAGCTTCGGGTAGGTCAGCGCCTTCAGCCCGGCGAGACAGCGGACGAGGATGCTGCTGCGGTTGTGGGTACAGACCACCACGGACACCGACTCGTCGGGCTCGACGTGGTTGGAGCAGCCCGGGCCGGCGGCCGGGACCGCCAGGTCCTCGATGTCCAGGCCGGTCAGCGCGGGCACGCCCTCGGCGGCCAGGTGCCCGTTGACGTCGTCGCCCCACTGCTCCCAGACCGTCTTGAGCAGGTGGTGGCGGTCGACGTCGCCGTCGGCGGCGGGCAGCGTGACGTATCCGAGCGGTTCGCCGTGCAACCGGACGAGCACGCGGGCCGTGACGAGGTCCGGTTCGTGGGGAGCGACCGACCGGATCGTGCCGTCACCCGAGAGCTCGGTCTCGCAGCACCACATGCCCTCGACGTCGTCGCTCATGATCCGTGGGGTCATCGCCCGGTCTCCTTCATGCCGCTCCTGGTGTGGTCGGCGGTGCCGAGCCGGTCGTTCACCCAGGCCGAGTAGAGGCCGGCCCGGGCCCGCAGGTGCGGAACGCGCCTGCGGGTGCGCAGGACGGCCTCGGTGACGGGCGCGGCACGGTCGCGCAGCCGGGTGGCGAGCGGCGCGCCGAACCGCGCGCGGAGCTTCGCCACCTCCGGACGAGCCCACTCGGAGTCCTTCTCCAGCGCGAAGGCGCACAGGCGCTCGAACATGCCCGGGTCCTGCAGGAACGCCGCACGCGCCTTGTGGACGGCGGCCCTGGCCAGCGCGTGGTCGGCGCGAGCCATCAGGGCGTCGGCGTCGTCGAGCTGGGAGCCCGCGCCGGCGCGCCACTCGGCGAACGCGGCCGCGTTGCTGTCGAGCTCGCCGACGCCGAGCAGGTCCTTGCCCCGGGACATGTTCGCGGGGTGGAAGCGGTAGAACGCCGCGATCGGCCCGCTCACCTCGACGACGTCGCCGAGCACGGCCAGGCGCAGCCACATCTCCATGTCGGAGCTGTAGGGAACCTTCGGGTTGTAGCCACCGGCCTCGCGCTGCGCCGACGTGCGGACGATGACCTCCGGAGAGCGCACGTCGGTGACCCCGCGGTCGCAGCTCGCGGCGATCCAGTCGTGGCCGGGCCAGACCACCGACCGCAGGTCGCGCTGCTTGCGCAGGGTGGGCAGGTGCGCCCCCTCGAAGACGCGCACCGGGCCCTTCGCGAACGTGGCGTGCGGCGTGCGTTCCAGCAGGTCGACGCCGCGGTCGAGCCAGCCCGGGGCCAGCGCGTCGTCGGCCGAGAGCAGCACGACGTAGTCGCCCTTGGCCTGCTCCAGGCCGTCGTTGGCGGTGGCGATGAGCCCCTGGTTGCGCGCGTTGCGCACCACGCGGACGCGGGGGTCGAGGTGCGGGAGCCCCTGCACGACGTCCCACGAGTCGTCGGGCGAGGCATCGTCGATCACCAGGACGTCGATGTCGACGTGCTGGTTGCGCAGGATGCTCGTGACCGTCTGCGTGACGTACCCGCCGTAGCGGTAGCACGGCACGACGACGTTCACCGTCGGCCGGTGGCCGGTCGATGTCCCGATCGATGTCACAGGGTTTCTCTCCGCGTTGGGGTCCGGGGGGGGCGCTACGGCGTGGGCGCCCCGGCCGGAACGGGTTCGGGGTCACCGGTGGGGACGGTGGTGCTCTTCTCCCGCAGGATCCGGACCAGCGGGATGAAGACGATGATCGCGGAGGCCACCTCGGCGATCAGGTAGGCCAGTGCCACCCCGTTGATGCCCAACGTGCGCACGAGTACCAGCGCCAGCCCGATGGTGACGACCGCCGCTCCGAGCTGGATCGCGACGACGCGGCCCATCTGGCCGCGAACCCGCGCCGTGGTGTTGTAGAGCGCCGTGATGACGAGGAACGGGATCGCGCAGGCGAGGATGCGCAGCACGGTGGAGCCCTGGGCCGCGTACTCCCCGCCGAGGAACGTGAGCAGCCACGGCGCCCCGATGAGCATGAACGGCACGCCCAGACCGCCGATGAGCACGTTCAGGCGGATGGTGCGCTTGAGCAGGGCGGCCGCCTTCGGCCCGTCGTTGGACGCCTCGACCATGTAGGACGAGCTGATGTTCCACAGCAGCATGTTGAACGCCTCGCTGAGCATCCACGGCAGCGCGTAGTAGGCGTTGGCCGTGGTGCCCAGCTGGGCGACGATGATCAGCGGCAGCGCCATCGGCACGGCGACGGTCATGATCCCGGTGGCGTACTCGCTGACGAAGACGATGCCCAGAGCGCGCCGGCCCGGGAGCTGGGCCGCACCCTCCAACGGCGGTGGCCGCCGCGGCAGCACCCGGAAGACGATGACGGAGCTGACCACCAGCACCGCGAGCCCGGCCGGCAGCACCCACGACAGCACGATGCCGCCGACGGGCACGAGCGACATGAGCGCCACCAGCAGGCCCAGCTTCACGACCGCGAAGACGAGCTGCTCCAGCGGTACCCATGCGGAGGCCCGCAGCCCGATGAGCACCCAGTCCTGCAGCACGAACAACGACAGCACCACGGTGAAGACGGGGAACAGGATCCGTTCGAGTTCGGACGCGAAGATCGTGCTGTGGAAGAAGAGCACGAATCCGATGCCGAGCAGCAGTGCCACGCCCGACGCCGCCGCGTAGCCGCCGAGCACCAGCGCCTTGGACCGCTTGCCGGCACCCGGCAGGAACCGGCTCACCAGCAGCCCGACGTTCTGGCTGGCCAGCGCGCTGAGCAGGGTGGCCGTGGTGATGATCGCCGAGGACCGCCCGACCTCGGCCGGGGGCAGCCGGGTGGCGACGGCCCAGAAGACCAGACCGACCAGCGCGGTGATCACCGATGCGGCCATCAGCGCGAGGGCGTTCAGCTCGAGGCCACGGCCGATGAGCAGCCGCCCCCAGCGCTGTTTGCCTGATTCGCGCGGTGCAGCCACGTTCTCAGGGTACTGACGCGGACTCCCCCCGCCGGGTGCACCCCCGGCAGGCCGGGCACGGATCGGCACCGCTTCGGACTCAACCGGACGACGTTCCACAACAAGCCTCCACACTTCTGGTCGCACCCGTACGGGCGTCGTTACCGGGCTGGCCGCATCGCCCAGATGCCACAGCCGTCCGCTGCGGT
This sequence comes from Pseudonocardia sp., assembly GCF_025965585.1. Taxonomy (GTDB): domain Bacteria; phylum Actinomycetota; class Actinomycetes; order Mycobacteriales; family Pseudonocardiaceae; genus Pseudonocardia. Next base: position 9,588 of record NZ_JAOPWR010000335.1, read on the forward strand.
CGTTCGCACCGGCGTCGCGTTCGCCGCCAGCCACACCGCCAGCGCTCCCCCCGCCGGCACGAGCGCGGGGTCGCCGACGACGAAGAAGCGCGCCCCGGCGTCGCGGTCGGCGGCGAGGTGGCCGGGGTCGTGCTGGTCGGCCGCGAGGCTCCAGCCCCGGCGGTCGGCCAGGAAGAAGACCACCGGCTCCTGCCAGTTGTTCGACACGCCGTCGTCGACGGCGTCGCTGGTGGTGCTGACGACGACGAGGTCGCCGGGCGCCGACACCTGCTCCAGCTGGTCGGCACACACCCCGAGCACGCCGCTCGTGTCAAGCATCGAGCCGGCGAACACGGTGACGCTCCCTGCGAGGAAGGCCGCCACGAGCACCACCGACGCGACGCGGCGGACGGACTGGGGCCACCGCGGACGGCACCACCGTGCCATCGCCCCCACCCCGAGCCCGACGAGCAGGGCGGCGAACGGCAGCGCGTAGATGTGGTACTGCGGCGCGTTCTGGCTGTAACGGGCCACCGCGAAGACGTAGACCACCAGCGTCCCGGCCGCCGCGACGATCACCGCGAACTCCCGGCGACGCCGCCACACCTGCACCGCACCCAGGACCGCGAACGGCACGCCGACGACCCCGAGGACCCACACCGCCTCGAGGTAGGCGTTGCCGATCCAGAACGACGGACGCAGCCACTGCCTCGCGCCGCCGAACTTGTCGTCGCCGCCGGACAGGACGCCGAAGGTGTTGCCGTAGTCGACGTACAGCCCGTGGGCGTGCAACAGCCACAGGGCGGGGGCGGCCAGCGCGGCCACCGCTGCAACGTACACCGACGTCCGGCGCAACCGGTCGCGGTCCGCGACGGACACCCACACGAGCAGGATCGGCAGCACGATGAGCGACGTCGGCTTGACCAGAGCCGCCGCCGACGTTGCCGCCGCGGCCGCCACGAGCCACCGCAGCCGGTCCTCGTCGAGCCAGCGACGGAACGCCAGCAGCGCCAGCAGGAAGAACGCGAGAGCCGTGGCGTCGGGCATGAACGCGCTGCCGTAGCGCATGGACAGGGGTGACAGCACGAACGCGATCAGCGCCCACCGGGCGGCCGTGAGCGGCAGCAACCGGCGGGCGAGCCCCCAGAACGCCGCCGTGCCCACGACCGAGAACGCCAGCGAGAGCAGCCTGCCGAGCCACACGTGCTCGCCGAACACCAGGTAGAGCGCGGCGGTGAGCCAGGTGAGGAGCTGGAACTCGGCCTCGACGTAACCCGGCCCCGCACCGCCCCAGTCGATCTGCGGGAAGAACAGGTGCATCCCGTTCGTCGCGAAGTTGTGCGCGATGGAGGCCGTGTCGGACTGCCGCCAGATGTCGCCGGAGTAGGTCATCGGGCCGAAGCACCGCACCACCGACAGCACCGTGGCGATGATCACGACCGCGATCGCCAGTGCCCCGAGCAGATCACCCCGCAGTCGCGCGAGGCGGCCGGCGGGCCGGCCCACCGCGGTTTCCCCATACGTCGACGGCACGCGGCGCATCCTCCGTTCGGCGCCTGAGACGACGCTGAGAGGACTGTGCCGTACGGCGGGACGAATCCGGGCGAATCGCCGGGCGCATCACTCTGTGTGTTCGCTGTGGAGCGTTGTAGGGTCCCTTCCGCACGGAGGCGAACGAGGCGCCGGCGCCGCTCCCCAGCACCATCCGGACCAGACGTCAGGCGCTCCAACGTGCCGTCCGTCACGTCCACGACGCCTGCGGGTCCGTTCCTCTCCGCGCACGCATTCCACGGTCAGCCGTGTCGGGGCAAGGCGAGAGGAATTCAGCGGATGGCGCGCAGCGAGTACGACTACGTCATCGTCGGGGGTGGCGCGGCCGGGTGCGTCCTGGCCAACAGGCTGAGCGCCGACCCGGACGTGAGCGTGCTGGTGCTGGAGGCCGGCGGCCCCGACCACTGGTGGGACCTGCAGGTCCGGCTCCCGATCGCGGTGGGCCGCATCATCGGCAAGCCGCACTACGACTGGAACTACGAGTCCGACCCGGAGGCCGGGCTGCAGTCGCGGCGGCTGGCCCATCCGCGCGGCAAGCTCCTCGGTGGCTCCAGCAGCGTCAACGGGATGATCTACCAGCGCGGCAACCGCGCCGACTTCGACGTCTGGGGTTCCGGGCCGGGGATGGGCCACTGGGACTGGGCGCACTGCGCGCCCTACTTCGACCGCCTGGAGAACTGCGTCGGCGAGCCCGAGGGCACCGGTCGCGGCCGGTGCGGCCCGCAGTCGCTGGAGCGCGGCCCCGCCGACGGCCACCTCAACGACGCGTTCTTCGCCGCCGCCCAGCAGGCCGGCCACAAGGTGCTCCCGGACATCAACGACGCCGAGCAGGAGGGCTTCGCCCCCGCCGACCAGGCCGTGCGCCGCGGCCTGCGCGACTCGTCGTCCACCGCGTACCTCCACCCGGCCCGGCGGCGGCGCAACCTCGACGTCCGGACGCACGCGCAGGTGAGCCGGGTGGTGTTCGAGGGCACGCGCGCCGTCGGCGTGGCCTACCGGCTGCGCCGCGGCGGCGAGCGCGTCGTCCGCGCCCGCGAGGTGATCCTCTCCGGCGGCGCCATCGGCTCTCCCCAGGCGCTGCAGCTGTCCGGGGTCGGCGACCCCGCGCACCTGCAGAGCGTCGGCGTCCCCGTGGTGCACGAGCTGCCCGGCGTCGGACGGCACCTCAAGGACCACCTCGCCGTGCACCTCATGTACTCGTCGTCGCGGCCCGTTCTCACCTCGCCGCTGCGCGGCAAGATCCACTGGCCGGGCATCATCGGCCGGGCGGTCCTGTTCGGCCGCGGCCCGGGCGCGCGCAACCCCCTGCAGGCCGTGGGCTTCGCCAGCACCGGACAGCCCGCCGTCAGCCCCGACATCCTGTTCGGGATCATCCCGCTCATCATCGAGAACGCCGACGGCCCGGTCCGCATCGCCGAGCACGGCTACCAGGTCTACCTCGGCGTCATGCACTCGAAGGCCACGGGCACCGTCCGGATCACCTCGCGCGACGCCCGGCAGCACCCGTCGATCCTGATGAACTTCATGTCCGGCCCCGGCGACCGGCAGCGCTGGATCGACGCCGTGGCCGTCGGGCGCGACCTCATGAACCAGCCCGCGTTCGCGGCGCTCGGCGCGCGCGAGACCCAGCCCGGCCCGGGCGTCACCACCGACGAGGGCGTCCTGGACTGGGTGGAGCGCACGGCCCGCCCCGGCCTGCACCTCGCGTGCAGCGCCCGGATGGGCACCGACGAGGGCGCGGTGGTCGACCCGGCCACGCTCCGGGTACACGGGCTCGACGGCATCCGCGTGATCGACGCGTCGATCTTCCCGGAGCTGACCAACGGCAACACCTACGCGCCGGTGATGATGCTGGCCGAGAAGGCCGCCGACATCGTCCTGGGCAACACCCCGCTCGCGCCCGT
>NZ_JAOPWR010000417.1 GCF_025965585.1 Pseudonocardia sp.
GGATGACCGCGTCGACGTAACCCCGGTCGGCGGCGATGTAGGGGTTGGCCAGCGTGTCCTCGTACTCGCTGATCAGCTCCGCGCGCAGCGCCTCGGCATCGTCGGCGGCGGCCAGCTCCTTGCGGTACAGGATGCCCACCGCACCCTGCGCGCCGATGACGGCGATCTGGGCGGTCGGCCAGGCCAGGTTGACGTCGGCGCCCAGGTGCTTGGAGCCCATCACGTCGTAGGCGCCGCCGTAGGCCTTGCGCGTGATCACCGTGACCAGCGGGACGGTGGCCTCGGCGTAGGCGTAGATCAGCTTGGCGCCGCGGCGGATGATGCCGTTCCACTCCTGCTCGGTGCCGGGCAGGAAGCCGGGGACGTCGACGAACGTGACCACCGGGATGTTGAACGCGTCGCAGGTGCGCACGAACCGCGCGGCCTTCTCGGAGGCGTCGATGTCGAGGCAGCCTGCGAACTGGGTGGGCTGGTTGGCCACGACCCCGACGGACTTCCCCTCGATGCGGCCGTAGCCCACCACGATGTTGGGCGCGAACAGCTCGTGCACCTCGAGGAACTCGCCCTCGTCGACCACGCGGTTGATGACCTCGCGGATGTCGTAGGGGGTGTTCGGGGAGTCCGGCACGATCGTGTCGAGCTCAAGGTCGGTGTCGGTCAGTGTGTCGGCGATGGAGCCCGCCGTGGGCTCCGGCGCGGGGTAGACGGGCGGCTCGGAGAGGTTGTTGCTCGGCAGGTAGCTCAGCAGCTCCTTGACGTAGGAGATCGCGTCCTCCTCGTCGCTGCCGTTGTAGTGCGCGACGCCGGACTTGACGTTGTGCGCCTTGCCGCCGCCCAGCTCCTCCATGCCGACGTCCTCACCGGTGACCGTCTTGATCACGTCGGGGCCGGTGATGAACATGTGGCTGGTCTCGTCGACCATGACGATGAAGTCGGTGAGCGCGGGGGAGTACACCGCACCGCCCGCCGACGGGCCCATGACGAGCGAGATCTGGGGGATGACGCCGGAGCTGCGGACGTTGCGGACGAAGATCTCGCCGTAGAGGCCGAGCGCGACCACGCCCTCCTGGATGCGCGCGCCGCCGCCGTCGTTGATGCCGATCATCGGGCAGCCGATCTTCAGCGCGAGGTCCATGACCTTGACGATCTTCTCGCCGTAGACCTCGCCGAGCGCCCCGCCGAACACCGTGGCGTCCTGGCTGAACACCGCGACCTGGCGGCCGTCGATGGTGCCGGTGCCGGTGACCACGCCGTCGCCGAACGGGCGCTTGGCCTCCATGCCGAAGTTCGTGGACCGGTGTCGTGTCAAGGCGTCGATCTCGACGAACGAGCCCGGGTCGAGCAGCTGGTCGATGCGCTCGCGGGCGGTCTGGCGGCCCTTCGCGTGCTGGCGCTCGACCGCCGCCTCGGTGCCGGCGTGCACGGCGCCCTCAGAGCGCCGGTAGAGGTCGGCCAGCTTGCCGGCGGTCGTGTGGCTGTCATTCTCCACGCTGGCCGGCTCGTCGGCGGCGGCGCCGGACGCGTCGCCGAGCGGCTCCGTTGCTGCAGTCATGGCCCGGGAGCCTAACCGGCCGGTAACCGCCCGGGAGGGTGCACCGACGCGGTCTGCGTCACGCCCGGCCGTCGAGCGCCGCCGCGCGCCCGGCGACGCGTTCCGCCCGCCCGTCGCGTCCCCCCCTGTCCCGGACACGGCCTGTGGTCACCCCCGGTAGCGTCCCACGTCATGAATCGGACCACCCGGCCCCTGGATCCCGAGGAACTGCGCGCAGCGCTGCTCGGCACCTGGGCGCAGGTCGACGTGGTCGCGACCACGGGATCCACCAACGCGGACCTGCTCGCCGCGGCCGCCGCGGGAGCGCCCGACCGCACCGTCCTCGTCGCCGAGCACCAGCAGGCCGGGCGCGGGCGGCTCACCCGCTCGTGGGTCTCGCCCCCGGGCTCGGGCCTGACGGTCAGTGTGCTGCTGCGGCCCACCGGCGTCCCCGCATCACGCCTCGGTTGGCTGCCGCTGCTCACCGGGATGGCGCTGCTCGACACGGTGCGTGACCTCGGTGTCGCGACCGCCGGCCTGAAATGGCCCAACGACCTCCTGCTCGGCACCGGGCAGCGCAAGGCCGCGGGGATCCTCGCCGAGGTGGCCGATCCCGTGCGGCCGGCCGTGGTCGTCGGGATCGGGCTGAACGTGGCCGACGCCCCGCCCGACCAGGCAGGCGCCACCTCGCTGGCCGCCGAGGGCGTCGACGTCGACCGCGCCGACGTGCTCGTCGCGCTGCTGGGCAGGCTCGCCGAGCGCGAGCAGGCGTGGCGGGGCGGCCGCGGCGACCCCGACGCCGGACGCCTGCGCGCCGACTACCGCGCCGGGTGCGCGACCCTCGGTGCCGAGGTCCGGGTCGAGCTCCCTGGCGGCACCGTCCACACCGGGATCGCCGAGGACGTCGACCGGGACGGGCGGCTGCTGCTGCTCGACCCCGCAGGCCACCGGAAGGCGGTCGCCGCGGGTGACGTCGTGCACGTCCGCCCCACGGACCACGGATCGGCTTGACTCTCGGCCCGGCAGGCCGGGCGGGACACGGAAGACCGGGGCGGGCGCTACCGTGGCCCGCGTGGCGTATCCGGACGAACTCCTCGTCCCCGGCGAGCAGATCGTCATGCACAAGCACCCGCACTGGAAGATGCTCGTGCTGCCGGTGCTCGTGCTGCTCGTCGTGGTGGCCGTGGCAGCCTTCCTCGCCGCCCTGATCCGCGCCCAGACATGGGCGTCGTGGGGCTGGCTCGCCCTCGCGGTGATCGCCGTCGGGGTGGTCGGCCGGTTCACGGTGTGGCCGGTGCTGCGCTGGCGCACCACGCACTTCGTCGTCACCACGCGGCGGGTGCTGGTCCGCGACGGCGTGCTGTCGCGACAGGGGATCGACATCCCGATGAGCCGGATCAACAGCGTGCAGTTCCGGCACGCGATCGTGGAGCGCATGCTCGGCTGCGGCACGCTGATCATCGAGTCGGCGTCCGACGAGCCGCTGGAGTTCGACGACGTACCGGGCGTGCAGCGGGTGTACGCACTGCTCTACCAGGAGGTGGCCGATGAATCCTAGGAGTCTCCCGATGAGGGTGCCGGCCGCCGGGCTGCCCGCGGAGGTCACGATCTACGAGGTCGGCGCGCGCGACGGCCTGCAGAACGAGTCCACCGTCGTGCCCGTGGAGGTCAAGGCGCAGTTCCTGGACCGGCTCGCCGACGCGGGCCTGTCGGTGCTGGAGGCCACCAGCTTCGTCCACCCGGCGTGGGTGCCGCAGCTCGCCGACGCCGAGCAGCTGCTGAAGATCCTCGCGCGGCGCGCGGGCCTGGACTATCCGGTGCTCGTGCCCAACGACCGCGGGCTGGACCGCGCGCTCGCGGCCGGTGTCGGCCACATCGCGATCTTCGCCAGCGCCACCGAGACATTCGCGAAGCGCAACCTCAACCGCACCCTCGACGAGCAGTTCGCGATGTTCGAGCCGGTGGTCACCCGGGCCCGCGCCGAGGGGCTGCGGGTGCGCGGCTACGTCTCGATGTGCTTCGGCGACCCGTGGGAGGGCCCGGTGGAGCCGGCGCAGGTGGCCGCGGTCGCGCGCCGGCTCGTCGACATGGGGTGCGGGCAGCTCTCGCTGGGGGACACGATCGGCACCGGCACCCCCGGCCACGTCGACGCCGTGCTGGACGCGTGCGTCGTGGCTGATGTGCCGGTCAACCAGCTCGCCGTGCACTTCCACGACACCTACGGCCAGGCGCTGGCCAACACCCTCGCCGCGCTGCGCAAGGGCGTCACCACCGTCGACGCCAGCGCGGGCGGCCTCGGCGGCTGCCCGTACGCGGAGTCGGCCACCGGCAACCTGGCCACCGAGGACCTGGTCTGGATGCTGGACGGCCTGGGCGTCGCCCACGGCGTGGACCTCGACGCGCTGGTCACCACGAGCGCGTGGATGGCCGGGCAGCTGGGCCGTCCGTCCCCGTCGCGGGTGGTGCGGGCACTCTCGGGCTGAGCCCGCCCACCGGTTCGCCACCGCCCGCGCCCGCTCCAGGCGGGGCGTCTCAGCTCCAGATGGTGACGTACACCGGGGGACGGAAACGCGAGGGCGGCACCCCGGTGCCGGGGGAGCGCAGCAGCTTCATCGCCTCGGGCGTGCCGAGGAAGTGCCGCAGCGACGCGGCGGCGGGTGAGCGTCGGTCCAACGCCAGCGTGGTGGCGTGCCAGCACAGCTCCAGCGGCGTGCCCGGCACGTCCACCACCTGCAGCTCACGACGACGCAGCTGGTGCACGGCGAGGTGCGCGATACCGGGGGCGACGCCGGCCCCGCGCACCGCGGCCTCCCACGCCGCCGTCTGGTTGGGGAACACGCTCAGCCGGGACTCGGGCACGCCGAGGCCGCGCAGCAACCGGCTCACGTCGCTGTCCGGGTCGGTGGCCGCCGGCTCCACCAGCCACGGCCACTGCGACGGTGCGCCGCGCAGGCGCGCGTCGGGCGAGGCGAGCACCACGAGCCGGCAGCGGAAGATCGGCTCGCTGACCAGCCCGAGACTGCGGTCGCCCCCGAGGAAGGGCCCCAGCGCGACGTCGGCGAGCCGCTGCGAGACCAGCACGCCCATCTCGGCGGTGGCCGACACCCCCGCCGACACCTCGATCGACCCGGCCGAACGTGCGGTGAACGCGTCGGCCAGCGGGCCCGCGACGAACTCCACGAGCGAGCTGGGCGCCACCAGCCGCAGCTGCTCGGCCGCGCCCCGCGCCGACCGGACCGCCGACTCGGCCTCCGCGCCGAGCGACACCATCTGGGCGGCGATCGTCAGCAGCCTGCTGCCGCCTGCCGTCATCGTCATGCCGCTGCCGCTGCGGGTGAGCAGCGGGTCGTCGAGGTACTTGCGGAGGGCGGCGAGTGCCTGGGAGACGGCGGGCTCGCTGACCCCCAGGGCGTTCGCCGCGGCCTTGACCGATCCGAGGCGGGCCACCAGCACGAAGGCGCTCAGCTGGGTCAGGGTCATGGGCACATTGTGACCTGGACCTCCTCCGACGCCGGCATTGCTGCTAAGTGATCGGTTATTCGCCGATTGCCCGAGCGTGTGTCCTGGAGCACCATCAGGGACGACGGCGCGACTACGATGGTGCCGTCCAGCAGCGTGGCGAGGAGGTTCGGCGGATGGTCCACGAGGACGACGACGAGGCGAAGTCCGTGCTGCGCAGCATCTGGTCCGCCCAGCGGCAGAGCGGCACCGACATCGGCCGCAGTACCGGCAAGGTGTGCAGGAACATGAAGAACATCGGCTTCGGCGGCCTCTCCGAGGGCGGCGCGGAGGGCGAGTCCACCGCGGGCCCGGTCGACGACGACCAGCGCAGCGCCTGGCGCGAGCGCCTCGAGCGCGAGGGCAAGGTCGCCCCCGGCTCCACCAGCCTGCGTGAGGTCCTGCTGGGTTCTGCGGAGACCGGGCGCTGAACGACGACGACTCGCCGGTGCCCGCGCCCGGCAGCGCCCCGGGCGGTGTCCCTCCCGGCAGCGCCCCGGGCGGTGTCCCTCTCGGCAGCGCCCCGGGCAGTGTCACCGAGCTGACCGAGACGCTGCGCCGCGCCGACTACCTGGCCGACCGCGGGCTCGCGACGGCTGTGTACGTGGCGCTGTCGCTGCGCCGCCCGCTGCTGCTGGAGGGCGAGCCCGGCGTCGGCAAGACCGAGATCGCGAAGGTGCTGGCGACCGTGCTCGGGCGCGACCTGATCCGCCTGCAGTGCTACGAGGGCATCGACACCAACCAGGCGCTCTACGAGTGGGACTACGCGCGCCAGCTGCTGCACATCCGGGCGATGTCCGAGCGGGGGGTCAGCGACGACGCGGCGGTCGAGAAGCTGTTCGGCCCCGCGTTCCTGCTCGAACGGCCGCTGCTGCAGGCCGTGCGTGCCGGGGACCGGGCGGTGCTGCTGATCGACGAGATCGACCGCGCCGACGACGAGTTCGAGGCGTTCCTGCTGGAGATGCTCTCGGACTTCCAGATCAGCATCCCCGAGGTCGGCACGATCAGCGCCACGTCGCCGCCGTTGGTGGTACTCACCTCCAACCGCACCCGCGAGCTGCACGACGCCCTGAAGCGCCGCTGCATGTACCACTGGATCGACTATCCGACCGAGGAGCGCGAGGTCGAGATCGTCACCGTGCGCCAGCCGGGTGTGAGCCGGGAGCTGGCGCGCAAGGTCGTGGCTGCGGTGCACCGGCTGCGCGAGATGGACCTGGCCAAGCCGCCCGGCGTCGCGGAGACGATCGACTGGGCCCGCACGCTCGAGTTCCTCGGCGAGACGGACCTGACGCCGGACGCCGCCGACGTCACGCTGGGCTCGGTGCTCAAGGAGCGGGAGGACATGGAGCTGGCCCGCGACAACCTCGACGAGCTCACGGCGTGACCGCCGACGTACTCCTCCCCGCGGAGGCTGCGTCATGACGGAGGCGGGAGAGGAGCTCGTCGGAGTGCTCGTGGCGTTCGGGCGGGCGCTGCGGGCGCGGGGCGTCTCCGTCGGGTCGGGCGACGTCGCCACGTACTGCGCGGCGATGGTGCCGTTGGACCCCACCGATCTGCTCGACCTGTACTGGGGCGGTCGCACCACGCTGATCAGCAGGCGCGACCACGTCGAGGTCTACGACGAGGTGTTCCGCGACTTCTTCCTCGGCGAGCGCAACCCCGTCGAGGAACTGCTGCGGCTGAAGGTCGACACCGCGGTCGAGGCCGAGGCGGTACTGGAGGTGCCCGCCACCGAGCCGCCCGACTCCGAGAGCGAGGAGGAGGACGAGACCCGGCTCGGGCTCGTCGCCTCGGGCGTGGACACGTTGCGGCACAAGTCCTTCGCCGCCTGCACCCCTGCCGAGCTGCGGGCGCTGCGCCGCCTCATGGAGCAGATCCGGCTCACCCCCCCGCGGCGCCGCACCCGGCGCACCCGTCCCGCCCCCCGGCGCGGGATGCCCGACCTGCGTCGCACCGTCCGTGACTCGCTGCGGATGCACGGCGAGCCGGTCGGGCTGCGCCACAAGCGCAAGCGCGTCAAGCTCCGGCCACTGGTGCTGATCCTCGACGTGTCGGGCTCGATGGCCGACTACTCGCGCGCGCTGCTGCAGTTCGCCTACTCCGCGGGCCGGGCGGCCCAGAAGGTGGAGGTGTTCTGCTTCGGCACCCGGCTGACACGGATCACCGTGCCCCTGCAGAAGCGCAGCCCCGACGAGGCGCTCGCCGAGGCGGCCGCGCACGTCGTCGGCTGGGAGGGAGGTACGCGCATCGGCGACTCCCTCGACGAGTTCGTGCGCGGCTGGGGCCGGCGTGGCGTCTGCCGCGGCGGGGTGGTGGTGATCTGCTCCGACGGGCTGGACCGCGGCGACCCCGACACCCTGGCCACCGCGATGGAGCGGCTCACCCGGCTGTGCCACCGCATCGTGTGGATGAACCCGCACAAGGGCGACAACGCCGCCTACCGGCCCTCCACCATGGGCATGATGGTGGCCGAGCCGTACATCGACGTGCTGCTGTCGGGCCACGACCTCAGCAGCCTCACCGAGCTCGCGGTGCTGCTGCCCGAGCTGCGTTAGAAGGGACGACCGCGTGATCAGGTGGAGCGTCGGCATCGAGGCCGAGGGCGACCGCGTCATGGAGCTCGAGGAGGTCGTCGAGCTGGCCGACGCCGTGGCCCCGGCAGGCGGGATCGCCTCCGGCATCGGAACCAACCGCTACGGCGCGCAGCTCGTCGTGGAGGCGGAGACCCGCGAGAAGGCCCTCGAGCGGGGCCGCGCCGAGTTCGACGCCGCCGTGAAGAAGGCGGGGCTGCCGGCCTTCCCCGTGGTGCGGGCCGAGGCCGTGAGCGAGGCCGAGGACTACGACGCGGACTTCGAGCCGGGCACGGCCCCCGGATGATCCGGCTGGGGTCGCTCGCCGGGTACGCGTTCTCCGGGCCGCGCGTGCTCGGTAGCTGGACGCCGCCCGAGCGGCCCGGCGTCTACGCCGTGCTCTACAAGCCCGAGCCCGAGACGAAGCCCGAGAAGTACGCGGTGATCTACGTCGGGCACGCCGACGACCTCGCGGCCGAGGGCCTCCCGTTCCGGCACAAGCGCTCGCCGTGCTGGGTGAAGCGCGCGGGCTCGAAGTGGAAGGTGCACATCG
>NZ_JAOPWR010000342.1 GCF_025965585.1 Pseudonocardia sp.
GCCCGCGGGCCGTGCAGGCGGCACGCGCTCCGTGGCCCGCGGGCTGCGCAGCCGCACGCTGCTCGTCGGCGCCGCGGCGCTCGTCGCGATCGTCGCCGTGGCGGGTGGTGGCATCTTCGCCAGCCGCAACTCGCTCCCGGGTGACGCGCTCTACCCCGTCAAGCGGGTGGTCGAGTCGGCGGGGCTCGCGATGACCTTCGACAAGACGGCCAAGGCCCACCGCCAGCTGGAGCTCGCCGCCACGCGCCTCGACGAGGTCGAGCAGCTCATGGCCAAGGAGCCCACTGCAGCCGCGGCCGATCCCGCACTCGTGCAGTCGGCGATCACCGAGTTCGACTCCTCCACCGGCACCGGCTCCCGCGGGCTCATGAGCTCCGACGACGCAGGCGGGGCCGCCACCCTCGGCGACCTGCGGGCGTGGGCGGGCGAGCAGGCGGCCCGGCTGTCCCTCCTCCGCTCGGCGCTCCCGAGCTCCGCGGTCCCGGGCGCCGACCAGTCCATCAGCCTGCTCGACCGGCTCCTGGGACGCACCGAGGCCCTCAGCGGCCGGTCGAACTGCCTCCAGGTCACCTCGGGTGCCGTCGACGACCTCGGGCCGCTCCCCGCGCAGGGCACCTGCTCCCCGCGTCCGGCCGGTCCCCAGGGGTCCCCGGGCGACGGGTCCGAGGGCAGCGTCGGCCGCGACGGTGTGACGTCCGACCCGTCAGCGCCGGGCACCTCCGGCACGAACGACCCGACCACCTCTCCGGAGAGCAACGACCCCGCCACCGCGCCGAACGGGGTGCTGCCCGGCACCGGGAGCACGGACGGCACCGACTCCAGCGCGCCGACGAGCACCGGAAGCGGCCCGACCAGCGGGAACGTCTCGGTGCCCCTGCCGCTGCCGCTGCTGCCGCCCATCACGCTGCCGCCGCTGCTGCCCGGCCAGCCCGGCATCACGATCGGCTGAGCGACACGCCTCCGAAAGCCCGATCACGAGGCCGCCGCGGACACCCCGCGGCGGCCTCGTCGCATGTCGGGGACCTGGGAACCGACGCCCTCCGACCACCGTCGCGACAGTAGGCTGGACGGACAAGACCCCCACCGGAGGCCCGCACGTGGTTGACGCAGACACGCGGTCCGGCGAGACCGCCGCCGCGGCGGGTGACCCCGCCCAGATCGCCGGCGAGGCGGCGGCGGCCGCCGCCGTGGCCGCCGGTGACAGCGGCCCGCCCGACGTCCCCCAGACCGACCTCACCGCCGCCGCGTTCTTCGACGTCGACAACACCATGATGGTGGGCGCGTCGATCTTCCACTTCGCCCGCGGCCTCGCCGCCCGCAAGTTCTTCACCACCTCCGACCTGGCCGGCTTCGCCTGGCAGCAGATCAAGTTCCGCGTCGGCGGCCGCGAGACCGACGTGTCCGGCCACCGCGACACCGCGCTGACGTTCGTCGCGGGCAGGCCGGTCGCCGAGGTCGTGTCGCTCGGCGAGGAGATCTACGACGAACTGATGGTCGACCGGATCTGGACGGGCACGCGCGCGCTGGCCCAGATGCACCTCGACGCCGGGCAGCGCGTCTGGCTGGTCACCGCCACACCGGTCGAGCTGGCGCTCATCATCGCGCGGCGGCTCGGGCTCACCGGGGCGCTGGGCACGGTCGCGGAGAGCGTCGACGGGCACTACACGGGCCGGCTGGTGGGCGAGATCCTGCACGGTTCTGCGAAGGCTCACGCGGTGCGCGCACTGGCCGTGGCCGAGGGCCTCGACCTGCGCCGCTGCACCGCGTACTCCGACTCCGTCAACGATGTGCCCATGCTGTCCGCGGTTGGCACGGCCGTGGCGGTCAACCCCGACTCCGAGCTGCGCGACGTCGCCAAGGACCGCGGCTGGCAGATCCGCGACTTCCGCACGGGCCGCAAGGCCGCCCGCATCGGCGTGCCCTCGGTGCTGGGTGCCGGCGCGCTCGCCGGGGCCGTGGCGGCGGGCCTGGCGGCCCGCAGGCGCTGAGGGAGTGCGCCGGGCAGGGGCGCCGGCATCACCGCCTCCCGCTCACCCCAGGAAGGCGTTGCGGCGCTGGCTCAGCAGCCGGTAGAGCGTGTGCTGGATGGTCTCGCGCACCTGGTCGGTGAGGTTGAAGACCGTCATGGGGTCGTCGGCCTCGGCCGCGCCGATGGTGTCCGTGCGGATCGGCTCGCCGAACTCGATGTACCACTTCGACGGCAGCGGCACGAGCCCCAGCAGGCCGAGGTGCGGGAACAGCGGGGTGATCGGGAAGTACGGCGCCCCGAACAGCCGGGCCAGCGGCTTGATGTCGCCGATCTTCGGGTAGATCTCCTCGGCCCCCACGATGGAGCACGGGATGATCGGCACCCCGGTGCGCAGGGCGGCGGAGACGAAGCCGCCGCGGCCGAAGCGCTGCAGCTTGTAGCGGTCGTGGAAGGGCTTGCCGATGCCCTTGAAGCCCTCGGGCCACACGCCGACGAGCTCGCCGGAGGACATGAGCCGCTCCGCGTCGGAGTTGCAGGCCAGCGTGGCGCCCTGCTTGCGGGCGAGCGTGCCGAAGCCCGGCATCCGGAACAGCAGGTCGGCTCCGAGGGTGCGCAGGTGCCGCTGGGCCGGGTGGACGTCGTGCAGGGCGACGGCGGTCATCAGCCCGTCCAGGGGCAGCGTGCCGGAGTGGTTGGCCACCACGAGCGCGCCACCGGTGTCGGGCACGTGGTGCATGCCGATCGTCTCGACCCGGAACCACTTCCGGTAGAGCGGGCGCAGGGCCGGCAGCAGCAGGTTGTCGGTGAGGTCGGCGTCGAAGCCGAAGTCGTCCACCGCGTAGTCGCCCTCGAAGCGGCGGCGCGCGAACGTCAGCGCGGCCTCCAGCGCCTCCTCCCAGGCCGGGGACGTCTCCTCGACGGGGGGATCGGCCTGCGGCTCCGGCTCCGGCTCGAGTTCGGGCGGACGGCGCGTGGTGGCACCCGTCCCGCCGAGGCGCCAGCGGGTGCGCACACCCGAGTCGTCCGCGTGCAACGGGATGACACGGGCCTCGGACACATCGGCTCCCTTCATGGTGCTCGTGTTCCCGGTGACGGGTTTGCCGGTGGTCCGGCGCGAGCCGTTGCCTGCCGGTCGACGGGTGGTCATCGCAGGGCCCGCGCGACGGAGAGGACGCCGCGCTCCAGCGACTCCACCCATTCCGGTGAGACGACGGGACGCAGCGCGCGGGCGCGCACGTAGTCGTCGAAGGCCTGGGTGGTGGTCCAGCGCGGGACGAACCCGAACTGGGAGCGCAGCCTGCTGTTGTCGACGACGCGGCCGAAGTTGAGCAGCCGCATCTGCTCCGGCGAGAAGTCCACGAGCCGGGCGCCGCGGAACAGGCGGCCGACCGGCCCGACGGTGCTACTCGGCACCGGCAACGCGACGCGCCCGGCGCGACGGATGGCCTGTGAGAGCAGCAGCACGCCGTCGGCGGCGACGTTGAACGTGCCGGGGAGCTCGTGGCTGGCGGCCCGCTCGAGCACCGCGAGCGCGTCCTCCTCGTGCAGGAGCTGCACGCGGGCGTCGTAGCCGAGGACGGTGGGTACCACGGGCAGCGCGAAGTAGCGCGTGAACACCGTGTCGATGCGGGGGCCGATGAAGTTGGCGAAGCGCAGCACGGTGACGGCGACGTCGGGACGGCGGCGGGCGAAGCCGCGCAGGTAGCCCTCGATCTCCACGGCGTCCTTCGCGTACCCGCCGGAGGGCAGGTCCCTGGGCACCATCGTCTCGTCGAACAGCGCGGGGTCGCGCGGGCTGGAGCCGTACACGGCGGTTGTCGACTTGAGCACCATGCGCTTCACCGTGGGCGCCTTCTGACAGGCGGCGAGGAGCTGCATCGTGCCGATGACGTTCATCTCCTTCATCGCCGTGCGACCGCCCGACGACGCCGGGTTGGCCGACAGCGAGGCGTGCACGACGGTGTCGACCGACGCGTGGGAGATGACCTTGGCGATGAGCGGGTTGCGGATGTCGGCCCGTACGAACTCGGCGCGGCCCATGCGGCGCAGCAGGTCACGCGGCGGGGGCACGGTGTCCACGCCCAGGACACGGTCGATGTCCGGGTTGGCCGCCAGTCGGGCGGCGAGGTGCCCTCCGAGGAAACGGCTGACACCGGTGACGAGTACGACGGACGGCGTCACGGCGGGGCCTCTGCGGATACGGGGGGGTGCTGCGAGTGACCGATGCTAGCCCCAGCACCCCCGAGATGTCGGCGTCCGTGGGCGGACGCACCCTGTGACGGGGAACGTGCAGCGAGAAGACGGAAGCGGCCGGCGAGGGAGACCCCTGCCGGCCGCTGCCGTCACTTGCCGAGCTTGCGACGCTGCACGCGGGTCTTGCGAAGCAGCTTGCGGTGCTTCTTCTTCGACATCCGCTTGCGGCGCTTCTTGATGACCGAACCCATACGTGGACCTTCCTGATCGTGACGCGACCGGTGGGGCCGCGAAGGGGTGCTGCAAGAGGCCCGACCGGACGCGGCGCCGGAAGGCGCGCACTGGCCGGGCGATGACCGATGGCCGATCCTACCTGCGGCTCCGGTGACGGCCGCGCCCACCGGCACCGCCGTCCCCGGCGGGGCGTCAGCCCGCGTCGAAGTACGCGCTGCGGAGGTAGTCCTCGACGGCGCGCTTGGGCACGCGGAAGGACCGGCCGACGCGGGCTGCGGGCAGATCCCCACCGTGCACCAGGCGGTACACGGTCATCTTGGACACCCGCATCATCGCCGCGACCTCGGCCACGGTCAGGAACTGCACCTGGGCGAGGTGGATCTCGGGCTCGGTAGCCATCCGATCACCGCTTTCGTGGTTCCATCGGACCGGCTCCACGCCGGCCCTGATGTTCCCACTGAGGATAGCGGTGCCGATGTGACGACTTCGACACGCACTCCACTCCGGCGTGGTACTACAGGCTCCGCGTCAGGGTGAGAAATGATCGACCGTTCGGGTCACGGCCGCTCCGCCGCGCGACCCAGTTCCTCCGATCGGTCGCGTGCGGCCTCGATTGCGTCGATCAGCGCCGCCCGGACGCCGTGACGTTCCAACTCCCGGATGGCGGCGATCGTGGTACCCGCGGGTGACGTGACGGCCTCCCGCAGCAGGACCGGGTGGTCGGCCGAGTCGCGCATCATCTGCGCCGCGCCGAACGCCGACTGGATGATGAGGTCGGCGGCGACAGCCCGGGGCAGGCCGAGCAGGATCCCCGCGTCGATCATGGCCTCGACCAGGAAGAAGAAGTAGGCGGGCCCGGAGCCCGACAGTGCCGTCACTGCGTCCTGCTGGGACTCGGGAACGCGCACCACCCGGCCGACCGACGCGAGCATCTTCTCGACCGTGGCGAGCTGCTCGTCGGTGGCGTGCGTGCCGCCGGAGACGGCGCTCATCGCCTCGCCCACCAGCATCGGCGTGTTGGGCATGACCCGCACGACCGCGGTGCCGTCGGGCAGCGAGCGCTCGAATAGCGAGGTCGGCAGGCCCGCGCACAGCGAGACCACGAGCGTGCCCGGACGCAGCGCGGGCGCCAGGTCGGCGAGCACGGGCGCGATGTCCTGCGGCTTGACCGCGACCACCACGATGTCCGAGCGCCCGGCCGCGGCCGGGACGTCGACAGCGGCCACGCCGTGGCGCGCGCTCAGCTCGGCGGCGCGCTCCGGGTGGCGCTCGGTGAACACCAGCTCGTCCGGCGCCGTCCCGGCCGCGAGCAGCCCCGCGAGCAACGCCTCCCCGATCTTCCCCGCCCCGAGCACCGCGATCCGTGTCATGCACGAGACCGTAGCCGCCCGGCCGGCGGGCGCGCGTTCAGCGGTCCAGCGGCGAGAGGGCGAGCTGACGGGCCTGGCACACGAGCCGACCCGCGGAGTCGATCACCGTGACGTCCTCGTCGAACCACGGCCCGCCCACGGTGGCGACGCGCGACTCCAGCCGCAGCCAGCCCGGCGCCGGGTGGCCGCGCAGCAGGGCGGTGAGCTGCACCGTGGGGGCCCAACCGAGCTTCCCCCCGACGTTGAGCACGGCGGGCGGCAGCAGGTCGCCCGCCAGCAGCGCGAACAGAACGTCCGCGGGCTCGCCGAAGGGCCGCGCCCAGCCGCGCAGCACCGGCGGGGCCTGCTCGCCACGCATGAACGCGATCGTGGGGGTGTCGAACCGCACCTCGCACGCGCTGGACAGCCCGGTCGGGTCGCGGCGGGAACCCGGGTCGAAGGCGTCGGCGGGCGGCTCGACCGGCAGGTCGGGCAGGTCGGTCCAGCGCGGCTCGTCGTCGGGCAACCGGCCCGCGGTCAGCGTGGCCGCCAGCATCGGCTTCCCGCCCTGGAACATGCGCGCCGACACGATCGACGTGGTGGCGCCGAGCTTGAGCACCTCGGTGGCGATCTCGACCGGTCCCTGGTCGGGTGCGCGCAGGAAGTCGCTGGCGATGGCGAGCGGTTCCGGGTCGGAGCCGGGGACGTCCGCGGCGAGGCGGGCGAGGCCGGCCTTCGCGAGCAGGACCAGCAGGATGCCGCCGTGGGCCTTGGGGCCGACCGTCCAGACGGGGCCCAGCTCGGCGGCGTACCTGCCGTCCCCGAGCGGCTCTACGCCGATCGCACCGGTGAACGGCGGCGCGACGGGGGCGGGGGCGGACGTACCGGGATGCATGGGACACGTCTATCACCCGGCACCGGCGGCACCGGCGCCGATGTGACCTATCGGGCAGGCTCGGCTTCGGCCGGGCGGAGAACGCCGGCGGCGGCGGGCTGCAGGTGCAGCCGCGCGAAGAGCAGGGACTCGGCGAGCATGACCACGCGCTCGTACCGCGTGCGGCAGCGGCGGGTGCTGATCTCGAGCACGACGACGCCGGTGAAGCCGCCGTCGGCGAGGCGCCGGCAGACCTCGGCGCACGGCTGGGTGCCCCGGCCGGGCACCAGGTGCTCGTCCCGCGGGCTGCCGCTGCCGTCCGCGAGGTGGACGTGCGCGAGCCCGGAACCCATCCGGTCGAGCATCGCGAGGGCGTCGGAGCCTGCGGCGGCGGTGTGCGAGAGGTCGAGTGTGTAGTGCTCGTGGCCGACGTCGGTCGGGTCGAAACCGGGGCTGTAGGGCACCGTGCGGATGGCACCGCGGGTGACCGGGAACATGTTCTCAACGGCGAGCGTGACGCCCGCGTACTCACCTGCCCTGGCCACCTCGGCGGCGAACTGCGCGGTGTAGCCGCGCTGCCAGCGGAACGGGGGGTGCAGTACCACCGTGCGGGCACCGAGCCGCTCGGCGGCGGCCACCGACCGGCGCATGCGGCCGATGGGGTCCGAGCCCCACACGCGCTGTGTGACGGCCAGGCAGGGAGCATGCACCGCGAGCACGGGCACGCTGTGGCGGTCGACCAGACGCGTCACGGCGACGGGGTCCTGGCTCACGGCCTCGGACCACACCATCAGCTCCACGCCGTCGTAGCCGAGCTCTGCGGCGATCTCGAAGGCCGCCGCGGCCGGTTCCGGGTACACCGATGCCGTCGACAGGACGATCGGCGGCGCGGTCATCTCCCCATGAGTACCAGGATCGCCGGTGACGCGGTGAGGAGCAGCCCCACCAGCACGGCGAAGATCGTGGTGCGCATGTCGCTGTTGCGCAGCAGCGCGCGGACGATCAGCACCAGCCCGACGGTGACGAGCACGGCCGCGGCCAGCGCCACCACGGGCAGCTCGCGCCAGAGGAAGCGGAAGCCGACCCACAGGGCCGCTCCGCCGATGGCGCCGAGGATCCACTGCGCCACCACGGCCGCCCACGCCTGGCCCGGCGAGGGCTCGGCGGAGGAGCGCCCGAGACGGCGGCGCGGGGTGTCGCCGTCGGCGTCGTCCCGGTCCTCGAGCCCGGCGGGGGGCTCGTCGAGGTCGAGGTCGAGGCCTGCCGGGCGGGCGTCGATGTCGAGCGATGACACGGCCTGGGTGGGCGGGCCACCGTCGGCGTCGGACCGGGAGCCGGAACTGCCGGCGGTGCGGGCGCGGTGCCACGACTCGGCACCGGCGGGCGCCACGCCGACCATCGTGGCCGGGCCGGCGTCGGGGTCGGGGTCGCCTGCCGCATCGGGCTCGTCGGCCGCGGGCGGCTTACGCAGGGCGTTGACCTGCTGCTGGTCGATGGGCCCGGTGAGACCGGGGTCGAGCACGCCCGTGCGGTCCTCGCGGTAGCGCGGGATGTGGTCGGTGGGGTTCTCCCGGGCCGGCTCGAAGCGCGGGCGGCCCGGCGGTGGGGCGGCGGGGGCCTGCGCGGTCGGGGCGGGGAACGCGCCGGAGCTGCGGTCGAATGCGGTGGTGCGGGCCGCGGCCGTATAGGCCGTGCCGGTGTTGCCGCCCCCGTTGCGGTCTGCCCCGTTGCGGGGGACGACCGGCGGCACGGCGCGCGTCGGCTCCGGCCCCGTCTCGGGGACGTAGGAGCGCGAAGACTCCGGCTGGCGCGACGGGGCGTCCCAGGAGCGCGGACGGACATCGCGGACCGGGGCCTCGTCGGGAACGGGCTCGCGGAGCACCGAGCGGTCCGGGACGACCTGCGGGGTCCACGCGGCGGGCGCCGCAGCCCGGTCGGCGACGGGCTGGGCGCCCGCGTCGTCGTCGGCCTCCCGCCGACGGCGTCGACGACCGGTCGCACTGACGTCGCCGTGCTGGGCTAGCAGCTCGGCCACGGTGCGCTGGCGGGGGTGGTCGGTCTCGGAACTCATCCGGTACACCGTGCCTCGTACGTCGTCAAGCGTCCAAGACCACGCGGTGCGTCCTGCGCCGAGCGGTCTGTCTGGGCCGTCCCATCGAGCGTGTCGAGCCTCCGGAGTATCACTCCTTCGCGCAACGCCCAGGGGCAGATCTCGAGCTGTGTGACCCGCAGGGCGCGCATCGACGCCTCCGCGACGAGCGCTCCGGCCACCAGCTGGTGGGCCCGGCTGGGGCTCACACCCTCCAGTTCGGCGAGGTCGCCCGCCGACATCCGGGTGATGAACGCGGCGAGCTGACGCAGCCCGACGTCGGTCAGCTGCCGCCGCATCCGGGGCCCCGCGCTCGACGGGGCGGCGCCCGTGAGCCGGGCCAGCGAGCGGAAGGTCTTGGACGTGCCGACCGCGAGGTCGGGCTCGCCGGCGCGCCGCAGCCGGCGGGCGACCGGCTCCAGCTGCGCGTCCAGGTGCTCGCGCAGCGCGTCGATCTCGCGGCGCGACGGGGGGTCGGACCGGAACCACTCGCGCGTGAGCCGGCCGGCACCGAGCGGGAGCGACGCCGCCGCAGCGGGGTGCTCGTCGCGCCCGGCCGCGAGCTCCAGCGAGCCGCCGCCGATGTCGAGCACCAGCAACCGCCCCGCCGACCAGCCGTACCACCGGCGCACCGCGAGGAACGTGTAGCGCGCCTCGTCCTCACCGGGCAGGACCTGAAGTACGACGCCCGTCTCCTCGCGGACGCGGGCCAGCACCTCGGCGGAGTTGGTGGCGTCGCGCAGGGCGGAGGTGGCGAACGCGAGGAGGTCGGCGCAGCCGGCCGCGGCGGCCGACGCGTTGGCGCGGGCCACGGTGCGGACCAGTGCATCGGTCCCCCGGCGGGTGAGCGCGCCGGAGCCGTCGAGGTTCTCGGCGAGGCGCAGCTCGTCCTTCTCCGAGGTCATCGGCGTCGGGTGCCCACCACGCTGAGCGTCCACCACGAGGAGGTGGACGGTGTTGGACCCGACGTCGAGCACACCCAGGCGCACGTGATCAGGTTACGCGACGACCGTGACGTCTCCGTGATCGAACCCACTACGAACCGCAAATACCCGACTACTCACAGCAACACTCCCCAGCTCCACCCCACCCCCACCGCAGGACAGCGGGGCCACGCGGGCCGGCCGGTTGTCCACATACCCCCATCTCCATCCACAGGTTGCGCGAAGAGGAGGGCCACGGCGGGGAGCGGAACCGTCGCTCCGACGACCGGCGCCGCAACCGGCTCCAGGACGGCGGGTGGGCGATGTTCCACGCGACGGACGTGGACATCCACGGGGACCCCGGGTCGCTGACGCCCCAGGTGGCGGTGGCCATCGAACGCCGATCAAGGCTGATGTCGCTCCACGTGATGCACGGACGACCTCTGTGCCTTGATCAGCGCGGTCGGGCCTGGGCCGCGCCCAGGTGGGCCGCGGGTCAGCTCTCGAACTTGTAGCCCAGGCCTCGCACCGTCACCAGGTGCCGGGGGGCGCTCGGGTCGCCCTCCACCTTCGACCGCAGGCGCTTGACGTGCACGTCGAGGGTCTTGGTGTCGCCCACGTAGTCCGCACCCCACACCCGGTCGATCAGCTGCCCGCGGGTCAGCACCCGGCCGACGTTGCGCAGCAGGTACTCGAGCAGGTCGAACTCCTTGAGCGGCAGGGCCACGTCCGCGCCGTTGACGCTGACGACGTGCCTCTCGACGTCCATCCGCACGGGGCCGGCCTCCAGCACGCCGGGCATGCCGTCCACCTCGGTGCCGGTCTCGCCGCCGCGCCGGAGCACGGCCCGCACCCGGGCGATGAGCTCGCGGGCGGAGTAGGGCTTGGTGACGTAGTCGTCGGCGCCGAGCTCGAGGCCCACCACCTTGTCGATCTCGCTGTCGCGGGCGGTCACCATGATCACCGGGACGGCGGAGCGGGTGCGCAAGGCTTTGCAGACCTCGGTGCCGCTCATGCCGGGGAGCATGAGGTCGAGCAGCACGATGTCGGCGCCGTTGCGGTCGAACTCCTCCAGCGCGTCCTGGCCGCTGGCGGCCACGGCCGTGGTGAAGCCCTCCTTGCGCAGCAGAAAGGCCAGCGGGTCCGCGAAGGACTCCTCGTCCTCCACGATGAGCACCCTGGTCATGACATTCCTCCGAGTTCGGCGTGACGCCGGGAGGCGTCGGATGGGGGTGGCGGGCCGATGCCCGCGGGATCGAGGTCGTCCGGGTCGTCGGGGTCGGACTCCTCCACTCGTAGCGGCAACCGCATCGTGAACGTGGAGCCGGTGCCGGGGCTGCTCCAGAGGCGGACGTCGCCACCGTGGTTGGCCAGCACGTGCTTGACGATCGCGAGGCCGAGGCCGGTGCCGCCGGTGGCGCGCGACCGCGCCGGGTCGACGCGGAAGAAGCGCTCGAACACGCGCTTCTGGTGCTCGGGGGCGATACCGATGCCGCGATCGGTGACGGCGACCTCCACGGTCCGCCCGACGAGCCGGCGCGACACCGACACCGACGCCTCCTTCGGCGAGTACGCGATGGCGTTCTCCACGAGGTTGGACAGCGCCGTGACCAGCAGCGTCAGGTCACCCTCGACCTCGAGGCCGGTGGGCTTGTCGACGATGATCTCGATGTCGGCGGCCTCGGCCGAGAGGCGGGACCGCGCCAGCGCCTCGCGCACCACCTCGTCCACGTCCACCACCGACAGCTCGGGCAGGCGCTCGGCCCCGGTGAGGCGTGAGAGCGCGATCAGCTCGGTGACGAGGTTGCCCAGCCGGGTGGCCTCGTTGAGGATCTTGGTGCAGAAGCGGCGCACCTCGGCGGGGTCGTCGGCGGCGTCGAGCACCGCCTCCGCGAGCAGCCCCATCGCCCCGACCGGGGTCTTGAGCTCGTGGCTGACATTGGCGACGAAGTCCCGCCGGGTGGCCTCGAGCCGCACGGCGTCGGACGTGTCGGCCGCCTCCACCATCGCGAAGCCGTCGCCCAGCGGGCGGACGTTGGCGAGCACGGCGGCCGGCTGGCGGCCGCGGTGGTCCAGCGGGGAGAGGTCGACGGCAGTGGACGTGCCGGTCTGCAGCACCTTCTGGCACGCGACCGCCGCCCGGGCGTCGGGCAGCCCGGCCCGGACGACGCCCAGCTCGGCGGCGCGGGCGTTGTGCAGCACGACGTCACCCCGGCGGTTGAGCACCACCAGGCCCTCGTCGGCGGAGCGGAACACCCGCTGCAGGAGATCGACCATCGGCGGGCCGGGGCTCGGCTCGACCCGGGCGGGGGTGGCCTCCACCCGCCCGCGGCCCATCCGGATGCCGATGGCCAGGCCCACGGCCAGAGCCGCGACCACGATCACCGTCCAGACCAGTGCGGTCATGGCGGCATCGTAGGCAGGTGGACCGGGTGGCGGGCCAGCTCACAGGCCCGGTCGTGACGCCCGCGACGTCACGGAACGGCACAATTCCGCCCCCGTTCACGCCGCGTTCACCCCCGCGGGTTCGACGGTCAGCGCCCCTGGTTCGCCACGGCCGCCGCGGCCTCCGCCGCGGCGTCGGGGTCGAGGTAGGTGCCGCCGGGCACGGTGGGCAACAGGTCGTCGTCGAGGTCGTAGCGCAGCGGGATGCCGGTGGGGATGTTCAGGCCGGCGATGTCGGCGTCGGAGATGCCGTCGAGGTGCTTGACGAGGGCGCGCAGCGAGTTGCCGTGGGCCGCGAGCAGGACGACCTTGCCCGCTCGGAGGTCCGGCACGACCTCCGTCTCCCAGTACGGCACGAAACGTTTCACGACGTCGGCCAGGCACTCCGTGGCGGGCATGGCGGCGTCGAGGTCCGCGTAGCGCGGGTCGCCGTCCTGGGCGAACTCGGAGCCGGCATCGATCGGCGGCGGCGGCACATCGTACGAGCGGCGCCAGAGCATGAACTGCTCCTCGCCGAACTCGTCGAGCGTCTGCTTCTTGTTCTTGCCCTGCAGCGCGCCGTAGTGGCGCTCGTTGAGGCGCCAGTCGCGCTTGACCGGGATCCAGTGCCGGTCGCAGGCATCGAGGGCGAGGTCGGCGGTGGAGATCGCGCGCCGCAGGAGCGAGGTGTGCACGACGTCGGGCAGCAGGCCCTCGGCCCTGAGCAGCTCGCCGCCGCGGCGGGCCTCCTGCTCGCCCGTCTCCGAGAGGGGTACGTCCACCCAGCCGGTGAAAAGGTTCTCGGCGTTCCACACGCTCTGGCCGTGTCGCAGCAGCACCAGGGTTCCCATGCGCGCAACTCTGCCAGCCGCGGATGGGGCGCAGGTGCTCAGGTCGCGACGGTGAGCGTGCGCAGTGACGCGTCGAACACCGGCGCGTACGTGCTCCAGCCCTGCGCGGGCGCGGTGCCCGTGACGACGGTGGTGGAGCGGCCGTGGACGGTGAACAGCTGCAGGTTGCGCAGCCGCATCCCCGATCCCTTGTCGGTGAACGTGCCGCCCAGCAGGTGCGCGGGGGTGCCGTCGGCGAGGCTGACGGCCGCGTCGGTGTCGGAGGCGTAGTCGGTCAGGCCCCGCAGCTCCTCACGGGCGCCGACCACCGTCGCGGGCAGGCCGGCGACCGACGGCACCACGAGCACGTTGATGTTCGCGCTGAAGTCCCCTTGGGCCGATCGTGTCGGGGTGGGGTCCAGGAAGACGACGGCCGTGTTCTGCGCGCCGGACGTGTCCGCCTTCCAGCCGGGCGGAGGGGCGATCGTGAAGCGCTTCTGCGCGTCGGAGAACGCGGCCCCGAGCGGCGCCGGGCCGGCTGCGACGGCCGACGACACGGTGCGCGGGGCGGCCGCGGGATCGGGTTCGGCGACGCCGATGACGGTCTGCGTGCACCCGGCGAGCCCGATGACCGCGACGAGGCACAGGGCCACCCGGACGATCATCACGCGCATTCGGGCCCCTTCCCGGAACGAGGCGCCATGATTGCCCACGCCGGACTGCGGCGCCAGCACCGGCGCGGGTCAGCCTGCGGCGGGCTCCTGGTCGGCGGCCACGCCGGATATCGGCAGCTCGTCGTCCGAGAGGCCGGTGAGCACCGCGCGCAGGATGGCGCGCAGCTGCCCGACCTGCTCGCAGGTGAGCCTGTCGAAGAGGTGCTCGCGGACCGTGCGCACGTGCCCGGGAGCCGCCGCGGCGAGCGCCGCGAAACCTGCCTCGGTGAGGTGGGCCAGCGTGCTGCGCCGGTCGTCGGGGCAGGGCATCCGTTGCACCCAGCCGTTGCGCTCCAGCCTGCTCACGGCGTGGGAGAGACGGCTCTGCGAGCTCTGGGTGACGGCGGCGAGGTCGCTCATGCGCAGGGTGCGTCCGGGGACCTCGGACAGCATCGCCAGGATCTGGTAGTAGGCGTGCGGCATCCCCGAGTCGCGCTGCAGCTGCCGGTCGAGTGCGGACTCGAGCAACGTGGACATCGCCACGTAGGACAGCCACGCGTCCAGCTCGTCCGGCGTCAGCCACCGCTCGTTCACATCGTCCACACCGGTCATGGTACGGGAAGACATTTGAACTTTCATGTGTTCCGGGTGCTACCGTATTCATGAACCTTCAATGATCTAGGGGTCACCATGCCGGTCCAGCGCCTCAACCACGCCGTCCTCTACGTCCGCGACGTCGACCGCAGCGTCGCCTTCTACTCCGACGCCCTCGGGTTCCGCGTCGTCGCCGGCATGCCCGGCCGGGCCGCGTTCCTGCAGGCCGAGGGCTCGACCAACGACCACGACCTCGGGCTGTTCGCCATGGGTGAGCGCGCGGGCGACACCCAGGCCGGGCGCACCACCGTGGGCCTCTACCACCTCGCATGGGAGGTCGACACCCTCGCCGAGCTGCGCCGCATCGCCGGCGTGCTGAGCGAGCGCGGCGCACTCGTCGGCGCGTCGGACCACGGCTCCACCAAGGCCCTCTACGCGCACGACCCGGACGGCATCGAGTTCGAGGTCAGCTGGCTCGTGCCCGCCGCGCTCCTCTCCCCGGAGCCCACCGTCATGACAGCGCCCCTGGACCTCGAGGCCGAGATCTCCCGGTACGGCGCGGAGACGCGTGGAGGCATCGGCGTGTCCGTCGCGGCAGGCTGAGCCCGGGCCCGTCCAGCCCCTCCGGTTGGGCCCTTCGCGTGACGAACCTCACCCACGGGAGAGGTAGGGTGGCGGCGTTTCCCGCCTCGTCCCGGGGCGGTCCGGATCTGCGGCGAGGAGCTCTATGACGGTGACGACCGCCGGGGTCGACCCGAGGTGAGCACCGCGCCTCAGGGCCTCCAGCACGACGCGCTCTTCTACACCGACGCGGCGAGCTACCGCGCGGGGCTGCTGCGGTTCGTGCGCGAGGGCCTGGAGCACGAGGAGCCGGTGTTGGTCGCCGTGCCGCAGCCCGGGCTGGCCCTCGTGCAGTCCGCCCTGAGTGCCACCGAGGCGGCGCGGGTCCGCACCGCCGACATGGGCACAGCGGGGCGCAACCCGGGCCGGATCATCGGCTCGGTCCTCACCGCGTTCGTCCGCGAGCACGACGGGCAGCCGGTGCGTATCGTCGGCGAGCCCATCTGGGCCGGCCGCAGCCAGGACGAGTACCCGGCCTGCGCCGAGCACGAGGCCCTGATCAACGTGGCGCTGGCCGCGTCCGAGGCCTACGTCCTGTGCCCGTACGACGTCACGCGTCTCGACCGCAACGTGCTCACCGACGCCACCCGCACCCACCCGATGCTCGCCACCGCAGGCGAGCGCTGGGACTCCCCCGGCTACACCGACCCGGTCGCCGTCGCCGCCTGGTTCGACCGCCCGCTGCCCCCCGCACCTCCCGAGGCCGACGTGCTGGTGATCGGGCCGTCCACCGGGCCGGGCACGGCGCGGCGCTTCGTCCACGAGTACGCCGAGCACAAGGGCATGCCGCCCGACCGGATCGCCGACCTGCGCACGGCCGTGCAGGAGCTGGTGGTCAACACGATGCTGCACGCGGGCGGCTCGGGGCTGCTGACGATCTGGACGGCGGACCACCAGGTGGTCTGCCAGGTGCAGGACGGCGGCCGGATCACCGATCCGCTGGCGGGCCGCAGGCTGCCCGCCCCGCACGATGACGGCCACGGGCTCTACGTCGTGCACCAGCTGTGCGACCTGGTGCGCGTGCACCGCAGGCGCGACGGCACGGTCGTCCGCGTGCACATCGGGCTCTCCTGAACGCGGCCCGCGCCAGGGTCAGCCGCTGCCGTCCACCCGGTAGCCGTCGCGCGTCGAGAAGCGCGCGGTGACGCTGAACCGGTCGGCACGCACGAGCGTCTGACGCCACTCGACCGGACGGTCGCCCGCGCAGCCCAGGCGGTCGATCGCCAGCACGGCCACGCCCTCGGGGATGGCGAGCAGCCGCCGCTGCGAGGCGTCCGGCACGGCCGCGCGGATCCGCTCGCTCCCGCCGGTGACGCGCACCCCGCAGCGCTCGGCGTACTCCGCGTAGAGCGCCGTGCGCCCGAAGTCGACGTCCAGCAGCGGCGTCGCCAGCTCCGCGGGCAGCCAGACGCGGTCGACGGCGAGCGGGTCGGCGTCGGCGAGGCGCAGGCGCTCCAGGTGCACGAGCGGCGTGGACTCCTCCAAGCCGAGCCGCGCGGCCACCACGCCGTCGGCGCGCACGTCCAGCGTGCGGACGACGCTGCGCTGCACCTGCCCGGTGGCCTCGACGGCGGTGAAGAGGCTGTAGAGCTCGCCGAGCTGCTGCTCGATCGCCGTGGGCTCGGCCCGTCGGGGGGTGCGCCCGCGGCCGGCGATCACCAGCCCCTCCTCGCGCAGGCGCCGGACCGCCTCGCGGACGGTGTGCCTGCTGACGCCGTACTCGGCCACGAGCGCGAGCTCACCGGGGAAGGACTCGGTGAACTCGTCGCGATCGAGGCGGCGACGGAGGTCGGCGAGAAGCTGCTCCCACAGCGGGCGTCCGCCCAGCCGGTCGAGCACCTGCGCCGTCACGGTCCACCCCCTTCTCGTCCACACCGGGGAGACGACTCGGCCGTGTGTCCGGTCGCCCACGATACGATCGCGCCCCGTCGCTGCGACGCCGGGACTGCCGGATCCGCCCGGTCCCGCGGTGGCCCGGCCAGTGGCGCGGCGGGGGCGCCACGGCCCGTGGTCGCGGGCGCCTGCTCGATCAGCGGTCGGAGGCGGATCGCAGCCGCCCGGTGAGATTCCGCAGCACGCCGCGCAGGTCGTCGATCTCCTCGCGGCTCATGCCGGTGGCGATGCCGATCTCGTTCTGCACCTTCGCCGTGTACGCCTCCAGCTCACGACCCTGCGCCGTGAGCGCTATCAGCACCGATCGCTCGTCGCCGGGCTGGCGCGTGCGCGTGACCAGGCCGCTCACCTCGAGCCGCTTGAGCAACGGGGAGAGCGTGCCCGTCTCCAGCTGCAGGGCCTGCCCGATACCGGTGACGGGCGAGTCGCCGCGCTCCCACAGCACCAACAGCACGAGGTACTGCGGGTAGGTCAGGCCGAGCGAGTCGAGCATCGGCCGGTAGCAGCTCGTCATGGCCCGTGATGCGGTGTACAGCGCGAAGCACAGCTGCTCGTCCAGAGTGGTGGACCGCACCGGCCCCGGCTGTGACATCCCTTCACCGTATGCTCCCGCGCCCCGCCGGCGCATCCCGCATCCGTTGCGGCGCAGGGCAGATGCGCCCTGCGCCGCGATGCCACCGACGGCGGCACGACCGCACCCGGAGCCCGACGTCGGCGCGCTCCCGCGCCCGGCCCCCCACGCCCCAGGACGACGGCTCGCCGCACCGGGCTGCCGTTCCCGGCGGTCGACGCGGTGCGCGGAAAATCACACCGGAAACCGAAGGAGACGGCGACCTGAGCGGAAAGCAGATCGACACGTTCCCGGACGAAGCAGTCGATATCCGGAATACCGGTACGGGGCCGGAGTATGGCGGCGAATACGCGCCGCGCCTACATTGCGCACGTCGTTTCCGGACCATTCGAGACCGAACGACTGAGGAGCGACGATGGCGGGGCCGATGTGGGCACGGTGGCTCTTCGCCGCGCTCTTCGCCGTTCTCGGCGTGTGCTGCGCGGTGCGGCTCGCACTCGTCGTCCGTCGGCAACGGCATGGCGCAGGCACCCCTGACACCGAGACGGCCCACATCCTCATGGCCGCCGGGATGACTGCGATGTTCCTGCCCGTGGCCACCCCCGTCCCACCGTCGTGGTGGGCGAGCGCGTTCGCGGTCGACGCCGCCTGGCTGGGTCTCCGGCTGGCACGGCCGCGACGCGACCTCCGTGCCCCCAGCGCGGCGCTGCTGGAGCACGTCGTGGCCGCGGCGGTGATGGCCGGGATGTTCGCCGCGATGCCGTCCGACGCGCTGTCCGGATCCGGGCTGGACCATGCCGGGCACCTCAGCTCGACGCACGAGTGGTTCGCCGTCCTCGGCTGGCTCGCCGTCGTCTACTTCCTCGCCCGCACGGCATGGGCGGCGGTGCAGGGCTTCCTGCCACACCGCATCGAGGACGCTCCCGACGTCGTCGCCGGCATGACGGGGTCCGGCGCCGTGGTGACACGCGCCGCCGCGGCGCTGACCCGCCCGCTCCGCCTGATCATGGGCGTCGGCATGGCGTACATGCTGCTGACGATGCTCTGAGGCCGGTCACCGCGATGTTCGTGCGCCGAGCACTGCTGACGATGAGAGCCGCCGCGTTCGCAGCCGTCTGCGTGGCGTCCACCGCCGAGGCGCACGGGCTCGAGGAGGGCCGCACCGTCGGCGCCGCCGCGCTCGCGGCCGGGTTCGCGATCGTGTTCGTGGCCGCGCTGGCCGCCGGGCGCCGGGAGCGGTCCCGAACAGCGATCATCCTCGGGGTCCTGGTCTGTCAGGCCGTGCTGCATGCGCTCCTCACCGCCGCCGAGGGGCCGATGGCCGGCATGTCCGGGCACGGCCCCGTCGGGATGACGCTCGCCCATCTCGCGGTCGCCGTCGTCACCGGCTGGTGGCTGCGGCACGGCGAGGCCGCGTGCTGGCGCCTCCTGCGGTCCGCGGAGTCCGCGGCGACGGCCGCGCTGCTCGCGGTCGTCGCGCACCTCGCCGGTCACGTCCCGGGAACCGACGCCGAACGGATCCGCCGGTCGCCGCTGCGGCTCCTGGACAGCCCGGCCCGCAGACCGGTGACCAGCCTCCTCCGCGACTGCGCCTCACGACGGGGACCACCGGTCGGCCTGCCCGTCCGCTGACACCCCACCCACCGGTGCACCGGTGGCACACCACGTCCTCGCGCGCCCCTGCGCGCCCCCGTCATCCCTGGAGCAGCCACCCATGTCCCCGCACTCCGCCACCGCTTCCCCCGCCTCCGGTCGGGCACGGCGCACGGCCCGCCGCATCGCCGTGGTGGGCGTCACCGGCGCGGTGGCGCTGATCGGCGTCGTCGGCACCGCATCGGCCCACGTGAAGCTCGACCCCGACACCGCGGCCCAGGGCAGCGACGCCACCGTCGCGTTCCAGGTGCCGAACGAGGAGGACAGCGCCAGCACCGTCTCGCTGCAGGTGAGCTTCCCGACCGACCACCCCGTCCCATCGGTCGACGTGCAGCCCGTGCCCGGCTGGACCGCGACCGTCAAGAAGGCGCCGCTGGCCACCCCCGTGAACACCGACGACGGCCCGGTCAGCGAGGCCGTCTCGACGATCACCTGGACCGGGGGGGCCATCGCGCCGGGGCAGTTCGAGCAGTTCCCCGTGTCGCTCGGCAACCTCCCCGACAACACCGGCAGCCTCACGTTCAAGGCGATCCAGACCTACTCCAACGGTGACGTCGTCCGCTGGATCGACCTGACGACCCCGGGCGCCCCGGAGCCGGCGCACCCGGCACCCACGCTGACCCTCACCCCGGCCACCGACAGCGGCACGGCCACCCCCGCGGCCGGCACCACCGGCACGGCGGCCCCGGCGAGCGGCACGGGCAGCAGCACCGGGACGGTGCTCGGGATCATCGGGGTCGTGCTCGGGCTGATCGGCGCGGTGACCGGCGGCCTCGCCCTGCGCAAGCGGTCCGGCACGGCCTGAGCGTGAACGACCGTCGTGCGCCGGGGCGGGCGCTCGCGCGTGCCGCCGCCGGGGTCGTCCTCGCGGTGAGCGCGTTGCTGGCCGGGGCGGGCACCGCCTCGGCGCACGCGGTCCTGGAGTCCACGAACCCGGCGGCGAACACGGTGCTGCAGGACCTGCCCCCGCAGGTCACGCTCACCTTCGGCGAGTCGGTCCTGCTCCCACCGAACGGGTTGCGGGTGTTCGACCCGGACGGGGTACAGGTCGATGACGGGAGCACCGGACACCCCGGCGGCGCCGGCGACACCGTGGCCGTCGGCCTGCGCCCGGGCTCCGCCCAGGGCAGCTACACGGTGGCCTGGCGGGTGATCTCGGCCGACACCCACCCGGTCTCGGGTGCCTTCACCTTCTCCGTCGGGCACGCGTCCGCGACGGCGGCCGCGGTGGCCGCACCGCCGGGCGGCAGCGCCGCGGTCGCGGTGCTCTACGGGATCGTTCGTGCCCTCGCCTACGCGTCGTTCGCCGCACTCGTGGGGGCCGCGGCGCTGCTGCTGTTCTGCTGGCCGCAGGGGGCGGCGCGGGCGGCGGGGCCGCGGGTGGCCGCAGGCGGCTGGGTCGGGCTCCTCGGCGCCACCGTCGGGACGCTGCTGCTGCAGGGCCCCTACGGCGACGGGACCGGGCTCGACACGATCCTCACCCCGGGATCCGTCGCCTCCACGCTGCAGCTGCCCCTGGGCAGCGCACTCGTCGCCCGGCTGTTGCTCCTGGTGGCCGCCGCGATCCACCTCGGGCTGCTCGTGCGGCGGCTGCCCACGGCCGACCACAGGACGCGTGCCGCGCTGCGCTGGTCCGGCGCCGCACTGGCCGTCGGCATGGCCGCGACATGGTCGGTGGCAGGCCACGCCGCGGTGGGCCTGCAGCCGGTGATCGCGTTCCCGGCCGACGTCGCCCACCTCGTGGCCATGGCGGTATGGCTCGGCGGGCTGCTCGTCCTGGCCGTCGCGCTGTGGTCGCCGGGCGCGCAGGAGGACGGTGAGCTGGCCGCGGCCGTATCCCGGTTCTCGCCGATCGCGTTCGGCTGCGTGGTGGTGCTGGTCGGCACCGGGACCTACCAGTCCTGGCGGCAGCTCGGCAGCTGGAGCGCGTTCGTCGACACCGGCTACGGGCGGATCCTGCTGGTCAAGATCGTCGCCGTGGCCGTCGTGATCGGCGTCGCCGCCGTCTCCCGGCACGCGGTCCACGCGAGACCCACACCAGGCCCGCACGTGACGGCCGGCGCTGGTGCGACCGCGGTCGCGACCACGGCTCCGCACCCGGTGCTGCGCCGCACCGTCGCGGTGGAGACCGCGATCGCCGTCGCGGTGCTCGGGTTGACCGCGGTGCTCGTCGATGCCGAACCCGGACGCACCGCCGAAGCCGCAACTGCCGCCGCGGCCGCCGGGCCCGTCGACGGCGACCTGCACTACGACACCGGCGGGCCGGGCGGCACCGGCACGGTGAGCGTGCGCATCGACCCCGCCCGCACGGGACCCGACACCCTCGAGGTCACCGTGCGCAATGCCGCCGGCGACCACCTGGACCCGCCCGGCCTCGAGGCCGAGCTAAGCCTGCCCGAACGCGGGCTCGGCCCGCTCACCCTCGCCCTGCACCGCACCGCCACGGGGACCTACGCCGGCTCCGGCCAGATCCCGCTGGCCGGGACCTGGCAACTGGCACTCACGGTGCGCACCGACGACCTCGACGAGACGACGGTCCGGCTCCCCGTTCCCGTCCGTTAGTGCATCGTCGTCCTGCTGCGTCGGCGTTCAGGCGGGGGTCGGGGCAGCCTACGAGCATCCCCGGGACGCTCCCGCATCGTCGCGTTCCACGGTGTCAGCTCGCGGCGGCCTCGCGGGCGCGGAGGTCCTTCCGAAGGATCTTCCCGCTCGCCGACTTCGGGATCTGGTCGATGAACTCCACCACGCGGATCTTCTTGTGCGGGGCGATGCGCTCGGCCACGAACGCCATGACCTCGTCCTCCGTGAGGTCGGCGCCCGACTCCTGCTTGACGACGAACGCCTTGGGCACCTCCTCGCCCTCGGCGTCCTTCACGCCGATGACGGCGACGTCGGCGACCTTCTCGTGGGTCAGCAGCAGGGCCTCCAGCTCGGCGGGCGGCACCTGGTAGCCCTTGTACTTGATCAGCTCCTTGACGCGGTCGACGATCGAGAAGACGCCCTCGTCGGTGACCTCGGCGACGTCGCCGGTGTGCAGGTAGCCCTCGTCGTCGAGGGTGATGGCGGTGGCCTCGGGGTTGTTGAGGTAGCCGCTCATCACGTTGGGCCCCTTGACCCACAGCTCGCCGCGGCCGCCGGGGCCGACCTCCTGACCGGTCTCCGGGTCCACCAGCTTGCAGGTGATGTTGGGCAGGGCGAAGCCGGAGGAGCTGAGGTCGATGTCCGGGCGGTCGTCGGGCATGCAGTGGCTGACGGGCGACAGCTCGGTCATGCCGTAGCCCTGCAGCACCGTGCAGTTCAGGCGCTTGCCCATCGCGTGTCCGAGCTCGGCGTCGAGCGGGGCGGCACCGGAGAAGACGATGTCGACGCACGACAGGTCGTACTGGTCGACGATCGGGTGCTTGGCCAGGGCGACGGCCACGGGCGGCGCGATGTAGACGCGGTCCACCCGGTACTCGGAGACGATCCGCAGGAACTCGACGAGGTCGAACTTCGGCATCGTGACGACGGTGGCCCGCGCGTGCAGGCCCTGGTTCATCATCACGGTCATGCCGTAGATGTGGAAGAACGGCAGCACCGCGAGGATCTTGGTGGCCGAGGTGACGTTGCCCATCACCGCGATCTGCTGCAGGTTCGCCACGAGGTTGCGGTGGGTGAGGATCACGCCCTTGGCGCGGCCGGTGGTGCCCGACGAGTACGGCAGCACGGCCGTGTCGCCGGCCCCGACGATCTGCGCGGGCGGCTCGGCGGTGGTGGCCAGCAGCTCCGCGAGGGACGTGACGCCGTCGGCGGTGTCCAGCACGACGAGCGCGCCGTCCGGGAGTCCCGCCTCGGCGAGGGCCGTGCGGGCGGTGTCGAGGAACGGCGAGATCGTGAACAGCAGCTTGGCGCCGGAGTCGGTGAGCTGGTGGGCGAGCTCGCCCGCGGTGTAGAGCGAGTTGGCGCTCGTGACGGTGGCGTTGGCGCGCAGGATGCCGTGGAACACCGCCGCGTAGTACGGCGTGTTGGGCGACAGGATGCCGACCACGTCGCCCGCGCCGATGCCGCGCTCCGCCAGTGCGGCGGCGATCTTCAGGACCATGCCCTCGAGCTCGCGGAAGGTGATCGCCGTGCCGCTGCCCCCGTCGAGGAACGCGGGCTCGTCGGCGCGGTCGCCGAAGTCTCCGAAGAGGAAGTCGAACAGCGAGACCTCGGGGATCTCGACATCCGGGTACGGGCTGCTGACGGGCATGGTGATGCTCCCTTGCGAGAAGTCCGACCGGACGGGTGGCGTCATGCTATGTCGTGCACCACTGGCCTCGTCGTGAGGTCGAAACACCCGAACGGGGTAGCCCGAAAGGGTTGTCGAACATGCTCGACCGCTGTCATCGTGGCCGGGACCGACCGGCGGGCCCCACCCGCCCGGTCGGACCGGGTACGGCGTTCCCCGCGCCACGCCCGGAGCCCCGGACCGCACGGTGCCCCCGATCGCGTGGTCCGCGGGTGGTTCGAGCGGAGTGGCCCGAGTTCATGACTCCCCCTCAGATCCCGGGCCGCTCCGTCCACCCGCCGGCGCGGGCACCCACCGCCGGACGAGCCGGCGCACCCCTGGTCGCGGAGGGCCGCGAGGGGATCCGGACTCAGGTGAAGAGGTGCTCGAACGCCTTCAGGTTGGCCGTCGACTCGCCGCGGTCGGAGCGCCACGCGTACTCGCGGCGGATGGAGCTCGCGAAGCCCAGTTCGAGCAACGTGTTGAAGTCGCCGTCGGCGGCCTCGAGGACCTGCCCGAGGACGCGGTCGATCTCGTCGGACGTGACGGCGTGCAGCGGGATGCGGCCGACGAGGTGGATGTCGCCGATCCGGTCGAGCGTGTAGTGCACGCCGTAGAGCCGGGCGTTGCGCTGCAGCAGGAAGCGGTAGACGCCCTCGTGGTTCTCGTCAGGCTGACGACAGACGAACGCCTGCACGAAGAACGAATGGTCGCGCACGATGAGCCAGCAGTGCGTCTGCAGGCGGTTGGCGCCGGGCAGGGTGACGAGGAACTGGCCGGGATCGCGGCGGTGGTGGTCGACCCCCAGCTCCAGCAGGGCCGAGGTCACGAGCATGTCCACGTCGTTCTCGGTGCTCACCGGTCGATCATCCCCGCAGCGACCGGCGGCTGCGCGACGGGTGGGACCGACAGCCCCTGCCGATCGACGAACTCGGCCGCGGCGACGGCGTAGGTGTCGAGCAGTGCGTCCGCGGTGCGGTCCCAGGAGAACTGCCGCGCGTGGGCGACCGCGCCACGCCCCAGCTCGTCACGACGGGCGACCGCCGAGCGGAGCGCATCGGCCCACTCGGGCGCGCCGTGCCCGGGCACGAGCAGCCCGGAACGGCTCTCGGCCACGGCCACCGGCAGCCCGCCGACGCGTGCGGCCACCACGGGCGTGCCGCAGGCCTGCGCCTCCAGGGCCACCAGCCCGAACGACTCGTTGTGGCTGGGCACGGCGACGACATCGGCCGCGCGGTAGACGTGGACCAGGTCGTCGCCGCCCTGGGGCGGCAGGAAGCGCACCACGTCGGAGA
This sequence comes from Pseudonocardia sp., assembly GCF_025965585.1. Classification (GTDB taxonomy): domain Bacteria; phylum Actinomycetota; class Actinomycetes; order Mycobacteriales; family Pseudonocardiaceae; genus Pseudonocardia. Next base: position 24,415 of record NZ_JAOPWR010000342.1, read on the forward strand.
TGCCGAGCGACGCGGCGATCTCCTGCAGCGCGGTGGGCTCGGCCAGCCCGCTCCCGGACGGCCCGCCGGCGACGAGCACCACGAGCCGGGACCGCAGTGTGCCATCGCCGTTCGCCGCAGCGCGGTCGAGCATCTCGGCCGCGGCGCGGAGCAGCACGTCGGGGGCCTTGAGCGGCTGGATGCGCCCGACGAAGGCGAGGACCACGGCGTCCGGGGGGAGGCCCAGTGCGCGGCGGGCGGCGGCCCGGTCGCCGGGGACGAACCGCTCCAGGTCGACGCCGGGGGGGATGGTGGCGGTGCGGCGCGGGTCCGCGCTGCAGAGCTCGACGAGCTGGCGGGCCTCCTCGTCGGTGTTGGCGATGAGGCGGTCGGCCTCGGCCACCACCTGGTCCTCGCCGATCACGCGGACCATCGGCTCCGGGGTGTCACCGGCCGCGAGCGCGGAGTTCTTCACGCGCGCGAGCGTGTGGGCGCTGTGCACGAGCGGCACGCCCCAGCGGTCGCGGGCGAGCCATCCGACCTGGCCGGAGAGCCAGTAATGGGAGTGCACCACGTCGTAGTAGCCGGGCTCGTGGCGCGCCTCGGTGCGCAGGACTCCTGCGGTGAACGCGCAGAGCTGGCTGGGAAGGTCGTTCTTCCCCAGCCCCTCGAACGGGCCTGCGGCCACGTGGCGCACCAGCACGCCGGGCTCCAGTTCGGCCACGGGCGGCAGCTCCGACGACGTGGCGCGGGTGAAGATCTCGACCTCCACGCCCCGCTGGGCCATCCGCCGGGCGGTCTGGACGATGTAGACGTTCATGCCGCCTGCGTCGCCGGTGCCCGGCTGCTCGAGCGGGGAGGTGTGCACGGACAGCACGCAGACCCGTCCCGGGATGCTCCGCAATGCTCCGTTGCCATTGACACGCACGCCTCTGTCTAGCACGCGCGAGGGGTACTTCACGCGTCAAACTCCTCGGTGGCGAGCAGCCCCAGCAGGGCGCGGAGGGGGTCCTCGGCATGCCACCGGCCTTGCGCGTCCATCCAGGTCGGCACGCGGAAACGGCCGCTCAGGGGCCGCCGGACGGTCACCCACAGCTCGTCGTGGAGAAGCAGGCCGCCGGGCGGCACCGCGATGCCCAACGTGTGGCACGCCACCACGACCTCACCGATCGCCGACCAGTCGGTGGCGACGCCGTCGCCCTCGACGTCGCCCGCCACCACGTCCGTGGCGGGCGGGAGGTCGAGCAGCTCGGCCAGCGCGCTCGCGTCGCCGCCGATCACGAGCTCGCCCGGCGGCAGCACAGCGGCGGGCCAGGGAGCGTCGAGCACCATCGCGACGTCGACGTGCACGACGCTGCCGTCGATCGCGCGGACGTGCTCGGGGAGGTCGAGGTCGGCAGCCTCGACGCGGCCGGCCGCGACCGCGTCGGCGAGCGCCACGTGGGCGTCGGCGACCAGGGCCGCGTCGGGATGCCGGGCGGGGTCGGCGAGACGGGCGAGCAGGTCGTCGGCCGCCGCGGCGTCGGTGATGCGCAGGTCGGCCCGCACCCCGACGGCGACGAGGAAGGCCTCGTCGACCGTCGGACTCGGTCGCCGATCCGTGTCGACTCGCGCACCATCCGGTGTCGACTCGCGCGGCGGTTCGTGTCGACTCGCGGGGACCTCGTCGTAGAGGGGCGCCAGGGCGTCCGCCGAGGGCACGCGCCAGTGGCCGGGGCGCCGGCCGCCGAGGCGGGCGTGGCGGGCCAGCCACCAGGCCGTGTACGAGCCGGAGGCGGTCACCGCGGCGCGGGTGTCGCGGTACGAGGCCAGCAGCGCGAGGGCCGCGGGCCAGGCGTCGTCGTCGACGAGGTCGAGGTCACGCACCGCGACGAGCCGGGCGGGCGGCGTGTCGAGGGCGTCCCACCAGCGTTCCTCGTCGTCGAGGTCGTGCTCGGGTGCCACCGGCTCCTCGTCGACGACGAGCGCGAACCCGTCCAGCACGCCCAGCGCGGTGAGCGACCCCCGTGGGTAGCGCTGCGCCCAGGACGCGTCGAGCACCCCGAGCGGGACGTCGTCGGCCAGGAGCGGACGGATCATGGCGTCGGGGAGCACCAGCTCGTCGGCGCGGGACGGGCGGCCCTCGTCGTCGGGCAGTGCCAGGGCGGCGAGGGCGGCCGGTGCGCTGCCCACCTCCTCCACGAGCGCCAGGACGGCCGCGGCGAGCGGCTCCATGTCCAGGCCGGCGTCGGCGTCGTCCAGCGAGCGGTCGACGGCCTCGGCGAGCGCGGGATGCTCCAGCAGCGCGGACGCGTCGGCGTCGGTGGCCCCCAGGCGGCGCAGCAGCGGATGGACGGCGTCGGGGTCGGCGATGTGCAGCCCCGGCAGACCCAGCTCCGCGAGCCGACGCGTCCTGGCGGCCGAGTCGGGCAACAGGACCGTGGCCGGGCCGGACGCGGTGCGGCCGCCGGCGAGCGGGACGGGCAGGGCGCGCAGGTCGTCGAGCAGGCCCGGGACGGTCTCCGCGAGCGGCTCCAGCTCCGCGTACACCGCGCGCCACCACGACGGCGGGCGCTCGACGCCGAACAGCCGCGACACCAGCTCGCCCGCGCCCACGCGATGGGCGCCCAGCTCGGCGAGCGCCGTCGGGGAGACTGGCGGGGCGAGCAGCCGGTCGAACCCGGCCTCCGCGAGCAGCTGCGGCAACCGGGCGTCGACGCCCGGGAGGTCCAGCCACTCGGCTCGGCCGGGAGCGAGCTCACCGCCGCCCGCTGCGGGCAGCCAGGCCGCGCCGCGCAGCGCGTCGATGATCAGCTCGCGCAGCCGGGCGTCGAGCTCGGAGCGCGGGAAGCCCGGTTCGGGCACCAGATCGTGTCGGCTCGCGGGGGTGGTGGCGCGGACCAGATCCAGATAGGCCGCGGCCGCGCCGTCCAGGACGCGCTCGGTGGCCGGGCCCTTGCGGACGCGGCGGCGGTCGGGCTCCAGCGGCAGGGTCGCGATCAGCCGGGCGGGCAGGTGCAGCTTCTCGCCCGTGGCGGTCGGGGCGTGGGCCACCTCGTCGTCGGACAGCGACCCGTCGAGCGGGAGCGCCCAGGTGACCGACCAGTCGCGGCGGTCGCGCTGTTCGGCGGCCGCGTCGCGGGCGTCGTCGTCGAGGCGGCCGGTGGCACGGGCCACCTGCCAGCGCCGGTCGCCGACCGTCACGGTCGCACCGGGCCCCTCCTCGCGGCGCACCACCGTGCCCGCGACGCCGATCTCGGCCAGCCCCGGCAGGGCGAGCAAGAGGTCGGGGGCGGTGTCGCGGGCGTGGGCGAGCAGGGCGTCGGCGGCGCGACCGGGCCGCAACGGCAACCGGACCTCGGTGGCGAACCCCGCGGGCGGCTCCTCGGCCGTCGGCCAGACCAGCCGCAGCACGGGAGGCTCGTCGCGGCGGGCCAGCTCGGCGGCCGGACCGGGCATCGCGGCGACCGCCTCGGCCGTCCGGGACGCGGAGAACGCCACGGCCCCGGTCGTGCTCACCACACGCGGCTCGTCGGAGACGGCCAGTACCGCCGCGAACCCGACGCCGAACCGGCCGACCGACCCGGCGTCGTCCCGCTTGGCCGACGCGCGCAGCGACGCCAGCGCCTCGACCCCGGCCGCGGTGAGGGCGGCCCCGGTGTTGGCGACGCGCAGCTCGCCGTCGACGACGGACACCCGCAGGCGGCCGCCTCCGTCCGCGGCGTCGGCGGCGTTCTGGGCGAGCTCGACGAACCACGCGTCGGCGTAGCCGCCGAGGCGCAGGTCCTCCTCCGCGTTGGCGTCCTCGCGGAAGCGGGTGGGGGACGCGGCCCACGAGTCGAGGACCGCCGCTCGCAGGGCCGCGGTGCCGAAGGGGTCAGGGGTGCCGAAGGGATCAGCGGTGCCGAGCGGCCCGGTCACCCGTTCTCGACCGGCTCCTGGTCGGCGCTGCCCTGCGGCCCCTCCGACGGCTGCTCGGTCGGCGCCGCCTCGGCCGGGGCGGACTCATCCACGACGGCCGCGGCCGCGACGGGCTCGGCGTCGGGCCCCTCGGTGTCAGCGACCTCGGTGTCAGCGACCTCGGTGTCAGCGACCTCGGTGTCAGCGACCTCGGCCGGGGCCGTGGCCTCGGCCTCCGTCGGCGCCGTGTCGGTGACGACGGGCGCGGGCGGCTCGTGGTGCTCGATGTCGACGCCGTCGTCGTAGACGAGCTCGGCGACCGTGACCGGCGACGTGGTGTCGACGTGCACGTCGGAGTGGGCGCCGCAGCCGAACCCGACCTCGACGACCGAGCCGTCGGCGGGGGCGTACTCGTTGCCGCACACCCCGAAGGCACCGCGCAGCGAGCCGGCGAGGGAGAGGAAGAACCCGCAGGTGCCGCAGTGGCCGGGGGCGGCGCGGGCCATGTCGGCACCGGGGCCGTGGGGACCGTCGTGCCAGCGCTGCGCGGCCTCCTCACGGCCGACGCGCGAGAGCACCGTGGCGCGGCCCAGGCCGATCTCGGTGGCGACCTCCTCGACGGCGGGGTCGTCGGACTCCACGTACGCGGGCACGAGCCGCTGGTCGCCCTCTTGCGGCGGGAGCAGGTCGCCGACGCCCAGGTCGCCCGGCCGGATCCGCTCCTCCCACGGCACCCACGCCGGCGCGACCAGCGCGTCGGAACCGGGCAGCAGCACCACCTCTGAGACCGTGACCGGAGCATCGCCGCGACCGCCGCCGAGCGTGACCGACCAGCGCCAGCCGCGGTAGCCGCCCTGCGTGGCGGCGAAGTAGTGGGTGACCGCCCCCGGGTCCTCCTCGACGGCCTCCAGGTGCTCCCCGACGGCCGTGGCGGCCAGGTCGGCACCGAGGTCGGTGGCAGCGTCCTCGACGGCGGCGGCGCGCGCGAGGGCGACCGCGTCCACGAGACGGGCGGGCGGGTCGACGGTGTTCACCCCCGAGATTGTGCCACCCTTCCGGCCGTGGCCCGCCGACGCACTCTCGCCCGCGGGGGCGGAGTCCTCCCCGTCGGACGCGCCCTGGCCGCGGCCGCCGTGCTCCTGCTGGCCGGTTGCGCCGCCGCCTCGCCGACGCCGGGAGCGTCGTCCACGGTGCCGGTCCTGCGCCCGCAGGTGCTGGCCGAGACCCCGCACGACGCGTCCGCGTTCACCGAGGGCTTCGAGCTCGACCAGGGTGTCCTCTGGGAAGGCACCGGACTGGCGGGGAAGTCGCAGCTACGGGAGCTGGACCCGGCCACGGGTGCCGTCCGCCGCGCCGCGTCGCTGCCGGGGCAGCTGTTCGGTGAGGGCATCAGCGTGGTCGGCGACACCGTCTGGCAGCTCACCTACCAGGACCACGTGATGGTGGAGTGGGACCGCGCCACGCTGACGGTGCGGCGGCAGCTCCCGTTCGCCGACGAGGGCTGGGGCATGTGCACCGACGGCGCCCGCCTGATCCGCAGCGACGGCACCGCCACCCTGCACTTCCAGGACCCCACCACGTTCGCCGCCGCCGGCTCCGTCGACGTCACGCTGGACGGGCAGCCGGTCACCGAGCTCAACGAGCTGGACTGCAGCGACGGGCAGGTCTGGGCCAACGTCTGGCGCACCGACCGGATCGTGCGCATCGACCCCGCCACGGGCCGCGTCACGGCGGTGGTCGACGCCTCGGGCCTGCTCACGGCCCAGCAGCGGGCCACCACCGACGTGCTCAACGGCATCGCCTCGGTGGGCGGCGGCGAGTACCTGCTGACCGGCAAGTTCTGGCCGACGACGTTCCGCGTCCGGTTCGTGCCGTCCTCGTAGGTCAGCCGGTGGATCAGCCGATCGTCGCCCAGAACCCGCACTGGTGGACGTCCGCCGCGTCGACCGTGCGGACGGCGCCGGGGGCGAGCGAGAGGACCTCGGCCGACCCCGGGGTGGTGCGGTTCCAGGCGGGGGCGCCGGGCGCGGAGGGCACGCCGGACCGGGCGAAGCTCGACCAGTAGCCGATCATCGTGTCCGACAGCCCGCGCTGGCCGTCGCCCTTGAGCAGGTTCTTGCCGTGGAGGTCGAACAGCGACGGCATCTCGTTGCCGTGGGCGGCCCCCTGCGGCAGGCCCTTCACGTCGATGCCGTTGACGTCGGGCGCGTCCGGGTCGGCGAACTCGTAGGCGTAGACGTCGGTGTGCGCCGCGAGGTCCTGCTCGCCCGCCAGCGTGGGGCAGGCCCAGCCGCGGTCGGTGGTGACCGCCGACCAGGCCAGCGCCGGCGAGTCGTACGCGCTCAGCGGGTACCGCGCGGCGACGTCGGCGGCCTTCGCCCCGAACGCGGCCTGCAGCAGCGACGGGTAGCTCTCCGCCGTCACCGACGTGGGGTCGTCGAGCAGCTCGGCCCCGACGAACGAGCGGGTCTCGTCGAGGTTGCCCCCCGACAGCACCGGGACCTGCGCGAGGCGCCCGTTCGCCAGCGCGACGGCGGGGTCCTCGGGGAGCAGGTCGGTGCCGAAGACCATGTGGCCGGGCGCCGGGTCGCCGGGGTCGAGGAACGCCTCCGGCGGCGCCTCGCGCAGGCAGCCGACGACGTCGGGGCCGGTGCATCCGAACCGGGCCGCCGTGGCGGTGCCGGCCGCCTCCTGCGACGCCAGCGACATGTAGGGCGTCTGCGCCGGCGAGTCGCGGTAGAGGAACCCGACCGGCCAGTTGAGCCGGCACGAGCCCGACGAGATCGCTGCCTTCTCGATCAGCCCGGCGGCCTTCGGCGACGTGAGCAGCGCGCACGTCGACATGGCGCCCGCCGACTCCCCGAACACGGTGACGTTGCCGGGGTCACCCCCGAACGCGGCCGCGTTGGCCTTGACCCACTCCAGGGAGGCGATCTGGTCGGCGAACCCGAAGCTGCCCGACCCGGGAAGACCGGGCAGCCCGAGGTAGCCCAGCAGCCCCAGCCGGTAGTTGACCGTCACGACTATCACGTCGCCCTGCGCGGCGAGCCGGTCGGCCCCGTACTGCGAGCCGGAGCCGTTGGTGAAGCCACCCCCGTGCCACCAGACCATCACCGGAAGCCGCTCCCCGGCGACCGTGCGGCGTGGCGCGGTGACGTTGAGGAAGAGGCAGTCCTCGTCCGTGCCGGGCTTCTTGTCCTCGCCCGTGGTCTGCGGGCACTGCGACCCGGCCTTCGTGGCGTCGGTGACCCCGGACGCCGGGGGCACCGGCTCCGGCAGCGTCCACCGGCGGTCCCCGGTGGGTGGCAGCGCATAGCGGATGCCGAGGAACTGACGCGTGGCGCGGGTGGTGCGGCCCTTCAGCTCGCCACCGGTGGTGGTGACCGTCAGCGGGGCGTCGGACGAGCCCGGCCCCTCCGGCACGGTGCTGCAGCCGGCCAGCACTGACACGGCCACGAGGGCCGCGAGCGCGATACGGCCGATGCGCGTCACACGGTCCCCCCGACGCCGTCGTCCCGCTCCGGGGCGTACGGGACGAAATTATCAGCAGCGCCGGATCGGGCGCCCCCGGCATCCTCCGGTCAGGCCCCTCCGTGCGTCAGAATGGCCACGTGGCCCGATCCGATCCCTCGAAGCCCCGCGGGTTCCGCGCGCGGCGGAAGTGGGCCACGGTGGACGGCGCGCCGCCACCGGCGAAGCCCCCGACGCTCCCGCTACAGGCCGAACCCGCCGCCGACCGGGATCCATACGCCCCACGCCGCCGCTACCCCTGGCACGACGACCCCGACTACGACCCGGCCGCGCACCGCCGCGTCCCGCCGGCCGCTCCCTGGACGCCGCCGCCGCAGGCCCCGCTCGCCGCGGACGCCGACGCCCGGGCCGACGTGCCGTGGTCGGACGCGGGCCCGCCACCGGTCGCCGAGCAGTCCACCGAGGAGAAGCCCGCGCAACGGCTGCCCCGCAAGATCACCGTCACCCGGGTGGCGGCGATGCGCAGCCGGCAGATCACCCGCAGCGGCATCGATGCGTTCCGCCGCGCCGCCACCGCCGACGGCGCCGACCGCTCCGGGCTCACCGCGCTGACCTACGCCACGATGATGAGCTACGCGGTGGACGCCGCCGTGGCCGTCGCGCTCGCCAACACGCTGTTCTTCGCCGCGGCCAAGGCCGAGAGCATCACCAACGTCGCGCTCTACCTCGCCATCACCGCGGCCCCGTTCGCCGTGGTGGCGCCGGTGATCGGCCCGCTGCTCGACCGTCTGCAGCGCGGCCGCCGCGCCGCCCTGTCCATCTCCTTCGCCGGGCGCGCCGTGCTCGCGGTCGTGATGGCGTTCAACTACCACACGTGGCTGCTCTACCCGGCCGCGCTGGGCACGCTGGTGCTGAGCAAGTCGTTCGTCGTCCTCAAGGCGGCGGTCACCCCGCGCGTGCTGCCCGAGGCCATCACGCTCGTCACCACGAACTCGCGGCTCACCACGTTCGGGCTGGTGGCGGGCGGTGTCTTCGGCGGCATCACGGCCGGCATCGCCTACCTGTCCGACTCGCCCGGCGCGCTGACCTTCACCGCGCTCCTCGCGGTCGGCGGGTTCCTGCTGTGCCTGCGCATCCCGAAGTGGGTGGAGTCCACCGCGGGCGAGGTGCCCGCCCAGCTGCGCAGTACGCGGCGGGGCAAGCGCAGGCCCATGGGCCGCGGCGTGGTGCTCGCGCTGTGGGGCAACGGTGCCATCCGCGTGCTCACCGGCTTCCTCACGCTGTTCGTCGCGTTCGTCGTGAGGAGCGAGCCCGGCATGGACGCCGCCCACCAACTGTTCCTCATCGGCGTCGTGGGCGCCGCAGCCGGTGTGGGCTCGTTCGTCGGCAACGCGGCAGGCTCCCGGCCGCGCTTCATCGCCAACTCCGACCGCATGATCGTCGTCGCGGTGACGCTCGCCGTCGCCGTGGCGGTGCTGGCGGCGGTGCTGCCGGGCATCATCACGGCCGCCGCGGTCGGCCTGGTGGGGGCCACGGTCAGCGCGCTCGCCAAGGTCTGCCTCGACGCGGTGATCCAGCGCGACCTGCCCGAGGAGTCGCGCGCGTCGGCGTTCGGGCGGTCGGAGACGGTGCTGCAGCTCGCGTGGGTGTTCGGCGGGGCGCTGGGCGTCCTGCTCCCGCACAACACCTACTGGCTCGGCTTCACCGTGGTCGCGGTGGCCGTCGCCCTGCCGAGCCTGCAGACGGTGCTGATCAGCCGGGGCCGCAGCCTCCTGCCGTTCCTGGGCCCGCGCGGCGCGGTGGACGACTCCGCCACCGTCCGCACGGGGAGCTGACACCGCTCCGTAGGCTGGTCCGGTGCTCCGCCGAATGGTCCCCGTCATGGCCGCTGCTCTCCTGGTGGCCGGCTGCAGCAGCGCGGCGCCACCTCCGGAGGTCACGTTCGCGGCGGGCGCGGCGAACGTCGTCGCGAAGCCCACGCAGTACTGCGACCTGCAGCTGAAGAACTGCAGCTCGGACGCCGGCGCGCCCGTCGTGCTGACCGTGCCGGTCGGCACGCCCCTGCAGGTCACGGTGCCCGAGGAGATCTCGTCGACGCCGTGGCAGGTGGTGTTCACCTACCGCGACGGCACCGGCGCGCAGACCGACGGGCGCAGCCCGGTGTTCGCCGTGAACGCGCAGAAGTCCTACGCCCTGGACCTGCCGACCCGCACCGACCGCCTGCTCGGCGCGCAGGTGCAGCAGTACGGGCCGCCGCCGCAGGCCGATCCGGAGACGGGCGAGCTGGAGTTCCCCATCCGCGCGAGCTGGGTGCTGACCACGAGGGCCCGGTAGGGATCAGCCGTCGAGGTCGCGGGCCACGGCGCGGACCACCTCGGCGGCGAGCTTGGCCGCCTTGCGCTCCGGGTAGCGGCCGCGGCGCAGGTCAGGCTGCACCTTGGTCTCCAGGAGCTTGATCATGTCCTCGATGAGGCTGTGCAGGTCCTCGGCCGGGCGGCGCGTGTTCTCGACCGCCGACGGAGGTGCCTCGACGAGCCGGACCGACAGCGCCTGCGGACCGCGACGGCCCTCGGCCATGCCGAACTCCACGCGCTGGCCGGCCCTGAGCGACTCCACGCCCGCCGGCAGCGCCGCCTTCCGGACGTAGACGTCCTCGCCGCCGTCCTGGGCGAGGAAGCCGAAGCCCTTGTCGGCGTCGTACCACTTGACCCTGCCGCTCGGCACCCTGCTCACCCTCATCTTCGATCGCTCACGCTGCGTGCGATGCCGCACGACAAACGCGCCCAGGTGCCTGGTCCGCCGCACACTGCTGGTCGGCTCGCCGAGCGACACCGGGACGCGCCGCACAAGCCTAGTCCCGATCCACCCGTCGGTGCACGGCCGAAACGGGCGTCGCAGCACGACAGGCCGCCTGCCGTGGGCGTGGCGGGTCGGTCCGGTGGAGGGTGTCGGTACGGGGTCCGCCCGGTATCCGGGGTGGTGGGTGGAGAGCCTGTCGCGCACCGGCGGGTCGTCCCGCGGGTTCGTCAGGCGTTCTTCACCGCCGCCGCCTCACCCAGGTCGAGCATCTCCACGCTCTTCTCCCGCATCTCCACCTTGCGGACCTTGCCCGTGACCGTCATCGGGAACTCATCGACGATCATCACGTAGCGCGGGATCTTGTAGTGGGCGAGCTTGCCCGTGGCGAACTCCCGCACCGACTCGGCGGTGAGCGGCTCGGCGCCGTCGCGCAGGGTGATCCAGGCGCACAGCTCCTCCCCGTACTTGACGTCCGGCACGCCGATGACCTGGGCGTCGAGGACGTCGGGGTGGGAGTAGAGGAACTCCTCGATCTCGCGCGGGTACACGTTCTCGCCGCCGCGGATCACCATGTCCTTGATCCGGCCGGTGATGTTGAGGTAGCCGTCCGAGTCCATGATCCCGATGTCGCCGGTGTGCATCCAGCGGGCGCGGTCGATCACGTCGGCGGTCTTCTGGGGCTCCTCCCAGTAGCCGAGCATCACCGAGTAGCCGCGGGTGCACAGCTCGCCGGGCTCACCACGGGGCAGGGTCAGGCCGGTCTCGGGGTCGACGACCTTGACCTCGAGGTGCGGCAGCACCCGTCCGACGGTGGAGACGCGGCGCTCCAGCGTGTCGTCGGCGCGGGTCTGGGTGGAGACCGGGGAGGTCTCGGTCATGCCGTAGCAGATCGTCACCTCGGCCATGCCCATCCGGTCCACGGCCTGCTTCATGATCTCCACGGGGCACGGGGAGCCGGCCATGATGCCGGTACGCAGCGACGAGAGGTCGTAGTCGGCGAACGTGGGGTCGTTGAGCTCCGCGATGAACATCGTCGGCACGCCGTAGAGCGAGGTGCACTTCTCCTGCGCGACGGCGTGCAGCGACGCCTTGGGGTCGAAGCCGGGGCCGGGGATCACCATCGTGGCGCCGCTGGAGGTGCACGCGAGGTTGCCCATGACCATGCCGAAGCAGTGGTAGAACGGAACCGGGATGCATACGCGGTCGGCGTCGGTGTAGCCGCAGGTCCGGCCCACGAAGTAGCCGTTGTTGAGGATGTTGTGGTGGCTCAGCGTGGCGCCCTTGGGGAAGCCCGTGGTGCCCGAGGTGTACTGGATGCAGATGGGGTCGTCGGCGGCGAGCTCCGGCTGCAGCCGCACGAGGTCGGCAGGGTCGCCCGCCCTGCCCGCGGCGACGAGCTCGTCCCAGTCGGGGGTGCCGATGAGGATCACCTTGCGCAGGCCCGGGCAGTTCGGCCGGACCTGCGTGATCATCGCGGCGTAGTCGGAGTTCTTGAAGCTCGTGGCCGCCACCAGCACCGAGATACCGGCCTGGTTGAGCACGTACTCCAGCTCGTGGGTGCGGTAGGCCGGGTTGACCGTCACGAGGATGACGCCGATCTTCGCCGTGGCGTACTGCGTGATCGTCCACTCGGCGAGGTTCGGCGCCCAGATCCCCAGCCGGTCGCCCTTCTGCAGCCCGGCGGCGAGCAGACCCAGCGACGCCGTGTCCACCTCGTCGCGCAGCCGCGACCAGGTCCAGCGGCGGCCCGTCTGAACCTCGACGAGCGCCTCACCGTCTGGGAACGCCGCGACGGTGCGGTCGAAGTTGTCACCGATCGTGTCGCCGAGCAGCGGGACGTCGGAGGTACCGGAGGCATAGGACGGGACGGCGGGAGTGGCAGTCGACACAGCGGGAGCCTTTCGTGTGTGGGGCAGGGCACATCCTGCGACGATCACCGATTCGACGCCACCTCCGGATGGGGAGGAACCTGCTTCTCCGCCCCCGATACCCTGGGCTGATGCACGACCCCCGCGTCCTGCTCGACCCCGCCACCGACGCCGTCCGCAAGCTGGCCCGCAAGGGCTACGCGCTCGATGTCGCCTCCCTCGACAAGCTGCTCTCGGGCCGCAACTCCGCGATCCAGCGCGGCGACGAGGCGCGCGCCGAGTCCAAGCGCGTCGCCACCTCGGTGAAGGGCGCGAGTCCCGAGGAGCGCCCGGCGCTGGTCGAACGCGCCCGCGACCTCAAGGCCGTGGTGGCCGCGGCCGAGGAGGAGAGCAAGGCGCTGGACGCGGAGCTGCAGGAGCTGCTGCTCGGCATCCCCAACCTCCCCGCCGACGAGCTGCCCGACGGCACCTCCGACGCCGACGCCGAGCTGGTGCGCACCTGGGGCCAGAGGCCCGAGATCGCGGCGCCGCTCGACCACGTCGACCTCGGCGAGAAGCTCGGCATCCTCGACCTGGCCCGCGCCACCAAGCTGTCGGGTCCGCGGTTCGCGGTGCTCAAGGGCCGGGGCGCCAAGCTGGAGCGCGCGCTCGCCCGCTACTTCCTCGACGTCGCCGAGGAGAACGGCTACACCGAGTTCTCGGTGCCCACGCTGGTCAACCGCGCCACGATGACCGGCACCGGCCAGCTGCCGAAGTTCGAGCAGGACCTGTTCAAGACGGGCGTGGACAGCCGCGAGCTGTACCTCATCCCCACGGCCGAGGTGCCGCTGACGAACCTGCACGCTCAGGAGACCCTCGCGCTCGAGGACCTGCCGCTCGCGTACACCGCCCACACGCCGTGCTTCCGCTCGGAGGCGGGCTCCTACGGGCGCGACACGCGCGGCCTGGTGCGGCTGCACGAGTTCTCGAAGGTCGAGCTCGTGCGCGTCGTCGACGCCGAGCGCACGCGTGAGGAGCTGGAGCTGCTGGTCGGCCACGCGGAGTCCGTGCTGCAGGGTCTCGGGCTGGCCTACCGCGTGGTGAAGCTGGCCGCGGGCGACACCAGCTTCTCGGCGACCATGACCTACGACATCGAGGTGTGGCTGCCCGGCCAGGACGCCTACCGCGAGATCGCCTCGGCGTCGGACTTCGGCACGTTCCAGGCCCGACGGGCGGCCATCCGCACGAGGTCGAAGGAGGGCAGGCGCGGGTTCGCGGGCACGCTCAACAGCTCCGGGCTCCCGGTCGGGCGCACGCTCGTCGCGCTGCTGGAGCAGGGGCAGCAGCCTGACGGCTCGGTGCGTATCCCCGAGGCACTCGTCCCGTATGCGGGGTTCGACACCCTCACTCCCGGCTGACCGCGCCGCTCGTCCGCACGGCGTGGCCGCCGATCGAGCGGCCCGCCGGTGAGCGGCAACCTGAGAGCCCGCTGCGGCCGTTCGGAGCAACCTGGAAGCGCCTTCGGGCGCGTGGACGCCGTTCGTCGCGGTGATCACGCCGGACGCTGGGTCGGGTGCAACCCCGGCTCTCAGGAACGCGGTCGCGGCAATACGCGCTCATTACCGTCCCACGCCATGAGGACCCAGCGACCGGACGACGACACGCCGACCGGCCCGGTCCCCGTGTATCGCCCCGACGTCCACGGCGATCTCGCGGACACCGCCACCCCGGCCAACGGCACCCGGGCCCGCGACCTCGGACGCCGCCGGATCGTCGGAGCCACCTCATGGAGCGCGCTGGGCGGCACCGCGCTCGCCGTCGCCTTCGGTGCCCTGTTCGCCCAGAGCACGCCCACGGCGTCGGCCGCCCCGGCCGTCCCGGTGGTGGACACGGACGCGCAGGCCTCGATCACCGACACACCCGCGCCCACCACCGCGGTGGCGCCGGCCCCCGCCGCACCCGTCGCGCCGCAGAAGGCGACGACGCCGAAGACAGCGACGACGCCGAAGACAGCGACGCACCGAAGGACCACCACCCCGACGGTCGTCGTCACGCCGACGACGGAGGCGCTCGCCCCGCCGGCCTCGACCCCTGCGCCGTCGTCCTCGTCCTCCTCCTCGTCGAACCACGGGTCGTCGGGAGCCTCGTGAGCGCATCGCACACCGTCGACCGGGTGGACCGCGTCGGCGTGCACGCGCTGGGCACCACCGCGCTGCTGGTCGTGGCCGATCCGGACGGGCTGGGGGCCGCCGAGGAGGTGCTGCACGGCGAACTCGCCGCGATCGACGCCGTGTGCAGCCGCTTCCGCGACGACTCCGAGATCTCGCGGCTGCACGAGTGCGCCGGGTCGGCCGTGGTCGTGAGCCCGCTGCTCGGCGAGGCGCTGTCGGTCGCGATGCGGGCCGCCGCCCTCACCGACGGCCTCGTCGACCCCACCGTCGGACGGGCGGTGCGCGACCTCGGCTACGACCGCGACTTCGCTGCGATCGACCCGGACCACCCCGAACCCACCGCGCCGGCCCGGCCCGCACCGGGCTGGTGGCGCGTGGCGTGGAACCCCGAGCGCCGCGAGGTGCTGCTGCCCCGCGGGGTGGCGCTGGACCTGGGCGCCACCGCGAAGGCGCTGTCGGCGGACCGCATCGCCGTCCGGGCCGCGGAGGCGGCCGGCTGCGGGGTGCTCGTCAGCCTCGGCGGCGACGTGAGCGCCGCCGGGCAGGCCCCCGAGGGCGGCTGGCGGCTCGGCATCGGCGACGACCACGAGCGTGCCCTCGCCGAGCCCGACCTGACGGTGACCATCGCCGGGGGCGGCCTGGCGACGTCCAGCACCACCCGCCGCACCTGGCGTCGCGCCGGCCGGACCGTGCACCACCTCGTCGACCCGCACACGGGCGACGTGCCCGACGGCCCCTGGCGGACGGTCACGGTGGCCGCGGCCACCTGCGTCGACGCCAACATCGCCACCACCGCGTCGATCGTCATGGGCGAGGCCGCCCCCGGCTGGCTCGCCGAGCGCGGCCTGCCCTCACGCCTCGTGGCCGTCGACGGGCGCATCAGCACGACGGCGGGCTGGCCCGAGCCCGCGGAAGGGACCTGACATGGGCCAGACGCTCTGGTTCGCCGGCCGCGCCACCGGCCTGGTGTCGCTGCTGCTCATCACCGCCACCGTCGTGCTCGGCACCTCCCACTCCGGACGCCTCACCACCACCGGATGGCCGCGGTTCACCCTGCACGCCGTACACCGCAACCTCTCCCTGCTCACCCTCGCCTTCCTCGCGGTGCACATCTCCACCTCGATCATCGACCCCTACGCCGGCATCACCTGGCCCGACGCGGTCGTCCCGTTCCTCTCCACCTACCACCCGTTCTGGCTCGGCCTCGGCGCCGTCGCGTTCGACCTGGTCGTCGCCGTGATCCTCACCAGCCTCCTGCGCACCCACATCCCGCTGCGCGTCTGGCGGGGCGTGCACCTCGCGAGCTACGCGCTGTGGCCCGTCGCCGTCGTCCACGGGCTGGGCATCGGCGGCAGCGACAGCACG
>NZ_JAOPWR010000480.1 GCF_025965585.1 Pseudonocardia sp.
CTCGACGCCGAGCGCCGCGCCGACGCGCTCACCGCGGCCCGGGAGATCCGCACCGCGGCGCTGCGGCTGCTGCTGGGCGGCCAGACCGGCTCCGCGTGGGCGCTGCTCGCGCTGCCGTCCGCGGCCACCGGCCCGGTACGGGAGCAGGAGCGCCACCACGTCGTGCGGATCAGGGCGGCCGGTGATCCCGAGCCGCTCCTGGAGGCGGTCGAGCGGTGGGCGGCCGCCGAACCGGCTGTCGCGCTCACGGCCACGGTCGACGGGCACCTCATCGCCCTGGTGCGGGAGGGTGCCGATCTCGCGCCGCTGGTCAACGCGGTCGGCGCCGCGGGCGGGCAGGCCGGCGTCGGTGCCCCGGAGCCGCCCGGGCGCGTCGCCGACTCCGACGCCACCGCGCTGGCCGCGCTGGCGCGCACCACGTCCGACCGTCCCGTCGCGCGCTGGAACGACGTGGTCGACGGCGGCGTGGCGGCGCTGCTCGGCGGCCCGGCGGGTGAGGCGTTCGCGCGGTCCGTGCTCGGCGCCCTCGCCGAGGGGTCCGCCGAGAACGAGCGACTGCTCGCCACCCTCGACCGGTTCCACACCCACCACGGCCGGCTCGGCGACGTCGCGGCGTCGCTCGGGGTGCACCGCAACACCGTCCGGCGCCGGCTGCGCCGCGCGGAGGAGCTGACAGGACGGTCCCTGGCCGACGCGCGCGACCGCGTCGAGCTGTGGGTGGCGGCGGAGGTGCTGCGTTCCGCGTCCCGTCCCGGCAGGATCACCCCGTGACCACCACCGACGACGCGCCCGCACTCGACCGCAAGAAGGTGCGCGCGTTCGCGCGGCACCTGTTCGGCGTCTATACCGGCGGTGCGCTGACGTTCCTCATCGACATCGGGCACCGGACCGGCCTGTTCACCGCCGCGACCGCCGGCGCGGCCACCGCCACGGAGCTGGCCGACCGCGCCGGCCTGCAGGAGCGCTACGTCCGCGAGTGGCTGGGCGCGATGGTCACCGCAGAGATCATGACCTACGACCCGGCGACCTCCCGGTACGCGCTGCCTCCCGAGCACGCCGCCGCGCTGACCGGCGACGGGTCGAAGAACATGGCCCCGATGGCGGCGATGGTGCCGCTGCTGGGCCGCAACCTCGACGGCATCGAACAGGCGTTCCGTACCGGCGGCGGTGTCCCCTACTCGGCGTTCAGCCCGGACTTCACCGGCGTGATGGATCAGCTCAACCGCCGCCCGCTCGACGAGCTGCTCGTGGACGCGTGGCTGCCGCTGGTGCCCGGCCTGACCGACCGGCTGACGGCGGGGGCGCGCGTCGCCGACGTCGGCTGCGGCACCGGGCACGCGCTCGTCCTGCTCGCCGCGGCCTTCCCCGCGTCGACGTTCACCGGTTACGACATCGCGCCCGACGCGATCGCGCGGGCCACCGCCGAGGCCGCCGCTGCCGGGCTCACCAACGTCGCGTTCGAGGTGGCCGACGTCGCCGCGTTCCGTCCGGCCGTGCCACTGGACGTCGTGTTCGCCATCGACGCGGTGCACGACCAGGCCGATCCCGCAGCCGTCCTCCGCGGCGTGCACGACGCGCTCGTGCCCGGCGGCACGTTCGTCATGGTGGACATGGCGGCGTCGAGCGATCTCGCCGAGAACGTCGGCAACCCCTTCGCGCCGTGGATCTACGCGATCAGCACGCTGCACTGCATGACCGTCTCCCTCGCCCACGACGGTGCGGGCCTCGGCGCGGCGTGGGGCGAGCAGTTGGCCCGCACGATGCTCGACGACGCGGGCTTCGGCGAGGTCGTCACGCATCCCGCGCCCGGCCAGGCCCTCAACCTGATCTACGCCACCCAGCGGCCGTCGTCGAGCCGCTGATCGCCGTCACGTGAGGTCCACGCTCCGCTGGGCCGGCAACCCTGTGCCGGATCGAGCTCCCGTCGACGGCGTAGCGAGGGTGCGCGGATCAGCCCAGGGCGCGCGGCGTCCGGTCCGGGAAGAGCCCCGGTTGTCCCGTGGCCGGGTCGCCGGGCGCCAGCGAGAGGGTGGCGGGCTCGCTCTCCGGCAGCGCCCACTGTCGCGCCCAGTCCATGTGCATGGCCGTGCCGCCGACGGCGAAGCCGAAGTAGTCGAGCTGCATCGTCATCACCATGGGCCGCGGCGGGAAGTGGCTCGTGTCGGTGCTCGACCACCACTCCCGGCCGTCGACGTAGGCCGTCATGCGCTCGGGTGTCCACTCCAGCGCCCAGGCCGTCCACTGCGTGGCGTCGTGGTCCACCGAGCCGGCGTCCTGGGAGTTGTCCGCGCCGTAGTGCAGGTGGAAACCGGTCTCCTGGCGGAGGGGGTCCGTGATCTCCATCCAGTCGATCTCCCCGCCCTCCGGCCAGTCCTCCGCCACCGGCCACAGCAGGATCACCGCGTTGAGGCCGCCGCCACCCATGTCGGACTTCACGCACGTCTCCCACCGGCCGTACTTCTGCCCGGGGTGCCAGCTCATGGCGCCGGTGGTGCCGTCGGCGGTGCCGGTGATCGTCGCGACGCCGTCGGCGACGGTGATGGCCTCCGGGGTGCGCTCGCCGTTGCGCTCATGTCCCGGCTCCGGGCCGTAGGGGTGCCAGTCTGCGGGGAGCCCGTCCTGGAAGTCGGACTGCCGGGTCGGGGCGCCCCAGCCGTAACGGGCCGAGGCGGTGTCCGGGCACTCGGAGCCCGCCGGTCCGGCCGGTCCCGCCGAACCGACGGCGGCCGAACCCGCGGTGGGCGCTCCGGGCGCCACCGAAGTGGCGGGCGGAGACGGGGCCGAGCAGCCGGCGGCGACCGCCAGCAGGACGCACGCCGCCACCGCCGACCGTGACGAACCGGACCTGGGCATCCGGCCACACTAGGGGGCCACCCGACCGTGGACGACACTGTGTCCATGACGGTCTCGGGCGTCGGGTACGTCGGGCAGACGGCGTGGGGTCAGGGGTTCGCCCGCCGGGTGCGCCGGCTGACCGGCTCGGAGGCGGGCGGCGCAGTGGTGCTGCTCGTCGCGGCTGTGGCGGCACTGGTGTGGGCCAACGTCGACGGTGCCGCGTACAACGGCATCTGGAGCACCCCGCTCGCCGTCAGCGTCGGCAGCCCTCCCCACGGTGTGGCCCTGGAGCTGAGCCTGCGCGAGTGGGTCAACAGCGGCCTGATGTCGTTCTTCTTCCTGGTGGTGGGGCTGGAGGCACGCCGCGAGTTCGACCTGGGCGAGCTGCGCGAGCGCCGCCGCCTCGTGCTGCCGCTGCTCGCCGGGCTGGCCGGGATGGTCGTGCCGGTGGCGATCTACCTCTCCGTCACGGCAGGCACGCGCGCCACGGTCGGCTGGGGCGCGGCGATGTCCACCGACACGGCCCTCGCGCTCGGCCTGCTCGCACTGGCGGGCATCCGCTCCCCCGCGCTGCGGTCGTTCCTGCTGACCGTCCTCGTGGTGGACGACCTGGTGGCCCTGACGATCATCGCCGTGGTCTACACCGGCGTGGTCGCGATCGTCCCGCTGCTCGTCGCCGCCGGGGTGCTGGTGCTCGTCGTGGTCGCGCGGGCCGCGCACGTGCGCAGCGGGTTCGTGTACGCGGTGCTCGGCGTGGCGGCGTGGGTGGCACTGCACGAGTCGGGCGTCGACCCGGTGACCGCAGGCCTGACGCTCGGCCTCCTCACCTGGGCGCGCCCCGCGTCGCGGGAGAAGCTGGAGGTCGCCACCGACCTCGTGCGCGCGTTCCGCGAGCAGCCGACGGCCGCACTGGCCCGCACCGCCCGCGTCGGGCTCGGCGCCGCGATCTCCCCCAACGCCGGCTACCAGCAGCTCTACTCGCCGTGGGTGACGTTCCTCGTGGTCCCGCTGTTCGCGCTGGCCAACGTCGGCATCCCCGTCGGCGGCGACGCCCTCGCCGCCGCGCTCGCCTCGCCGATCACACTGGGCATCGTCGCCGCGTACGTGCTCGGCAAGCCCGTGGGCATCGCGGGCATGTCCTGGTTGGTCACGGTCGTGACGCGGGGCCGGTTGCGGCCACCGGTGGGCTGGGCGGCGGTCGTGGGTGGCGGCACCATCGCGGGCGTCGGGTTCACCGTCTCGCTGCTCATCGCGACGCTCGCCTTCACCGGACCGGATCTCGACGCAGCCAAGCTCGGGGTGCTCGCCGCCGCGGTGGTCGCCTTCGCGTTGAGCAAGCTGGTCTTCACCGTCACCGCGATGCTCCCGGAGAGCGTGGGCGAGCGGGCGCTGCTGGGCAGCTCACCGGTGATCGTCGATCTCCTGGACCCGATCGACGAGGAGCGCGACCACCTGCGCGGCCCGTCGGAGGCGCCCGTCTCCGTGGTGGAGTACGGCGACTTCGAGTGTCCCTACTGCGGGCAGGCGGAGCCGGTGGTGCGCGAGTTGCTCGCCGAGCGCGGCGACGTGCGCTACGTCTGGCGGCACCTGCCGCTGACCGATGTCCACCCGCGGGCGCAGGTGGCCGCGGAGGCGGCGGAGGCGGCCGCCGAGCAGGGCAGGTTCTGGGAGATGCACGACCTGCTCCTCGACCACCCGGGCCAGCTGCTGCCGCGCGACCTGGTGGCCCACGCCAAGGACCTCGGCCTCGACGTCGAGCGGTTCCGCGACGACCTGCACTCCCACCTCGGGCGCGAGCGGATCGCCGCCGACGTCGCGTCGGCGGACCGCAGCGCGGTGTCGGGCACGCCCACGTTCTTCGTCAACGGGCGGCGCCACCACGGCGCCTACGACATCGGGTCACTGACGGCGGAGGTCAACGCGGCGCGCGTCCGGGCCGAGGCCGGCCGCTAACGCGGCGGCCACGCTGGCGCGGCGTCAGCGCGCCGCGGACCAGGGCCCGCAGCTCGTCGTCGGAGATCTGCTCCGCGTCACGGGGGCGCAGCCGCAAGGTGCCGCGCCCCGACGACAGTTCCGGCCGGCGGGCCACGATCCCGCCGTCGCTCGCCCCGTCCCATCCGTAGAGCGACACCCCGTGCTTCCAGACGCCGACGTGGAGGCGCTGGTCACCGACCGAGAACGTCGGCATCGCGTGGGAGAGCACCACGTCGGCGTCGGGGAACTCCTCGACCACGAGCTGGTGGAGCCGGTCGAACAGCGGCCGGTGAGCGGGCTCGATGGCGTCGATGTAGGCCCGCGCCGCGTCGTCCATCCGGACATTCTGCACTGGGACCGCCGTGCTGCCGGCGCCCCGGAGGTGCTCGATGCCGACGTCGAGCGCCGCCTCGAGGTGGGTGAGCCGGCCGCTGGACAGCATCATGACCACGCCGCCCTGGATCCCGGCGAGCAGTGCGGCCGCCGTGCGGCCGGCGTCGAGCTCCGCCCGGACCTCGCCCGCGTCCTGCATGTGGCGGATGCCGACGGTGATCTCACCCTGCCACTGCCGCATCAGCTCACCGAGCACCGCCTGCGCGCCGGGTGTGCCGCGGCCCAGCTGCGAGACCAGGACGTTGAGCGGGCAGTGCTGCCCCTGGCCCCGGTAGCGGTCCACCACGGCGTCGCGCCACCGCAGCCACGCCTCCCACGACGTGAGCGCGCTCAGGTGCGGCTGCTGGTCGGACAGGACGCGGCCGGCCTCGTGGCGGGCCACCGCAAGGAGGAGCTCCTCCTTGCCGCCGGGAAAGTAGTGGAACAGCTGCCCTTTGCTGGTACCCGTGCGGGAGCGCACATCGTCGAGGGTGGTGGCGGCCACGCCGTTCTCGCGGATCTCGGCCGCCGCACCCTCGACGATCCGCTGCCGCGTCGCCGCACCCTTCGCCGTCAGCACCGGCACACCTGGCCTCCTGTTCTGGACTCGCGAGTCCAATTTACGCGAGGCACGCTCGGGACATGACCACACGACTGCACGACCGCACCGCACTCGTCACCGGATCCACCGACGGCATCGGGGCGGCCGTCGCGCGCGCACTCGCCGCAGACGGCGCCCATGTGGTGGTGAGCGGCCGCGACGCCGAGCGCGGCGAGAAGGTGGTCGGCGCCATCGCCCGGGACGGCGGGCGGGCGACCTTCGTGCGCGCCGACCTGGCCGACGGGGCGAGGGCCGTCCGGACGCTCGCCGACGCCGCCCACACGATCGCGGGCGGGGCGCTGGACGTCCTCGTGAACAACGCGGCGATGCTGATCGTCCCCGGGCCGACCGCCGACGTCGGCGAGGACCTGATCGACCGGGCGCTGGCGGTCAACGTCAAGGCCGCGTTCCTGCTGACCGGGCTCGTCGCCCCCGCGATGGTCGCGCGCGGCCGCGGTGCCGTCGTCAACATGGGGTCGATCAACGGCTTCGGGGGCTCGGCAGGGTCGGCCCTCTACAGCACGACGAAGGCCGCGATGCACTCGCTGACGAAGTCCTGGGCCGACGAGTACGGACCGTTCGGCGTGCGGGTCAACACCGTCGCACCCGGTCCGACCAGCACCGACAAGGTGGCCGCCATGGCGGCGCACCTCGCGCCGCTGATCGCGCGCTTCCCGTCCCGCCGGGCCAGCACACCGGACGAGGTCGCGAAGGCCGTCGTGTTCCTGGCGAGCGACGACGCCGCGAACATCCACGGCGCCACGCTCTCGGTCGACGGCGGCGCCGCCGCGATCTGAGATGCTCCGCATCGTGATCGGGCACCGCTCGGTGCCGGCGTTTGCGCGCCGCCCCGACCGGGCATCCTGATCACCAGCAGGCCCGGCGGCCGCGGCGCGCGGGCGACCGCGGCGCGCGGGTGCCCGCCCGATCGTCTGACGTCTTGGAGAACGCGTGCACATCTGGCCCGGATCGCCCTACCCCCTGGGATCGACGTTCGACGGCGGTGGCACCAACTTCGCGATCTTCTCCGAGGTGGCCGAGCGCATCGAGCTGTGCCTGTTCGACGACGCGGGCGTCGAGTCGCGGGTGAACCTGCCCGAGCGCAACGGGCTGGTCTGGCACGGCTACCTGCCGCAGGTGTGGCCCGGGCAGCGCTACGGCTACCGCGTGCACGGCCCGTACGAGCCGGCGTCCGGGCTGCGCTGCAACCCGTCGAAGCTGCTGCTCGACCCGTACGCCAAGGCCGTCGACGGCGAGATCGACTGGGACGAGGCGCTGTTCTCGTACAAGTTCGGCGAGCCCGACTCGTTCAACGACAGCGACTCCGCCCCGCACGCGATGACGTCGGTGGTGATCAACCCGTATTTCGACTGGGCCCACGACCGGCCGCTGCGGGTGCCCTACAACGACACAGTCATCTACGAGGCCCACGTCAAGGGCATGACGATGCGCCACCCGGGCATCCCCGAGGACGTCCGCGGCAGCTATGCCGGCATGGCGCACCCGGCGATGATCAAGCACTTCAAGAAGCTCGGGGTCACGGCCGTCGAGCTGATGCCGGTGCACCAGTTCGTGCACGACTCGACGCTCGCCCACAAGGGCCTGCGCAACTACTGGGGCTACAACACCATCGGCTTCTTCGCCCCGCACAACGACTACGCCAGCTTCGGCACCCGCGGGCAGCAGGTCTACGAGTTCAAATCGATGGTGCGCACCCTGCACCGGGCGGGCATCGAGGTGATCCTCGACGTCGTCTACAACCACACCGCCGAGGGCAACCACATGGGTCCGACCCTGTCGTTCCGCGGCATCGACAACCGGGCCTACTACCGGCTCGTCGACGGCGACGAGAAGCACTACTACGACACCACCGGCACCGGCAACAGCCTCAACGTGCGCCACCACGAGTCGCTGCGGCTGCTCATGGACTCCCTGCGCTACTGGGTCACCGACATGCACGTGGACGGCTTCCGGTTCGACCTGGCCTCGTCGCTGGCACGGGAGTTCCACGAGGTCGACCGGCTCTCGGCGTTCTTCGACCTCGTCAACCAGGACCCGATCGTCAGCCAGGTCAAGCTCATCGCCGAGCCGTGGGACGTCGGGGACGGCGGCTACCAGGTGGGTGGCTTCCCGCCGCTGTGGACGGAGTGGAACGGCAAGTACCGCGACACGGTCCGCGACTTCTGGCGGGGTGAGCCGGCGAGCCTCGGGGAGTTCGCGGCGCGCTTCACCGGCTCGTCGGACCTCTACGAGGCCGACAACCGCAGGCCCATCGCGTCGATCAACTTCGTGACCGCGCACGACGGCTTCACGCTCGAGGACCTCGTGTCCTACAACGAGAAGCACAACGAGGACAACGGCGAGGACAACCGCGACGGCGAGAACCACAACCGGTCCTGGAACTGCGGCGCCGAGGGCCCCACCGACGACAGCGAGATCTACGCGCTGCGCGAGCGCCAGAAGCGCAACATCCTCGCCACACTGATGCTGAGCCAGGGCGTGCCGATGATCGCCCACGGCGACGAGCTCGGCCGCTCCCAGCAGGGCAACAACAACGTCTACTGCCAGGACAACGAGCTGAGCTGGGTCGACTGGGACCGGGCCCGCGCCAACGAGGTGCTCACCGACTTCACCGCGCGGCTCGCCGCCCTGCGCGCCGAGCACCCGATCTTCCGCAGGCAGCGCTTCTTCCAGGGCAGGCCGCTGCGCGGCTCGGGCATCGACGACATCGCGTGGCTGCGCACCGACGCCCAGCCGATGAGCGACGAGGACTGGGACAGCGGCGACACCCACGCCATGGCCATCCACCTCAACGGGCGGGGCATCCCCGACCGCGACGAGCTGGGCGAGCGGATCGTCGAC
Organism: Pseudonocardia sp.; assembly: GCF_025965585.1. GTDB lineage: Bacteria > Actinomycetota > Actinomycetes > Mycobacteriales > Pseudonocardiaceae > Pseudonocardia. The sequence goes on from NZ_JAOPWR010000480.1 coordinate 8,645, forward strand.
GACTCCTTCCTGCTGCTCATCAACACCCACCACGAGGAGCACACGTTCACGCTCCCCGACGAGACCTACGGGAAGGCCTGGGTCGCGGTGGTGGACACGGCCGACCCGCTGCTCGCCGACACCGGCCGGTACCCCTTCACGCCCGGCAGCACGGTCGAGCTGCGGTGCCGGTCGATGATCGTGCTGCAGAGCGGGTACTAGCGGTTGCGCCACTCCCCGGCCAGCGCGCGAGCGGGGTGCGGGGGTCCAGTTCGGTGGTCATGCGCCTTCGGTGGTCATGCGCTGCTCCTGGCGGCGGGGACGGCGACGCGGCGCACCCGGTGGAGGGGGTCGCCTTCGGTGCCGGTACGGACATCGACCCGGGCGAGGTCACCGGTGTCGACGAGGTATCGGAGGTGGGCGGCCGTCTCTGCGACGGCGGCGAACGTCATCGGCCCGATCTCGGCCCAGGGCCGCGACCAGGTCAGCTGGGAGGTGAGCTGCCAGACCGTCGGCTCCCCGAGCTCGGTGACGACGTCGAGGATCTCGGCGCAGCGGTGCTCGTGGTGCTCGCGCAGCCGCCGGACGCGCCGGGCGATGCCGCGGAACCGGTACTCGTGGGCCGGGAGGGCGTCGTGGTCGTCGAACGCGGCCGTGCGCTCGAGCGAGCCGAGGAACTCGGCGAGGACGGGCGCGTCGGCGCCCGGGTGCAGGCCGACGTTGGGCGTGATCCGCGGCAACACGTGGTCGCCGGTGAGCAGCAGCCGCGCGTCGACCTCCTGCAGGCACAGGTGGCCCGGTGTGTGCCCGGGCGTCCAGACCGCGCGCAGCCTGCGGCCGCGCATCGGTACGAGGTCGCCGTCGTCGAGCAGGACGTCGGGTTCCGCCATGCCCGTCGCCCTCGACGGGTCGCCGCGGAAGGACGCGAGCAGCGCGCGCGCCTCGTCCTCGGGCGCGCCGCTCGCGCGGAGCCACCGCAGGGCCCCGCGGGCCCGGTCGCCTGCGCTGACCGTGCGGTCGGGCAGCGTGTCGCGCTCCGCGGGGTGCATCGCGATCCAGGCGCCGGACACCTCCCTCAGCCGGGCCGAGAGCCCGTGGTGGTCGGGATGGACGTGCGTGGCGACGATCCCGGCAACGTCGGCCGCCGTGGCACCCGCGGCGGCGAGACCGGCGGACAACGCCGCCCAGCCGTCCTCGGTGTCCCAGCCCGGATCGACGACGACGATCCCCTCGTCGCCGGGGACGAGGTAGCTGAGCGTGTAGCGCAGCGGGTTGTCCGGGATGGGCACGGGTACCGACCAGATGCCGGCGGCGAGCCCCTCGACCGGCGGGAACGTGCGCGCCGCCCACGCCGCGTGCTGCGCGGTGCCGACGACCTCGATCGCGCCATCCTCGTCCTGCGTGAGAACCATCCCACCGACTTCCTAGACGTATATCGTCCGAAACAGGTTCGAGGCTATACCGCTCGCGCCACGCCACTCAAGGAGCGCTTGCTCACGCCGGTTTGGCAGGCTGCTCCCATGACCACCCGCCACTCCGACCGGTCCGCTGCGCCGGGCGTCGGCAGGCCCCGTGATCCCGGGGTCGACGAGCGGGTGGCCCGCGCCGCCGCCGACGTCTTCGGCAAGGAGGGCTGGGCCGGCTTCACCGTGGACGCAGTGGCCCGCCGCGCCGGTGTCGGCAAGGCGTCGATCTACCTGCGCTGGCCCAACAAGGAGGCGCTGCTCGTCGGGGCGCTGTCGAGCCGGATCGACCGGGTGGCCGACATCGACACCGGCTCCGTGCGCGACGACCTCGTGCAGCTCGCCCGCCAGATGCTGACGTCCTACCTCGGCGACTCCGGCCGCGCCACGATCCGGCTGCTCACCGACGCCGACACCGTCCCGGGCGTCGGCGAGCAGGTCGAGAAGGTACGGGAGGCGCAGGTGCTGGCGGCACGCGCGATCGTCCGGCGCGGGATCCGGCGCGGCGAGCTGCGGGCCGGCACGAGCGTCACGCTGCTGCTCGACGCCGTGGTCGGGGGCTGCCTCAACCACGTCCTCGCCACGCCCGCACATCTGCGCGAGCAGGTCGCCGCGGGGGCCGACGCCTATGCCGCGGATCTCGTGGCGTTCGTGCTGCGGGCCGTGGCCACCTGAGTCAGCGAGTGGCGTCGAGCATCGCCAGGACGTCGGCGCTGGTGGTGGTCTCGCCGAGCCGCGGTAAGACCCGCTCGATACTGCCCCGGTGGGCCTCGGCGTTCCTGTCGGTCATCGCGTCGGTCGCGAGCACCACGTGGTAGCCGTGCTCGTAGGCCGCGCGTGCCGTCGACTCGACGCCGCTGCTGGTGGCGACCCCGGCGAGCACGACCTGCGTCACGCCCTTGTCGCGGAGGTGGGCGTCGAGATCGGTGCCGTGGAAGGCACCCCACGTCCGCTTGACGACCCGGTGGTCGCCGGGCCGGGCGTCCAGCTCGTCGACGAGATCGGCCCAGTCCGGCGGCGGGGTCGGACCGGACCGGCTCCCGGCGTCGGTGCGCCCCGGAGCGCCGCCCGCGACGGTCACCAGCACGACCGGCAGGTCGCGCCGGCGGAACGCGGCGGCCAGGCCGGCGGCGCGGTCCACGATCTCGGGGAGCGGGTCCACCGTGGGGACGCCGAGCATGCCCTTCTGCAGGTCGATCACGACGAGGGCGGGGACGGGGTCGAGGGTCGTGAGGCTCATCGCGACTCGCTTTCGATCGGGGTGTGGGACACGGCGTCGGACAGGACGGCACGGCCGCCGCGCAGCAACGACGCGAGACCGGCGATCGCCGCCAGGCCGGCGGCGACCGCGAAGACGATCACGAGACCGTCGTGGAACGGCCCCGAGATCACGTCGGGGAAGAACTCCCGGCCGGTGAGCACCTGCCGGCTCGCCACGGGCAGCGCGGCGAGGACACCGGTGGGGGCCAGCAGGTTCTGCACCGGGTTCACCCCCAGCACCGCCGCGAACAGCGACGACACCGGCGGGAGGCTGCCGATCTGCGCGGCGACGGCGTGGGGCACGCCCTGCTGCTGCAGGCCGCTCGTGAGCGCCTGCGGGAGGCTGCTCGCCAGCCCCGCGATCATCAGCGAGAAGAAGACGCCGATCGACAGCGCGGTGCCGGAGTTCTGGAACGTCGACCGCATGCCCGACGCCACACCGCGCTGGCTCGCGGGCACGCTGCTCATGATCGACGACGAGTTGGGCGCGCCGAACATGCCGCTGGCGATCCCGTTGGCGGCGATGAGCACCGCGAAGGCCCAGTAGGAGAAGTCGACCGGCAGCGCCATCAGCCCGAGGAAGCTCGCGCCGAAAAGGACCATGCCGGAGGTGGCCACGCCCCGCGCGCCGATCCGGTCCGACAGCGTGCCCGCGACCGGGCCCGACACGAGGAACCCGGCCGTCAGCGGGAGAAGGAAGATGCCCGCCCACAGCGGCGTGTCGGCGTAGTCGTAGCCGTGCAGCGGCAGCCAGATGCCCTGCAGCCAGATGATGAGCATGAACTGCAGTCCGCCCCGGGCGACGGACACGGCGAAGCCCGCGATGTTGCCCGCGGTGAACTCCCGGATGCGGAACAGGCCGAGCTCGATCAACGGTGCGGCGATCCGGGTCTCGATCACGACGAACGCCGCGAGCAGCACGACGCCACCGACCAGCAGGCCGTAGACCGACGGATCCGTCCAGCTCATGGTGTGGCCGCCGGAGGGCTGGATGCCCTCCGTGACGGCGACGAGCACCGCGCCCAGCCCCAGGGCGAACGTGGCGTTGCCCCACCAGTCGATGCGCCCGCCGCCGCTCCGACCCGTGTCGCGCAGCGTGCGGTAGGCCCACACCGTGCCGAAGACGCCGACGGGCACGTTGACCCAGAACACCGCCCGCCAGTCCACCGCGGCGAGCAGGCCGCCCGCGACCAGGCCGATGAACATGCCGGCCAGGCCGGCGACCTGGTTGATGCCCAGGGCGAAGCCGCGCCGGTCGGCCGGGAACGCGTCGGTGAGGATGGCCGCGGAGTTGGCGGTGAGCATGGACCCGCCAACGGCCTGCAGGACACGCCAGCCGATCAGCCACAGTGCACCGTTGCCGCCCACGAACGGGTCGAACGACAGCAGCACCGACGCGGCGGTGAACACCGCGAAGCCCGCGTTGTAGATCCGGACCCGCCCGTACATGTCACCGAGCCGGCCGACGGTGACCACGAGCACCGCCTGGACCAGCCGGTAACCCATGATCATCCAGAGCAGGTAGCTGATGTTGCCCGCGGCCAGCGGGTCCAGCCGGATCCCGGTGAAGATCGCCGGCAGCGCGATGATGACGATGGACCCGTCCAGCGCCGACATGAACACGGCGGCGGTGGTGTTCGCGAGCGCCACCCACTGGTAGCGGTCGGTGGTGCTCGCGGTCCCCGTCGTCCCCATTCCCGTCGTCCCCATCCCCGTCGTCCCCATACCCGTCGTCACAGCCGCGCCGCCAGCCGCTCCAGCAGCGGGGCGGCGGCGAGCAGCCGCTCCAGCTCCACGGGCGTGAACTCGTCGGAGAGCGCGTCGGCCAGCTGCCGGGTGCGCGCGTCGCGGCGGTCGGACATGGCCGTGCGCCCCGCGTCGGTCACCGACAGCAGGACCCGCCTGCCGTCCTGCGGATCGGGGCGCCGCTCGACGAGCCCGCGGGCCTCGAGCGCACCGAGCGTGGCCCCCATCGACTGGGGGCTGATCTGCTCGAGCTTCGCGAGTGCCGCCGAGGTGGCCGGGCCCCCGCGGTCCAGCCGCGCCAGCGCGGACATCTCGGGGGAGGTGAGCCCCCCGTCGGGATGCGACTGGCGGAGCTTGCGGGTGAGCAGGCTGATGCTCATCCGCAGCGCGCCGGCCACGCGCAGGGCGTCGAGGACCTCGGACATACCCTCAGCCTAACCTGATAAGCCCAGCCTGACAAATTTGCAGGGTCGCCCATCGAACGCCCGACCATGGCCACCGGGCGAGGCGGTGCGCGACCGGCACTACGTGCTGGCCACGGCACCGCGCTGGATCGAGACGTCGCCGTTCGCGCCGGTGGCCGAGCGCCTGCGCGGCGACCCGGCGTGGCAGGTGCACGACCTGCCTACCACCCACAACGTGCTGGCCGGCGGCCCCGAGACGTTCCTGGCGCTGCTCCTCACGCTGCTCTGACGTCCGTGCCCGGGGCGTCCACCGTGGTCTTCGGGCCGGTGAACCAGTTCTTCACCGACAGGTGCCAGTAGATCCAGAGCAGGATCAGCGCGCCCGGCACGACGAGCACCGTGTAGTTCACGTACTTCCACGCGAACTCCGGGTACCACGGCGCCCCGCCGCTGCTCGTGGGCAGCAGCGCGATGATCGACGTCACGACGATCTCGACGAGCGCCACGACGCACATCCACCGGTACTTCGTGCCCAGCGTCCAGCCGCCCGTCGGGAAGCTGTCGCCGGCCTTCCACCGGTAGTAGATCGGGATCGCGAAGGCGAGGTAGAGCCCCACCACGCCGATCGACACGACCGCGAAGAACGCCACCGGCACCGGGGCCCCGTTGATGTCCACCTTCACCAGCGCGGGCACCGTCAGCACCGCCGCGACGACGGCGGTGAGGACCACGCCGTAGACCGGGACCTTGCCGCTGTTGAGCCGCGACCAGTACCGGCCACCGGGCACCGCGCCGTCGCGGCTGAACGCGAAGAGCATGCGGGTGGTGCTGGTCATGCAGGCGATCGTGCAGAAGAACTGGCCGGCGGTGGAGATCAGCAGCAGCGTGCCGCCCCAGCCGCTCGACAGGGCCTGGCCGATGATCACGGCGACCCCGCCACCGCCCGCGGTGACCTTGTCCTCGTCCTGGACGGCGAACAGGAACGACAGCAGCAGGATCCAGCCGCCGATGCCGGAGTAGAGGATCGAGCGCCAGATGCCCTTCGCGGCCGCGTTCGCCGCGCTCTTCGTCTCCTCCGACAGGTGGGCCGAGGCGTCGTAGCCGGTGATCGTGTACTGGGTGAGGATGAACGACAGCGGGAGCACGCCGAACACGAACGCGAGGCCGCCGGTCTGCCCCCCGAAGAACCCCGTGTTGTTCACGGTGTGGGTGAAGACCGCACCGATGCTGGCGTGCCGGGACGGCACGATGATCAGGATGAGCACCACCGCGGCCGCGCCGACCACGTGCCACCACACGGAGATGTTGTTGATGATGGCCAGCAGGTGGCTCGAGAAGATGTTGATCACCGAGGCGATCACGAGGATCGCGAGGAAGAACAGGAAGATGTTGTCGAGGTCCCCCGACGTCCACGCCGGGTCGAGGAGCCCGAGCGTGATGTCGAAGAACGTGGCACAGCCGTAAGCCACCGACGCCACGATGGCCAGCAGGCCGATGAGGTTGAGCCAGCCCGTGTAGTAGCCGGCCTTGGCGCCGCCGAGCTTGGAGGCCCACCAGTAGATGCCGCCCGAGGTCGGGTAGGACGACACGAGCTCCGCCATGCAGAAGCCGATCACGAGGATCAGCGACGCGATGATCGGCCAGCCCCACGCGATGGCCGCCGGGCCGCCGTTGTTCCAGCCGAGCCCGAAGCTGGTGAAGCACCCGGCGAGGATCGAGATGATCGAGAACGAGATGGCGAAATTCGAGAATCCGGACCAGGACCGGCTCAGCTCCTGCTTGTAGCCGAGCTCGGCCAGCTTCATCTCGTCCTCGTCGACCGCAATTCCTTCGGGCACGTCGTGGGCTCCTCTGCGGGCGCGGGGCGGGTGATCGGAAGGTACTCGCGAGGACCCCGGACGCAAGGAGATCGACGAGGATAATTTCCTGTAACGGAGCCTGTCGGGAGGCGATCGACCGCCTCGGCCGCGAACGGGTCAGGGCCGTGATCGCCTTCTGTATGCCCTGGCTGCGCAGGACCTGGCGGGTAGTACGCGGACAGATAGGTGCGGCTGGTCCGGGCTGCGGCCCCGGGCGCATTCGGTTCACCGGACGGCTGGACCAGCGGGTTGCCGATCGAGTCGGCGCCGCCTCTACCATTAGCCATGGATAGGTCCAGCAGCCAACCGGGGCTCGGGTTGCTTGGTCGGCGCCGCGAGTGCGAGGCGCTGGACCGACTGGTGGACCGGGTCCGGGCCGGTCAGAGCTCGGTGCTGGTCCTTCACGGCGAGCCCGGAGCCGGTAAGACCGCCCTGTTGGACTACCTGCGCG
>NZ_JAOPWR010000488.1 GCF_025965585.1 Pseudonocardia sp.
GGCGCAGGGCCCGGGACCGGCAGCACCCCCGGCGGCCCCGCCACGGGACCGGGGCGCCGCGGGACGTCGAACGGGCCCGACGACGCCGCCCCGCCGTCGGGCAACAGTGGACCGTCGAACCGGCCGCACGACCACGCCCCGACCGGCGTCACGGACACCCCGAGCGACGGCGGTTCGTCCCGCACCGTGAGCTCCGGCAGTTGAGGCCGGGCCGCGGCGCGCCACTGGGGCTCAGCGCAGGTGCTCCCACGCCCACACGGCGGCCTGCACCCGGTCGGTGACGCCGATCCGCTGGAACACGCTGGTCAGATGGGCCTTGACGGTGCGCTCGCTGATGCCGAGCCTGCGCCCCACCTGCTTGTTGGCCAGCCCCTCGGCCACGAGCTCCAGCACCTCCCGCTCCCGGTGCGAGATGCCGGCCGCGACGGGCCCGGCGCGCTGCCGGTCGAGCAGCACGCGTCCCGCTCGCGGGTCCAGCGGCACCTCCCCGGCGTGCACCGAGCGCACGGCGTCCATCAGCGCGTCGGGTTCGGTGTGCTTGAGCAGGTAGCCGCGGGCGCCGGCCTCCAGCGCCGCGACGATGCGGCTCTCGTCCCCGAACGAGGTGAGCACCACGACGCGCGTCTCGGGCCGCTCGGCCAGGATCGCCCGGGTCGCCTCCACCCCGCCCATCACCGGCATGGCGAGGTCCATGAGCACCACGTCGGGACGGTGCAGCCGCACCAGGTCGACGGCCTCCTGCCCGTCGGCGGCCACGGCCACCAGGTCGATGTCGGGCGCGGTGCCCAGCAGCTGCTGCAACCCGTGACGGACGACGGCGTGGTCGTCGACGACGATCACCGAGATCACCTGGCAGGCACCTCCAGGCGGAGCTCGGTGCCGCGACCGGGCGCGGACTCCATCTCCAGGGTGGCGCCCAGCCGGTCGGCGAGGCCGGCGAGCGCGCGCAGCCCGAGGTGCCCCGGCCGGTCGGGCAGCGGCCCCGGGTCGATGCCCCGGCCGTCGTCGACCACCCGCATCACCACCGCGGCGCCCTCCCGGCGGACGGTGATCTCCACCCGCTGCGCGTCCGCGTGCTCGGCGACGTTGCGCAGTCCCTCCTGCCCGACGCGGTAGAGCAGCTCGATCACGTCGACGTCGAGGGCCGGGACGGGCACGCCGACCTCCAGCGACGTCTCCGTCCCGCGGGCGGCGAGCCGGGCGAGGAGGTCGGACAGCGCCGCCTCCAGACCCTCCTCGTACAGGTTCGGCGGGTAGATCTCCACCAGCAGCGAGCGGAGCGAGCGCACCGCGTGGCGGACCCGCCCGGCCGCGTTCTCGACCTCGTCCATCCCCGGACCGCCCGCGTCGCGGCGCGTGACCGCGCCGAGCGAGAACGCCACCCCCGCCAGGTCCTGCACCACGCCGTCGTGCAGGTCGCCCGCGATCCGGCGGCGCTCGGCGTCGGTCGCCTCGATGGCCCGCGCGAACAGGTGCTCGCGCTGGACCTGCGTGCGGTGCAGCCGCCGGGCCAGCGACACGGCGATGGGCACCTGCAGCAGGGCCAGCAGCCCCAGTGCCCCGAGGATGTAGGGCGCGAACTGCAGCCAGAGGCTGCGACCCGCGGCCGTGACGCCGGCGTAGCTGAAGTAGGCCTCGAACAGCACCGGTGTCCCCGACGGCGTCTGCAGCCGCTCGTAGACCTCCAGCAGCTGGACGGCCCGTTCCTCGAGGCGGTTCTCCGGGTCCCCGAGGTCGCTGATGTCGGCCACCGGTGTGCCCGTGGCGAGTGCGCTCCGCGCGTCGTCGCCGAGTGCGAACCGGTCCCCGATCAGGCGCGACTCGTCGGAGTAGACGATCCGACCGGAGGCGTCCCAGATCTTGACCCGGACCAGCGAGCCGCGGACCACATGCGTCCGCACCGCGTGGTCCAGCGCCGCGAGCGCGGTGGGGTCGCCGGCCAGCACCCCGTCGGTCAGTGTGGGCTCCGCCGCGACCTCGGCGACGAGCGACGTGGCGCGGATGGCGTCCCCGATCGCCTCCTGGGTGCCGATGGTGCGGCTGGCGAAGACCGTGACGACCGCGACGAGGACGAGGACCACGAGGCCCGTGACCGTGTAGCGCAGGACGAGCCGGGGGGTCGTGACCCGGTCGCCGAACACGGAGCCGGGCAGATCCGACCGCCGCCTGCCCTCAGCCGGGGCCCCGGACGCCGACCGGAGCGCGGTCACGCCGCGCACAGCCCTGCGGGCACGCTCCGACGCCGGCGGACGGCGGTGCCCGCGGCGCCGGTCGAGGGTCCGTGCACGGGATCAGCATGTCGTGTGAAGAGGGGGCCGCGACCCGCCGAACGGCGCAGTGTCGGCTGCGCCGAACACCACCCGCCCGGCGGCGCAGCGATCAACCGAGCGTGAACGGGTCGCGCGTCCCGCCCGTGAGCTCCACCCAGACCGACTTGTTCTCGAGGTACTCGTCGAGCGCGGCGGCGCCGTTCTCCCGTCCCAGGCCCGACTGTCCGAACCCGCCGAACGGCACGCTCGGCGCCACCACCCGGTACGCGTTGATCCACACCGTGCCGGCCCGCAGCCGCGCGGCCACCCGGTGGGCGCGGTGCACGTCCTTCGTCCAGACCGCCCCGGCCAGGCCGTACGGCGTGTCGTTGGCGAGCTTCAGCGCCTCGTCCTCGTCGGTGAACGTGTAGGCCGACAGCACCGGCCCGAACACCTCCTCGCGCACGATCGTCGACTGCGCGGTGACGCCGGTGAGCACCGTGGGCTTCACGAACAGCCCGCCGAGCGCGTCGTCGGCCGCGCCGCCGTAGGCCACCGTGGCGCCCTCGGACTCGGCCGTCTTCAGGTAGCCGAGCACCTTCTCGTACTGCGGCCGGTTGGCCACCGGGCCCATCTCGGTGGCGGGGTCGTTGGGGTCGCCGAGGCGGATCTGCGCGGCCCGTTCCGCCACGAGACGCACCAGCTCGTCGTGGACGTCGGCGTGGACGATGAGCCGGGAACCGGCCATGCACGTCTGCCCGGTGGCCGCGAAGACGCCCGCGACCAGGCCGTTCGCGGCGGCCTGCAGGTCGGCGTCGGGGAAGACGATCTGCGGGCTCTTGCCACCCAGCTCCAGGGTGACCTTGTTGAGGTTCTCCGCCGCGGCGTGCGCGACGGCGCGACCGGTGGCCGTGGAACCGGTGAAGGCGACCTTGTCGATGCCCGGGTGCCCCGCCAGCGCCGCGCCCGTCTCGCGCGACAGGCCGGACACGACGTTGACCACGCCCGCCGGGAACCCGGCCTGTGCGAACAGCTCCGCGAAGCCCAGCGTCGAGGCCGGCGAGTGCTCCGACGGCTTGACGACGAACGTGCACCCCGCCGCGAGGCCGGGCGCGAGCTTCCAGGTGAGCAGCAGCAGCGGCGAGTTCCACG
>NZ_JAOPWR010000354.1 GCF_025965585.1 Pseudonocardia sp.
GGCGGTCGAGCACGCGGGTGGCGTTGGGTGCCAGCTGGATGCCCGCGCCGATCTCACCGAACGCGGCGGCCTGCTCCAGCACGCGCACGGTCAGGCCGGCCCGCGCGCTGCACAGCGCGGCGGTCAGTCCGCCGATCCCACCTCCGACGACGAGGACGCCGGTGGTCACGCAGGCACCTTCTCGCCGCGGCAGACGTTGCGGCACTCCCCCACACCGGCGATGCGGGTGGTGAGGACGGCGCCGTCGGTGAGGTAGCGGACCAGCAGGTCGCCGAGGTCGGCGTGGCCGAGGTCGACCGCGGCGTCCTCGTCGATGCGGACGGCCCGGGTGCCCCCGGCCGTGCGGACGGTCGCGAGCCTCACGCGGACACCTCGGTCCGGGCGAGACCCAGCGCCTCGAACACCGGGTCGTCGCCGAACCGGAAGGCGTCGAGCCCGCCGTCGGTCTCGATCGTCACGGGCGCCCAGGACGGCACCGCGAACAGGTCGCCGGTGGCCACCTCGTAGCGCTCGTCGCCGACGGCGACCACGCCGGAGCCGTCGAACACCTGCCACACCGTGGAACCGGCGACGCGCGTGGCCGGCGTCCGCGTTCCGGCGCGCAACCGGTGCATCTCGGTGCGCATCGTCGACAGCGCGTCGCGCGCGGTGGCCGGGTTGGTGAACCGGACGACGGCATGCCCCGGCGCGACGACGCCCGGGTGTCCCTCGGCCTCGAGTTCCAGCTGCGCCGCGAGCGCGGCGTCGGTGTGCTCCCACCGGTAGGCCATCAGCGGCGAGGCCTTCGGCACCGGGGCACCGACCGGGGTCAGCCCGGGGTGGCCCCAGAGCCGCTCGTTGCGCGACGCGGCGGGCGTCTCCCGCGTGGCCAGCTCGTCGGGGCCGAACTCGAAGAAGCCGGCGTCGAGCTGGCGGACCAGCGGGATGTCCAGGCCATCGATCCAGGCCATCGGGTGGTCGGTGGTGTTGTGGTGCTCGTGGAAGTGCATGCCCGGCGTCAGCAACAGGTCGCCGCGGCGCATCGCGACCGCGTCGCCCTCGACGTTGGTCCAGACGCCCTCGCCCTCGACGACGAACCGGAACGCCGTCTGCGTGTGCCGATGCGCGGGGGCCTCCTCGCGCGGGCCCAGGTACTGGATGGCCGCCCAGAGTGTCGGCGTGGCGTACGCGGTGCCCGGCAGGCCCGGGTTGGCCAGCGCGATCGCGCGGCGCTCCCCACCGCGGCCGACGGGCACGAGCTCGCCGCTGCGTTCGGCAAGGGGGTGGAGCGTGGACCAGCGCCACAGCATCGGCACCGCCGACGGCTCCGGCACCTGCGGCATCAGGCCCGCACGCTGCGTCCACAGCGGCGCCATGTGCGCCGCCGCGACATCGGCGTAGAGCTGGTCGAGGTCGCGCTGCTCCTGGTCGGTGACCTGGTCGGACCGGGTCGCGGTCATGGGGTTCCTCCTTGCCGGGCGATGGTCCCCGACGCTACGTCCACGCTCCTGGTCGTGGAACGCACGTGTACCTAGGATTCCCCCGTGCAGAACAAGCCCCAGTACGCGGTGGAGGCCGTGGACAACACGCTGCGGCTGCTGACGCTGCTCTGGCGCGACGGCGCGGTCCGGGTCAGCGACGCCGCCACCGAGCTGGGCGTCGCCCGCTCCACGGCGCACCGGCTGCTGCGGATGCTCGTCTACCGCGGGTTCGCGGTGCAGCGCGACGACCGGTCCTACGTCCCGGGGCCGGCGCTGGCGCGGTCCGTGCCGCGCACCGATCCGGCGTTCCTGCGCAGCTGGCTGCGGCCGGCGATGGAGCAGGTCAACCGCGTCCTCGACGAGACCGTCCACCTCGTCGTCCGCGACCGCGACCACGTGCGGTTCGTCGACAGCATCGAGGCGGCCCAGCCGCTGCGGGTGGGGTCGCGGGCCGGCGTCCGGCTTCCCGCGGAGGTCACCTCCGGCGGCAAGATCCTGCTCGCGCACCTGCCCCCGCCCGCGGTCCGCGCGCTCTACGCCGGCCGCGCCGACATCGATCCCGAGCGGCTGGAGCGGATGCTCGCGCGCACCCGGCGCCAGGGCTACGGGATCAACTCCGACGGGACCGAGCCCGGCATCACCGCCGTGGGCGTCTGCGTGCCCGACCCCGGCGGTGAGCCGTTCGCGGCGGTCAGCGTCTCGGCTCCGACGATGCGGTTCCGCCGGGCCCGGGCCCCCGAGATCGCCGCGGCACTGCACGAGGCCGTCGACGCGGTGGTGGCGGCCTGGGCGGCCCCGACCGGATGGGTCAGGTCCTAGCGGCCCACGGCGTACCCCTGCATGCCGCGCGGGTTGGCCCCCGCGGACAGGACCCCGGTGGCGGGGTCCCGGGCGACCGCGCAGATGCGGCCCTCCGACCAGGGCGCGCCGACCGTGACGTCGTGCCCGCGCCTGCGGAGATCGGTGATCGTCTTCTCGCCGATCCGCGACTCGACGACGAGGCTGCCGGGCGCCGTGCCGCGCGGGTAGAACGAGCTGGGGAAGCTGTCGGTGTGCCAGTTCGGGGCGTCGATGGCGCCCTGCAGGTCGGGCCCGCCGCGCACCTCGTCGCGCAGCGCCACCGCGAGCAGGAAGTGCAGCGTCCACTGGTCCTGCTGGTCGCCGCCCGGCGTGCCGAACGCCAGCACCGGCTCGCCGTCGCGCAGGGCCAGCGACGGGCTGAGCGTGGTGCGCGGACGCTTGCCGGGCGTCAACGAGTTAGGCAGCCCCGGCTCCAGCCAGGCCATCTGAAGGCGGGTGCCGAGCGGGAAGCCCAGCTCGGGCACCACCGGGTTGGACTGCAGCCAGCCGCCGCTCGGGGTCGCCGAGATCATGTTGCCCCAGCGGTCGACGACGTCGACGTGGCACGTGTCGCCGCGGGTGCCGCCGTCGACGGCGACGGTGGGCTCGCCCGCTCCGGCCGTCGCCGGCAACCGATCGGCATGGGCGGCGGGCAGTTGCGGCGCCCGGCCGTCGGGACTTCCGGGCCGCAGCTCGTAGGATGCCGTGCCGCCGACCAGGTCGCGGCGGGCGTTGCTGTATGCGGGCGCGAGCAGCGCGTCGAGGGAGACGTCGCCGAGATCGCCGTACCAGGCCTCGCGGTCGGCCATGGCGAGCTTGGTGCCCTCCACCAGCGTGTGGACGTAGTCGGGGGTGGCGTAGTCCAGGGAGTCGGGCAGCAGGGCGAGCTGCTGGAGGAACACGGGGCCCTGGCTCCACAGCCCGGGCTTCGCCACCGTCCAGCCGTTCCAGGTGAAGGTCGCGGGCTCCTCGTAGGTCGCCTCGAACCCGGCGATGTCGTCGGTGGTGAGGAAGCCGGCGTGCCGCTCTCCGGAGGTGTCCATCGTGGGCCGCGCGGCGAACGCGGCCAGCGCCTCGGCGACGAAGCCCTCGCGCCAGACGCGGCGCGCGGCGTCGATCTCCGCCTCGCGGGACCCTCCCGCCGACTCCGCGATCAGCCGTCGCCAGGTGTCGGCGAGCATGGGATTGCGCAGCAGTGCGCCCGGCGCGGGCGGGCGGCCCCCGTCCAGGTACACGGCGGCCGACGTCGTCCACTCGGTCTCGAAGAGCTCCTGCACCGCGGCGACGGTCCCGCCGATCCGCTCCACTGCCGGGTGCCCGTCGGCGGCGTAGCCGATGGCGTAGCGCAGCACGTCGGCGAGGCGCTTCGTGCCGTGGTCGCGCAGCAGCACCAGCCACGCCTCGACGGCGCCGGGCACCGCGGCGGCCAGCGGCCCGGTGCCGGGCACCAGGTCCAGGCCGAGCCCGGTGTAGGAGTCAACGCTCGCCCCGGACGGCGCCGGGCCCTGCCCGCACAGCACCTGCACGCGGCCGCCCGCGGGCGCCAGGATGATCGGCAGGTCCCCGCCCGGGCCGTTGAGGTGCGGCTCCACCACCTGGAGCACGAACCCGGCGGCGACCGCGGCGTCGAAGGCGTTTCCCCCGTCCTCCAGCACCGCCATCGCCGTGGAGGAGGCGAGCCAATGGGTGGAGGACGCCATGCCGAATGTGCCCTGCAGGGTCGGCCGGGTGGTGAACACGCTGGTCGGTACCTCGTCTCGTGATCGGTTCACGACAGCACACACCGGATTCGGCCTACGTCCAAGACATGTGTGACACCGTCGAGATGGTTCTGCGCTGTCGACGGGCATGACGGGAGCCCGCCTCGTCCCCGTTCTCCCTTTCGTGGCAACGCTTGTAGCGAAGTGATGTCGCTCACTATGATTGCCGCGACTTCGTCGTGGTGGCGATGTTCTGAGGAGTCGGCATGGCCGTTCCCGTTCCGCCCCGGCCGGTGATCGAGCTGACCGACGTCTCCAAGATCTACGGCACCGGGGACACGATGGTCCGCGCCGTCGACGGGGTGGGCCTCGTGGTGCAGCGTGGCGAGTACGTCGCGGTGATGGGCGCGTCCGGGTCGGGCAAGTCGACGCTGATGAACATCATCGGCTGCGTGGACATGCCCACACGGGGGCGCTACCTGCTCGACGGGGTGGACACGCGGCGCCTGGACGAGAAGCGGCAGGCGCTCATCCGCAGCCGCAAGATCGGGTTCGTGTTCCAGTCGTTCAACCTGATCCCGCGCACGACGGCGCTGAGCAATGTGGAGCTCCCGCTGGCCTACGCGGGCATCAAGCCGGGCGAAAGGCGCAGGCGGGCGATGGAGGCGCTCGACCGCGTCGGCCTGTCCGACCGGGCAGGCCACGGCCCCTCGCAGCTCTCGGGCGGGCAGGCGCAGCGCGTGGCGATCGCCCGGGCGATCGTCACCGATCCGGTGCTACTGCTGGCCGACGAGCCGACGGGCGCGCTGGACAGCCACAGCACGGCCGAGGTGCTCGGGCTTTTCGACGCCCTCAACGCGGGGGGGCGGACGGTCGTGATGATCACCCACGAGGCGGAGGTCGCGACGCACGCGCGGCGCACCGTGCGGCTGTGCGACGGCCGGATACAGGCCGACGACCGCACGGGCGTGGCCGGCGCCGTCACGACGGGCTGAGCCGCCCGACCTTTCCGGCATACGGGAAGGCTGTGCAACGCCGGCGGTGACGTGCCGCACGCTGAGCCCATGACGAGCATCCCGCGGGACCAGTGGTACGTGGCGGCGTACGGCCGCGAGATCGGCCGGGAGCTGTTCTCCCGGACCATCTGCGGTGAGTCGATCCTGTTCTGGCGCACGGAGGCCGGGGAGGTCACGGCCATGTCCGACCGGTGCGTGCACCGCCGCTTCCCGCTCTCCCAGGCCCCGACGCGGCTCGTCGGCGACCAGGTGATCTGCGGGTACCACGGCTTCACCTACGGCGCCGACGGCGGCTGCGTCGCCGTCCCCGGGCAGAAGCGCGTGCCCCGCACGGCCCGGCTGCGCTCCTACCCCGTGGTGGAGCAGGACTCCTTCGTCTGGGTCTTCATCGGCGACCCCGACCGCGCGGACGCCACCCGCATCCCGCGCGCGCCGTGGCTCGACTCCCCCGCGTGGACGACGGTGTCGGGCATGGAGCCGCTCGCGGCCCGCTTCGGCCTGCTCGTGGACAACCTGCTGGACCTCTCCCACGAGACCTACCTGCACGGCGGCTACATCGGCACTCCCGAGGTGGCGGGCACGCCGATCACCACCGAGGCCGACGACGCGGCCGGCGTCGTGTACGTCTCCCGGCACATGGACGACGCGGAGTGCCCGCCGTTCTACTCCCGCTCCACGGGGCTGTCCGGGCGGATCAGCCGCTGGCAGGACATCGAGTACACGCCGCCGTGCCTCTACCTGCTGCACAGCCGGATCGCGCCGGTCGGCTCGACACCCCGCCCGGACGGCACCGACCCGGACGCCTTCCACGTCGAGGTCGTCTACGCGATCACGCCGGAGACCGAGAGCTCCACGCACGACTTCTGGGCCGTCGCCCGCGACTTCGCGCTCGACGACCAGGCCGTCTCGGACTTCCTCGCCGAGCAGAACCGCACGGTCGTGCTGCAGGACGTCGAGGCGCTCGACGTGCTGGAGAAGGTCATCGCCACCGAGCCTCCCGGCTACCAGGAGCTGTCGATCAACATCGACACCGGCGGGCTGGCCGCGCGCCGGATGCTCGCGCGGATGGTGGAGCCGGCCGCGGCGACAGTGGGGGCGTGAGCGTGGAGCCGACACGCATGCTCACCGGCCCGGGCGTGCTGCGCGTGGTGTGGCTGCCCGGCAGCGACCGGCTACAGGGCACGTGCCACTGCGGTGCCGAGCACGTCGCCGACGGGCCCGTCGAGGTGTGGGAGTGGCTGCTGGCGCACCCCGTGGGGCACGAGGTGGCCACTCCCGCCACCGAACCCACCACGGAGCCCGAGCTGGTTGGCGCCCGATGACCGCGGCCGCACCGGTGCTCACCGAGACCGAGCTCGATCTGACCGTGCACGCTCGCCACGAAGCCGCCAACGGCGTCGTGGTGCTGGAGCTGCGCGACCCGTCCGGCGCGGAGCTCCCGCTCTGGACGCCCGGCGCCCACGTCGACCTGGTGCCGGCCGCCGATCTCGTGCGCCAGTACTCGCTGTGCGGCGACCCCGCCGACCGGACGACCTGGCGGATCGGCGTCCTGCGCGAGCCGGACGGCCGCGGCGGGTCGGCGTTCGTCCACGACCGGCTGACAGTCGGCGCCGCGGTGCGGGTCCGGGGACCGCGCAACCACTTCGCGCTCGAGGACGCCCCACGCTACGTCTTCGTCGCGGGCGGCATCGGCATCACGCCGATCCTGCCGATGCTGCGCGCCGCCGACGCGGCCGGCGCGGACTGGCGGCTCGTCTACGGCGGGCGGACGGCGGCCTCGATGGCGTTCACCGACGAGCTCCCCGCCGGCCGCGTGGAGCTCCGACCGCAGGACGAGCACGGCCTCCTCGACCTCGACACGGTCCTGGCCGGCGTTGACGGCGGGTGGGACGACACGCTCGTCTACTGCTGCGGACCGGGCCCGTTGCTCGACGCCGTCGAGGCCCGTTGCCCGGCCGACCGGCTGCGCGTCGAGCGGTTCGCGCCGAAGGAGCAGGGCTTGCCGGTGCGCACCGAGGGGTTCGAGGTCGAGCTGGCGCTGTCCGGCCGGACCCTGACCGTGCCGCCGGACCGGTCGGTGCTCGACGTCCTGGAGGCCTCGGGCGTCGAGATCCTGTCGTCGTGCCGCGAGGGCACGTGCGGCACCTGCGAGACGGCGGTGCTCGGCGGTGAGGTCGACCACCGCGACTCCCTCCTGACCGACGACGAGCGCGCCGCGCACGACACGATGTTCGTGTGCGTGTCACGGGCGGCGTGCCCCAGACTCGTGCTGGAGCTGTAGACCGCTCTACCGGCAAGGAGGCGCAGTGGGGCGCGACGACGGGACCGGCACCGGACCGGTGCTCGGCCGTGCCCTGCGCGTGCTCGGCTCGTTCACGCCCGGCCACCCGGCGATGTCGCTGTCGGACCTGGCCCGCCGCGCCGGTCTGCCGGTCTCCACCGTGCACCGGATGGTCGCCGAGCTGATGGCCTGGGGAGCCCTCGAACGCGGCGAGGACGGCTGCTACCGCGTCGGGCTCCGGCTCTGGGAGGTGGCCTCGCTCGCCCCGCGCGGGATGGCGCTGCGCGAGCGCGCGCTGCCGTTCCTGGAGGACCTCTCGCAGGTGACGCGCGAGAACGTGCAGCTCGCCGTGCGGGAGGGCAGCGAGGTGATGTTCGTCGAGCGCATCGCGGGCACCGGCGCGGTGCCGGTGCTCACCCGGGTCGGCGGCCGGTTCGCGCTCACCGCCACCGGCGTGGGGCTGGTGCTCCTGGCCCATGCACCCGCCGAGCTGCAGGAGGACGTGCTCGCCGCGCCCGTCGAGCGCTACACCGATTACACCGTCACCGACCCGAAGGTGCTGCGGGGGATGCTCGCCGACGTGCGGACCAGCGGCTTCTCGATCAGCGACCGGCAGGTCACGGCCGACGCCCTCTCGGTCGCCGCCCCCGTGCACGACGCCCGTGGGCTCGTCGTCGCGGCCGTCTCCCTGGTGGTGCGGCACGGCTCCGTGTCGCCGCACACGCTGGCCCCGCTGGTGCGCACCAGCGCGAGGGCGATCTCACGCGCGCTCGCCGGCCCCTCGTGAGGCGGTCGGACGTGTGGCCGTGCTCCACGAAGGTCCGGTGCGGCAGCCGGGTGGAGACGACGTGCGCGGCCGCGATGCTGCGCGGCCCGAGGTCCACCGCCCTCCGCCTACTCGGCCAGACCGGGCAGGAACGGACCGGCGAGCGCGGCCGACCGCGGTGGCGCCGTCGAGCTCGTCGTCAACCGCGCGGACGACCCGTGACCTGCGACTCGGGATCCCGCGGCACCAGCGAGGGTAGGTTCACGACGATGCCCTCCTGCGTGCTGCGGGAGATCACCACCACCGCCGTCTCGTCCGGGTCGGGATTCTCCTCGCGGTGCGGCACCCACGGCGGCACGAAGACGTGATCGCCGGGGGCGGTGCGGATCCGGACCACGCCCGTGCCGTCGTGGAACACGAACTCGGGCCGGCCGCTGACCACGTAGATCGACGTCTCGGCCTCGCCGTGATGGTGGTCACCGGACGCGGTGGCGGCGGCGACGTGGGTCTCGCCCGTCCAGATCTTCTCGGAGCCGACTGTCGTGCCGCTGATGGCCTCCAGCCGGCGCATGCCGCTGGTCTGGGCGGTGTCGCCGGTCAGCTCGCCGGACCGGATGTGGTGGATGCGGGACCGGTCGGCGGACACCACGAGATCGGGGTGGAAGGTACTCATCGGCCGACCATCTCCTCGACGCGAGCGATCGCAGGCAGGTCGGGCCCGAGGCGCAGGCGTTCCAGGAACAGCACGATCGTCGCGGCCGCGGTGCGGTGGGTCTGATCGTTGAGGGCGTCGTGCCGGCCCCCGGCGATCGTGACGAGCTCGGCCACGGGCAGGTCGCCGTACCAGTCGCGGACGGCGGCGAGCGGGCTGATCGTGTCGTCGGTGCCGTGCAGGCCGAGCACGGGCACCGGCACGTCCTGGGCAACGGCGTGGGCGAACCACTCCCCCGGCAGCCGGTCGGCCAGCGCGCCGCGGCGCAGCGCGTCGTCGCCGCTGAGGCGGGCCCGGTGGGTGGGGCACGCGGTCCGGGCCGCGACCTCGTCCTCCCAGTGCCGGTCTGCCACGGCGGCCGTCGGGAAACCCGCCAGCACCAGCCCGGCCACCTCCACCTCCCCGGACGCCACGAGCCCCGCGGCGACCAGCGCGCCGGCGTCGGAGCCGACGAGCACGTGCGGCCCGGGCCCGTCGAGCGCGGCACGGACCTGCTCGACGGCCTGCTCCTCGTCGACGGTCGGGTCGGGGACGGCGTGCACGCGGTACCCGTCGGCGGAGATCCTGTGGCCGAACCGCTCGTAGACCCCGGCGTGCTCACCACGGCCGGGCACGACGACGAGCGTGCCCCGCGGGGCGACGCCCTCGGGCTCGGTCCAGGAGAGGACGGCCGGCACTGCTCCCGCGATCGTCACGCGAGACCACCTTTCTGGGTCAGGGATTCAGACGAGCTGCGCGCGCAGCTCGGCGCGTTCGGAGCGGCTCATGCCCGCGCCGTCCACGGTGGGGGCGGAGCCGAGCAGCAGCCGCGTGTACGGATGCTCGGGTGCGGTGACGACCTGCTCGGTGGGCCCGGACTCCACGATCCGGCCGCGGTAGAGCACCGCGAGCCGGTCGGTGATGCCGGCGACCGAGCCGAGGTCGTGGGAGATGAAGAGCATGCCGATGCCCTGGTCGTCGCGGAGCCGTCGCAACAGCTCCAGCACCTGGACGCGGTTGCTCGCGTCCAGCGCGCTGACGGGCTCGTCGCACAGCAGCAGGCGGGGGTCGAGCACCATGGCCCGCGCGATCGCCGCGCGCTGACGCTGCCCGCCGGACACCTCCGACGGGCGGCGAACGGCCAGGTCCGGGTCGAGACCCACCAGCGCCAGCGCGCCGGCGACGCGGTCGGCGACGTCGGCGACGCCCCGCACCTCCGGCCCCTCGCCGACCGACCGGCCGAGCGTGAGATCGGGGTCGAGGCTCTGCAGCGGGTCCTGGAACACGTACTGCGCGATGCCGGCCATCCGGAACGCGCGCAGCCGGGCGCCCCGCAGGCCGGTGACGTCGGCCCCGGCCACCTCGATGCGGCCGCGGTCCACGCGGTTGAGCCCGAGGACGGTGCGCGCGAGCGTGGTCTTGCCCGAGCCGGTCTCGCCGATCAGGCCGACGATCTCCCCGGCCCCGACGGTCAGGTCGACGCCGTGCAGGATCTCCGTCCGAGCCCGGCCGCGGCCGAGCGAGACGACGAGATCGCGGACGGTCAGCAGCTCAGACATGCGCACCCCGGAACCGCTCGACGCCGTAGCGGGCGTGGGCATCCACGAGCAGCCGGGTGTAGTCGTGCTGCGGGTCGCGCAGCACGTCGTCGGGACGGCCGCGCTCGACGATCACGCCCTCGCGCATGACCACCACCTCGTCGCACACCTGCGCGACCACGGCGAGGTCGTGGGAGACGAGCACGAGCGCGAGACCCGTGCGCCCCCGCAGGTCGGCGAGCAGGTCGAGCACCTCCGCCTGCACCGTGACGTCGAGGGCGGTGGTCGCCTCATCGGCGATGAGCAGGTCGGGATCGCCAGAGATCGCGATGGCGATGAGGACGCGCTGGAGCATCCCGCCCGACAGCTCGAACGGGTACTGCCGGTGCACTCCGGCCGGGTCGCGCAGACCCATCTGCGCGAACAGCTCGACCGCCCGTTCCCGCGCGGCCCGCCGGCCCAGGCCCGTGCGGACGCGGAGCACCTCGGCGAGCTGGCGGCCCACGGTGATCGACGGGTTGAGGTAGGAGCCGGGGTCCTGGAACACCGCCCCGATCCGGGAGCCGCGCACGGCCGACCAGCCGCTGCGGTCGAGCCCGCCGAGGTCGGTGCCATCGAAGACGATCTCCGTGCCCGGCCCGTTCGCGGTGCCCTGCGGGAGGATGCCGAGGACCGAGCGGCAGGTCAGCGACTTGCCGCTGCCCGACTCCCCCACGATCCCGAGGCTGCCCCCGCGGTCCACCGCGAGGTCGACGCCACGGACCAACAGAACGTCGTCGGCGTGCACGGTCAGGTTCCTGACCTGCAGCAACTTCTCAGACACGGACGGTCCTCCGAGGTCGACGGGTGGGCTGGCCGGTCACGTCGCGCAACACGTCGGCGAGCCCGTTGCAGGCGCCGACGGTCAGCATGATCAGCACGGCGGGCACGAACGGCGCCCACGGCTGCTGGTAGAGGAACTGCAGGTCGGTGGCCAGCACGCCACCCCAGGTGGGCGCGGGCGGCTGGATCCCGATGCCGAGAAACGTCAGCGACGAGACGATCACCAAGCTCGCGCCCAGCAGGCTCGCCGTGCTGATCGCGACGGCCGGCACCACCTTCGGCCACACGTGCCGCCGCAGCACGAACCCCGCGGGTGCCCCCGTCAGCCGCGCCGCCTCGACGAACGGCGCGGACCCCACCGGCAACGCCGCGGCGCGCGTGACCCGGTAGAACGCCGGTGAGAGCAGGATCCCGACCGCGAGCATCGCCTGGTGCAGGCCGTTGCCGAGCAGGGCGCTCATGGCGACGGCGAACACGAGGAACGGCAGCGTCACGAAGGCGTCCATGAGCCGCAGCGTGATCCACTCGAACGTCCGGCCGAGGTAGACCGACAGCAGCCCGGGCACCACCCCGAGCACCAGCCCCACGGCAACGGCCTCGAGCGCGGCCACGAGCGAGAGCGTCGAGCCGGCGAGCAGCCGGCTCAGCGTGTCGCGGCCGAGGTCGTCGGTACCGAGCCAGTGGGTGACCGAGGGCCCCTGCAGCAGCGCGGACGCGTCCTGCGCGAGCGGGTCGTAGGGCGCGAGCAGCGGCCCGAGCACGACGAGCAGCACCATCACGGCCAGCACCGCGATCGAGGCGCGGCCGAGCCGGTGGGCGAGGACGGAACGCAGCACGGCGTCACACCCCCCGCTGCGCGGACGGCCGCAGCCGCACCAGCGCCGCGTTGACGGCCACGTTGAACGCCAGCACGATCACGATCGCGACGACGAGCGTGCCCTGCACCACCGGCACGTCCCCGCGCAGCGCGCCGTCCGCGGCGAAGCGGCCGAAGCCCGGCATCCCGAAGATGCTCTCGGTGACCACCGCGCTGCCGATCAGCATCGGGACGCGCATGCCGAGCACCGTGAACGCCGGCCCGGCGCCGTTGCGCAGCACGTGCACGAACAGGATCCGCCGCGGCGACAGCCCGCGGACGACCGCCCCCACCACGTAGTTCTCGCGGTAGGCCGCGACCACGCCGCCCCGCAGCTGGCGCGCGATGTCAGAGACCGCGTCCAGGCTCAGCGCGACCGACGGCAGGGTGATCAGCGAGAACCACAGGCCCACGTCCTGCGTCGGCGAGACGTAGCCCGCCGAGGGCACCAGCGGGAACAGCACGCAGAACACCACGATCAGCCCGATGCCGACGACGAACGGCGGCAGCGTCGAGATCACCGTGCACACCACCGTGACCGCCCGGTCGAACCAGCTGCCCGCGAACACCGCGGCCAGGATGCCGAGCGCCGCCCCGCCGACCACGCCGATCACCAGCGCCAGTCCGGCCACCGACAGGCTGACCTCCAGGCGCTGCCCGATCTGCTCGGAGACGCTCACGCCGTTGAGCCAGGAGGTGCCGAGGTCGCCGTGCAGGACCCGGCCCAGCCAGTCGACGTACTGCACGACCAGCGGACGGTCCAGCCCGAGCTCGGCGTTCACGCGGGCGACGTCGGCCGGGGTGGCCGCGTCACCGAGTAACCGCCCGGCCGGGCTCAGCCCGCTGACCGCACCGAGCACGAACGTCACGGCTGTGGCGAGCAGGAACACCGGGACGGTCACCGCCAGGGTGCGGCCGAGCCAACGCAGCAGCCCCATCAGGACGACCCGGCCGTCACGCCGTCCCAGCGGAACTGGGACAGGTAGTGCGGCAGCGGCGACACGCGCTTGCTGCGCACCACGATGCGCGGCACGGTGCCCAGCGAGAAGCTCGGTGACATCATCACGCCCGCGGCCACGGCCTTCTGCAGGACGGCGGCGTAGGTCGGGGAGTCGAGCGGGGTCCTGCGCACGGCGTCGAGATCGGCGAGGAAGTCCGGTGTCGCCACCTTGCTGGTGTTCATCAGGCCCGTCGGGCCGTAGACCACGCCGAGGTTCTGCACCGGCGACTCGCGGCCGACCGTGCCGTCGAGCGCGAACTGCGCCTTGCGCCCCAGGTAGACCTCCTGTTGCCACGTCGACGAGCCGGGCGGCACCACCTTGATCGTCGCGGCGACCCCCACGGCCTGGAGCTGCTGCTGCACCAGCTCGGCCGTGCTCTGGGCGACGGCGTTGACCGTGATCGTCAGATTCAGCGAGCCCGGCGCCACGCCGGTCGCCGCGAGCATGGCCTTGGCCTTGGCGGGGTCGTAGGCGAACACGCCGTCGAGCGCCGGGTCGTAGGCGACGTAGCCCTTCGGGAAGGGCTGGTAGGCCACGTCGCCGACACCGCCGTTGGTGACGTCGATGATCGCCTTGCGGTCGATCGCGAACTTCAGCGCGTCTACGACCTTGCGGTCGGTCAGCGGGGCCAGGCCGCTGTGCACGTCCACCTGGTCGACGGTCATGGAGTCGATCACGTCGACGTCCAGCCCCGCGGCCCTGGCCTGGGCGACCTGGTCGCCGGTGATGGTGGCGACGTCGAGCGCGCCGGTCTGCACCGCCGCGATCACCGACGACGGGTCGGTGCCGGTGGAGAGCTCCAGGCGGTCGATCTTGATGTCCTTGGCGTCCCAGTAGCCGGGGTTCTTCACCAGCACGGCCTTGGACTCGGGCACGAAGCTCTCGAACCGGAACGGGCCCGCGCCCACAGGGTTCGTGGGGATCGCGGCGGCGTCCTTGGTGAACGCTGCGGGGCTGACGATCTCGCCGGTCTTGCCCGCGAGCAGGTTCGGCACCTGGTAGTCGGGTGCCGCGAGGTTCAGCGTCACGTCGAGGTCGCCGGACGTGGTGATGTCCTTGATCGTCGCGAGCTGGTCCTTGAGCAGGGAGTTCTGCTGCGTCTTGCCGCGCAGGAGGCTCTGCTTCACCGCGGCGGCGTTCAGCGGCGTGCCGTCGGTGAAGGTCAGGCCGGGGCGCAGCGTGAACGTGACGGCGGTGCCGTCGGCGTTGTACCTCCAGGACTCCGCGAGGCCGGGGCCGGCGTCGCCCTTCTCGTCGAGCTGGGTCAGCGAGGCGTAGACCAGGCTGATCGTGTTGATGTCGTTGCCGGTGCTCGACGTGACCGGGTCCCAGGAGGTGGGGAGGTTGAAGCCCCACTTGACGGTTCCGGGAGCCGATGCCCCGCCGGTCCCGCCGCAGCCGGCCAGGACGAGTGCGGTGGCGACGGCGAGAGCGGTCGATCTGATCAGCGTTCGGGGGCGGGACATCGCGACGGGTCCTCCGGGGACTCTTCGAGGTGGGTCAGTGGGCGGGAGCGGGGACGCGCCCGGGAACACCGGCCTGCGCGGCCTGCTCGCGGGCGACGGTGTGGGTGTTGCGCGGGATCGGCAGGCCGAGGTTGCCGCGCAGGGTGGTGGCCTCGTACCCGCCGCGGACGACGCCGCGCTCGCGCAGGATCGGCAGCACCTCGTCGGTGAACCGGGCGAACACGCTCGGCACGGTGACGTGCACATTCAGGCCGTCGAGGGCGCGGCCGCGGAACCACTCCTCGATCCGCGCGGCGACCGTCGCCGGCGAGCCGGTGAACGGCGCCGGGTTCGACGCCGTGAAGTGCTCGACGGTCTGCCGCAGCGTCAGGTTCCGCTCCTTCGCCACGGCCTTGATGCGCTCGGCCTGGGTGCGGAAGCTGTCCTTGCCCAGGTCCCCGAGCTCGGGGAACGGGGCGTCGAGGTCGTACGCGCTGAAGTCGTGCCAGCCGAACGGCCGGCCGAACTGGGCGAGGGTCTTGGCGAAGTCCTTGCCCAGCCGGATGCTCCGCTCCAGTTCGCGGGCCTCCTCGTCGGTGTCGGCGAGGATCGGCGTGACGCCCGGCATGACCACGACGCGCTCCGGGTCGCGCCCCTTCGCCGCCGCCCGGTGCTTGATGTCCTGGTAGAACGCCTGGCCCGCCTCGAGGGTCGGGGCGTGTGTGAAGATCCCCTCGCCGATCTCGGCGCCCAGGTCGCGGCCCTCGTCGGAGTCGCCGGCCTGGAAGATCACCGGCTGTCCCTGGGGCGAGCGCGAGATGTTGAGCGGGCCGCGCACCTGGAAGTGCTCGCCGACGTGGTCGAGCCGGTGCTGCTTCGACGGGTCGACGAACCGGCCGGTCGTCTCGTCGCGGGGGAAGGCGTCGTCCTCGTAGGAGTTCCACAGGCCCTGGCAGACGCGCACCGACTCCAGGGCGCGGCCGTAGCGGGTGGCGTAGTCGTAGTGCTCGTCGCGGCTGTAGTTGGCCGCGGTGCCACCGTCGCCGGTGGCCACGACGTTCCAGCCGGCGCGGCCACCACTGATGAGGTCCAGCGACGCGAGCCGCCGGGCCAGGTTGAACGGCGTGTTGTACGAGGTGGTGAGCGTTCCCACCAGCCCGATGTGCGACGTCGACACCGCGACGGCCGACAGCAGCGTCAACGGTTCGAGCCGGTTGAGGTAGTGGGGCGGCGAGTCCGGGGTGATGAACTGGCTGTCCACGATGAACACCAGGTCGAACAGCGCGGCCTCGGCCTGCCTGGCGCGCTCGATGTACCAGCGGATGTCGATGCTGGCGTCGCCCGGGATCTCGGGGTGCTTCCAGCTGTCGTGGTCGCCGGGTCCGCCCACGCCCATCAGGACGGCGCCGAGCTTCAACTGCCGGACCATCGGGTCCACCTTTCGGGAGGGGTCTCCACGCGCACGTCGACGGATCCGGGCGCGGCGCAGCGGCCGGCGCGGATCAGTGCGCGTCAGAACAGGGAGAGAAGGGCCTCAGAGCGCCCGGTGGAGCGGGTGATCAGGCCGAGGGCCGACCCGTCGAGACTCGACAGAGCGCCGTCGACGTCCGACCGAGGTCGACGGCCCGGCGACGGGTCAGCAGGAGCGACCGAGGGGCGACGGCGAGACGAGCAGCGCGACGCTGCTCGGGGCACGAGGGTGCCGGGCCGGTTGCCATGACCCGATCGTGTCATGCGGTTCCGCGGCCGTCCAAGTACGAGTTCCGATCACGTTCGATAGAGGATCCCGATCGATGTGTGCTTGGCTGGTGGCATGAGCAAGGTGCTGGACGTCATCGCGCTGCGCAGCTTCGTGGCGGTGGCCGACTGCGGCGGCTTCCACCGCGCGGCCACCGCCCTGCACCTGAGCCAGCCGACGATCAGCCACCATGTCCGTCGCCTCGAGGAGGTGTGCGGCCAGCCGCTCATGCAGCGCGAGGGCCGGTACTCGCGGGTCACGCCGGCCGGTGAGGTTCTGCTCGCCGAGGCCCGGCGCATCCTCGCCATCCACGACGAGACGCTGCGCAAGCTCGGCGCCGACAGCGCGGGCGACCTCCTCGTCGGCTCCACCGAGCACGCCGCCGACCAGCTCCTTCCCGAGCTCGCGGCCGCGCTGCAGGGCTCGCTGGGCGTCGACCGCGTACGGTTCAGGCTCGACCGCGGCGCCGCCCTGCGCGACGCGCTCGGGAAGGGCCAGGTCGACGTCGCCCTGCTGCTCGGCCGGGCCGAGGACGGGCGCTCCGTCGACGCAGGCCCGCTGGCGGTGCACTGGTACTCCGCACCCGGATGGTCCCCGCCCGCCGGCGGCGAGCTGCCCCTCGTCGCGTTCGACGAGCCGTGCGCGCTGCGCCGCCGGGCCCTGGAGACGCTCGCCCTGCACGAGATGCCGGCCGCCGTGGTGTGCGACGCCGCCTACCTCGCCGGGGTGCTCGCGGCAGCGCGCGCGGGCCTCGGAGTGGCCCTGCTCGCCACCGTGGGACGCACGCCGGAGGGGCTGGTGCGTCGCACCGACCTGCCCGAGGTGCCGCCCATCCCGCTCTCGGTGACGTCTCGGCGCGGGCTGCGCCCCGCGCTCGCCGAGGGGGCGGCGACGGCCGTGCGGCGGGTGCTCGAGGCCCCGTCCGCGGTGCCGGCCTGACCCGACGTCAGGAGAGCTCGACGAGCCCGGCCCCTACACGCCGTGCGTCTGCCAGGCCGCGGGTCGCCTGCTGAGCAGGGTCGCCCCCAGCGCCACCACCGCCAGCAGGAGCGCGGCCAGAACCAGTGCGGGCGCGACCCCCGTCTGCAGCACGAGGACGGCACCGACGGCGGCCCCGGCGAACATCGCAACCACCGCCAGCACCCGGCGCGCGATCGTGCCCCGCGGGCTGGTGCGGATCTCGGCCGCGATGCCGGTGAGCGTCATCGTCAGCACCGTCGTCGTCAGGTCGGGGACGGCGAGCTTGCGGGCCATGGTGTTCTGCATCCCCATGGCGAGCGCGAGCAGCGCCGCCACGGCCACGGCGGCCGCCGACCCGGGAACGACGTGTACGACCGCCGCCACCACCAGCGCGACGGCGACCAGCAGCAGCTCCACGGCCGTCGTGTTGCGCAGCAGCCGGCCCCGGTGGCGGCCGAACCACCCGACGAACCGCCCGCCCGCGTACGCGCCGGCGAGGAAGCCCACCAGCGCGGCTGCCGACGCCACGAAGGAGAACCCCGCCGCTCCCACGACCGCGAACCCGAGGAAGACGACGTTGCCGGTCATGTTGGCGACGAAGACCCGGCCGAGCGCGAGGATGCTGACAGCGTCCACCACGCCCGTCTCAACGGTGAGCAGGAGCAGCAGCGCGGGCAGCGGCCCGTGGGCCGGATCCTGGTCGGTCATCGCGCGAGTGTCGCGCAGGGCGCCGCCCCCCACCAGACGGCCCCGCGGACGGGGCGCGCGCCGGACGCCCCCCGACGGTGTGGATCGGGCGCGCCGCCTGCCCGATCCGCTCGCCGGGCTGGTGGGGCGACCGAGATCAGGGGTGTGACCTGCGCAGCTCGGCCTTGCGGATCTTGCCGGTGGCGGTGCGCGGCAGCGCCTCGACGAAGCGCACGTGGCGCGGGATCTTGAACCCGGCCAGCCGACTGCGCAGCTCCCCGAGCAGGACGTCGGCGTTCGCCTCACCGACGACGACGAGGACGGCCATGCCGACCTCGCCCCACTTCTCGTCGGGGACGCCGATCACCGCGGCCTCGACCACGCCGGGCAGCTCCATCAGCGCGGCCTCCACCTCGGCGGGGTACACGTTCTCCCCACCCGAGATGATCATGTCCTTGAAACGGTCGCGGATGTAGAGATAGCCGTCCTCGTCGACGCTCGCGGCGTCCCCGGAGTGGAACCAGCCGTCGCGCAGCACCTCGGCGGTGGCCTCGGGCTGCCCCCAGTAGCCGGACATGATGTTGGGCCCGGACAGGACGACCTCGCCCACCTGCCCCGGCTCGACGTCGCGGCCCGCCTCGTCCCACACGCGGACGTCGGTGAAGAAGGCCTGCCTGCCGGCAGAGCCGATGTGCTTCGCGGCCTCGTCCCCGTCGAGCGACGTGCCCGAGGGCGCCGCCTCCGTCATGCCGTAGACCTGCTGGATCGTGACGCCCCGGTCGTGCCACGGCGTGATCGACGACGGCGGCAGCGGCGCCCCGCCCACGCCGACCGTGCGCAGCGCGCTCAGATCGCGGCGGGTGAACCCCGGGTCGCGGGCCAGCATCTCGATGATCGCGGGCACCGCGAAGAACGAGTTGACGCCGTGCCGTTCCACCAGTTCCAGCACGCGCGGCGCGTCGAAGCTCCGCACGATCAGCACGGTGCCGCCGCGCATCAGCGTGGGTGTCACGGTGCCGTTGAGGCCGCCGATGTGGAACAGCGGCGCCACGGCGAGCGTCACCTCCGCCGGCGCGAAGTCCAGCCCGATGAGCTGGTTGACGCAGTTGAAGGTGATGTTGCCGTGGGTGAGCACGGCACCCTTGGGCCTGCCGGTGGTCCCCGACGTGTACATGATCATGCAGGGGTCGTCGAGGCCGACCGGGACGTCGCGGTGCACGGGCTCCGCGGCGGCCAGCAGGTCCTCGTAGTGCAGCGATCCGGCCCCGCCGTCGAGGGGCGGCTCGGCGGCGACCCACGGGATCCCGTCCGCCAGTGCGTCGGCGTGCCCGCCGTGCTCGCGGCCGTGCACCACCACCGACGGAGCGCTGTCGCCCAGCACGTACGCGACCTCGGGCGGGGTCAGCCGCGCGTTGACCGGCACCCAGATCGCCCCGAGCGCGCCGCACGCGAACAGCGTCTCCAGCGACGACGGGTGGTTGGTGCCGAGGTAGACGACCCGGTCGCCGCGCCGCAGGCCCAGGCCGTGCAGGGCGTCGGCGCAGCGGCGGACACGGTCGGCCAGCGTCGCGTAGCTGGTGGTCGTGTCCTCGAAGAGGATCGCGGGCCGGTCGGGCGACATCCGCAGCCGCCGCTCCGGCCAGGATCCGAGACCCTGGTTGCGCACGGGGGCCTCAGCGCTTGTAGGTGTCGAGACCGGGGCGGATCGTCTTCTCGTCGAGGAACTGGTGCATGCCCTCGAGGCGACCCTTCTCGTGGTCGAGGAACTGCGACTGGTCGAGCTTGGCGTAGAGGTAGTCCTCGGCCTGCTCCCACGGCATGAGCCGCGACTTGCGGAAGCCGATCTTCGCGGCGCGCAGCACCACCGGGTTCTTGGCCTTGAGCACGTCGGCGAGATCGGTGACGGTCTTCCTCAGCTCCGAGCGTGGCACCGCGGAGTTCACCAGGCGCATCTCGGCCGCCTTGCGGCCGTCGAACGTCTCGCCGGTCATGATGTAGTGCAGCGCGTCGCGGGTGGAGATCGTCTCGGCGAGCGCGCGGCTCACGACGCTGCCCGGCGGGATGCCCCAGTTGATCTCGGACAGGCCGAAGACCGCGTCCTCGGCGGCGATGGCCAGGTCGCAGCCCACGAGCGGGGTGAACGCGCCACCGAAGCACCAGCCGTTGACCATCGCGATGGTGGGCTTGGAGTAGTTGGCGAGGTGCTTCCACTGCCACTCCGCGGCCACCCGACGCACGCGGACCTGCACCGAGGGGTGGGCGTCGTCGACGTCGCGGAAGTACTCCTTGAGGTCCATGCCCGCGGAGAACGCCTCGCCGACACCGGTGAGCACCACCACCTGTGCGTCGTCGTCGGCCTCGAGGCGCTCCAGCGCGTCGGCCATGTCCTCGTTGAGGGCCGGGCTCATCGCGTTGCGCTTCTCGGGGCGGTTGAGCGCCACCCAGGCGATGCCGTCGGCGATCTCGATGTGCACGTTGTCGTACTGGTGCTCGGCCACGTCGCCTCCGGTATCAAGTCGGTTGATACCGGGGAACATAGCAAGTAGCTTGCGATACATTCAAGGCATGGCCGCCGACGGACCGCCCGCCCGCATCACCTACCTCGCCCGTCAGGTGGAGCGCGGCGCGCGCTCCCTGCTCGACGACACGCTGCGCGAGTTCGGCCTGACCACGCCGCAGTACACGACGATGAGCGTGCTGGCGCGACGCGGCAGTCTGTCGTCGGCGCAGCTCGCGCGGCGCGCTTTCGTCACGCCGCAGGCGATGAACCAGATCGTGGCCCAGCTGGAGGCCGAGTCGCTGATCGCGCGTACCGCCGACCCGGAGAACGGCCGCATCCTGCGTGCCGACCTCACCGCCGCGGGGATCGAGCGGCTCGGCGCCTGCGACGAGGCGGTCGACCGGATCGAGGACGCAATGCTCGACGCGCTCACCGGCGAGCAGGTGGACCACCTGCGCGACGGGCTGCTCGCCTGCGCGCAGGCCCTGGCCGGGCTCACCCGCGTG
>NZ_JAOPWR010000501.1 GCF_025965585.1 Pseudonocardia sp.
GCGCAGGGACGGTGGGCAGCGCGAGTCCGGGCAGGGGCGGCGGCTGGTTGGCGTAGAGCGCCGTGAGCACCTGGCCGGCCGTCGGCAGCGGCACCGCGCCGCTGAGCAGCGGACCGGCCGCGCT
Organism: Pseudonocardia sp.; assembly: GCF_025965585.1. GTDB lineage: Bacteria > Actinomycetota > Actinomycetes > Mycobacteriales > Pseudonocardiaceae > Pseudonocardia. The sequence continues at coordinate 125 of NZ_JAOPWR010000501.1, forward strand.
GCACAGGTTCTTGACCGAGTCCGGGGTGCCTGCCGGCGCCTCGTTCGTCAGGAGCCGGCAGACGGTGAGCAGCGCCGGGTTGGTCAGCTCGTTGATGTCGGCCCGGGTGTCGAGCGTGCCCGAGCTGCCGTTGTAGGTGTTGACCAGGTTGTTGATCGCGGCCGGGGCCACGTCGAGCACCTCGGTGAGCGCCTTCTGCTGGTCGACGAGAGTGGCCGTGACGTCGGTGAGCCCGTCGACGTTGCTCTTCAGCGCCGCCCGGTTGTCCTTGACGAACGCCGACACGTCCGCCAGCGCCTTCGAGAGGTCGGTCAGCGCCGAGCCCAGCTGGGTGCGCTGACCCGCGAGGAAGCCGGAGACGTCGGCGAGCTTGCCGTTGAACTCGCGCACCTGGCCGTCGTTCTGCGCCAGGGTCGAGGTGAACTTCCCCAGCTCCGTGACGGTGCCGAAGAGGTCGTCGCTGGACCCCGCGAGCGTGCCGGAGAGGTCGCCCAGCTTCGTGATCGTCGTGTTGAGGGCCTTGCCGTTGCCGTCCAGGTTCTGCGCCCCGACGTTCAGCAGGTCGTTGAGGGCGCCGGTCTTGTTGACCCCGTTCGGGCCGAGCGCCTGCGCCAGCTGGGTGGCGGTGCGGGCCAGGTCGTCCACACCCAGCGGCACGGCGGTGCGGGACATCGGGATGACCGCGCCGTCCCGCAGCTCCGGGCCGCTCGAGTAGATCGGCGTGAACTGCACGTACCGGCCGGTGACGAGGCTCGGTGAGATCACGACGGCGTTGACGTTCGCGGGCAGCCGGAGATCCTGGTCGGTGATCGTCATGTCGACGCGGACCTGCGTGCCCTCGGGGGTGACCGAGTCGATCTTGCCGACCGGCACGCCGAGGACCTCGACCTGGTTGTCCGGGAACAGGGCCGAGGCGTTGCTGAAGTACGCCGTGACGGTCCTGCCGCCGAGGTTGGAGTTGACGATCCAGATGCCGGCCGCGAGCAGCACGGCGAGCACGCCCGCCAGCGCGACGAACTGCATCTGGCGGCGGTCGGTGATGGTCAGCGGCATGTCAGCACCCGCCCGGGTTCAGTGGACCGATGCTCGGTGTCGGGAGCAGACCGCAGATGTAGTTGTCGAACCAGCGCCCGTTGCCGACCGCGTTGGCGAACAGCCGCACGAACGTGGCTTCGTTCTTCAGCGTGTTGGCCAGGTTGTCCTGGTTCTGCTGCAGCACGTCGACGACGCGGGAGAGCGTTTCGAGCGTGGGCCGCAGCTGTTCCTGGTTGTCGGCCACGAGCCCGGAGAGCTGCTGGGAGAGCTTGCGGGTGCCGTCGAGCAGGTTCGCGATGGCGTCCTCGCGCTGCTGGAGCTCGCCGAGCAGCAGGTTGCCGTCGGAGAGCAGCTGCTGGACGTCCCCGCTGCGGTCCGCCAGCACGGTCGAGAGGTTGCGGGTGCCCGCGAGCAGCTGCTTGATCTGGTCGTCGCGGCCGGCGATGGTGGTGGACAGCCGCGACAGCCCGTCCAGGGTGCTCCGGACGTCGTCCGGGGTGTTGCGGAACGTGTCGGCCAGCGTGCTCAGGCTCGTGGCGAGCTGCTTGGTGTCGATCTGGTCGATCGTCCCGGACAGGCCGTTGAAGGCGTCGACGACGTCGAGCGGCGACGCCGTGCGCGCCAGCGGGATCGGCTGGCTGGGGTCCTGCTCGTGCTGGCCCTGGGGGTCCAGGGCCAGGTACTTGGCGCCCAGCAGCGTCCGGATCTCGATCGACGCGCTCGTGGCGTCGCCGACCCAGGCGTCCTGGACGTCGAAGGAGACGAGGACGTGGTTGCCGTCGAGCGCCACGGTGTCGACGCGCCCGGCCTCGACGCCGGCGATCGTGACCTTGTCACCGGCCTGCAGGCCGGCCGCCTCGCTGAACTCCGCCTTGTAGGTGGTGCCGCCACCGAACAGGGTCGTGAAGTTGAACGCGAGCAGGGTGACCACGAGGATCAGCACGATCCCGGTGATGGCCAGCGGCACCGGCCTGCGTGCTCCGGGGAGAGCCATGTCAGCCACCTCCCAGCGGGGGCAGGACAGGCGCCACCGCGGGCTGCGGCAGCGCGGTGGGGAGCGCGGGCAGCGACGGCAGCGCGGGCAGCAGCGGGGGCTTCTGGCCTGCCGAACCGGCCGGGTCGGCTCCACAGCGCGGCGCGTCGGAGTGGAAGACCGGGATCTCCTGCGCGGGCACGAGGCCGCCGATGCCGATCGAACCGGACACTCCGCACAGGTAGAACTGGAACCAGCTGCCGTAGCTGGCCGCCCGCGAGATCGTGTTGAGCTTGCCGGGCGCGTTCTGCAGGAACGTCTGCAGCGTCGGCCGGGCCACGTCGAGGTTGTTCGACAGCGAGCCCAGTGCCGCGATGTCGTTCTTCAACGGCGCCCGGGCGTCGTCGAGGAAGCCGGCGGTGACCTGGGTCAGGTCACCGATCGAGGCGATCGCCTGCCCGATGGGCTGACGGTCCTGGGCCAGCCCGGACACGAGCTGCTGGAGCGAGGTGATGAGGTCCGACAGCTGAGCGTCGTGCGAGTTGACGGTGGCGAGCACCGAGTTGAGGTTGTCGATCACCTGGCCGATCACCTGGTCGCGGTCGGCGATGGTGTTCGTCAGCGACGACGTGCTGGCCAGCAGGTTCTCGACGGTGCCGCCCTGGCCCTGCAGGACCTGCACGATCTCCATCGAGAGCGTGTTGACCTGCTGGGGGTCGAGCGCGGTGAACAGCGGCTGGAACCCGTTGAAGAGCGTGGTCAGGTTCAGCGGCGGCGTGGTGCGGTCGGCCGGGATCGTGCCGCCCACCGGCAGGGTGGATCCCGTGGGCCCGCCCGTGGCACCGGAACCCTGCGCCAGCGACAGGAACCGCTGGCCGATGAGGTTCTTGTAGAGGATCGCCGCGGTGACCGTCGACGGCAGCACCTGCGTGGAGTCCACGCTGAAGTCGACCTTGGCCATCGTCCGGTCGGCGATGCTGATGTCGTCGACCTTGCCGACCACGACACCGGCGATCCGGACGTCATCGCCCTGCAGCAGGCCCGATGCGTCGGTGAACAGGGCGCTGTAGCTCGCACGCGTGCCACCCTGCGCGTTGGCGATGGTCACGGCCAGCACGGTGGTGGCCAGCGCGGTGACCACCGCGAACACCAGGAACTTGATCAGTGGTGCGAGAGGGACGCGGCTCATCGCACTCCCTCGCTTCGCTCGGTCGACGGTTCGCCGAGGCGCTGGGACATCGGTTCGCTCGCAAGCTCGCTCACGTCAACGTCACCGCCGTCCCGCGGTAGAGCGGGCCCACGAGCATCGAGCTCCAGCTCGGCACGGCCTGCGGGGACGTGCCGTCCTTGGCCGCGACCAGCTCGGCCACGACCTGACGCTCACCCGGCGAGTTCGGCACGCCCATGTCGTAGCTCGAGGGGATCACGCCGAAGTTCGCGTCTTCCGGCCCCGGGGTGCCGACGGGTGGCGCCGGGGTGTTCGAGCCGTCCCGGAACGGGCCGTCCGGCGGGTACTGGGGGCCGAGCGGGAGGATCGGGTAGCAGCGCGGGCCGCGGTCGTCGAGGTACTTCGGCTCCTCGCCCGGGACGTACTTGCCGCGGTTGTTCACGACCTCGAGCGTGATGTGGAGGCCGGGCTCGTTCGTGCCCTTGCCGAACGCCGCGTCGACGCGCGGGATGACGTCGGTGAGCTGGCCCAACAGGCACGGGAACTCCGGTGCGTAGCGCGCCAGCGTCGCGAGCGTCGGACGGCTCGCCGCGGTCAGCGAGATGAGGTTCTCGCCGTTCGCGTCGAGGAAGCCCTTGAGGTCGTCCGAGGCGCCGGTGAGCGACGAGAAGACCTGCGCCAGCCCGTCCTTCTGGTCGACGATCGTCTTGCTCGTGACGGTGAAGTCGTTGAGCGCGTTCAACAGGTCCGGCGCCGCGTCGGAAAGGTTCTCGGAGAAGTCCGCCAGCTGGGTGACGTCGTCCTGCAGGTCCGGGATCGACGGGTTGAGGCCGTCGAGCAGGGTGTTGAGCTGCACGAGGGTCTGGCCGAGCTCCGTGCCGCGGCCCTGTAGTGCCTGCGAGAGCGACCCCAGCGTGGTGGCGAGCTGCTGCGGCTTGACCGCCTGCAGCAGCGGGAGGAGGTGGTTGAGCACCTGGTCGACCTCGCGCGCCGACTGGCTGCGGTCCTGGCCGATGACGTCGCCCGCGGCGATCCGCTGCGACGTGGGGTCCGCCGGGGGCACCAGCGACACGAACTTCTCACCGAACAGCGTCTTGGGCAGCAGCCGCGCCGTGACGTCGGCGGGGATCTGGCCGACCATCTTCGGGTCGATGCTCAGCTGCACCGTGGCGCCGTCGCCCTCGGTGCTGATCTGCTTGATGCTGCCGACGATCAGCCCGCGGACCTTGACGTCGCCACCGTCGGCGAGCTGGTTGCCGACCGTGTCGACCTTGAGCGTCACCGGCACACCGCTGTCGAAGGCCCCGGCGTACTTCCCGATGGCCAGCGCGATCAGCAGCACGATGACCGCGATGAACGCGAGCCCCTGCACGATCTTCTTGGTGGACGTCATCCCGCCACCCGCACCGACGTCGAGGTCCCGTAGATCACCAGCGTCAGGAAGAAGTCCATGATCGCCGTGGTGACGATCGACAGCCGCACCGCGCGGCCGACGGCGATCCCCACGCCCGCGGGGCCGCCCTTGGCCCGGTACCCGTAGTGGCAGTGGATCAGGATGATCACGATCGAGAACGTGATGACCTTGAGATACGAGTAGAGGATGTCACTCGTCGGCAGGAACAGGTCGAAGTAGTGGTCGTAGGTACCACCGGGGAGCCCGTTCAGCAGCGTCACGTTCAGCCGGGCGGACGCGAAGCTCGCCAGCAGGCCGACCGTGTACATCGGGATGATCGCGAGGACCCCGGCGATCACGCGCGTGGTGATGAGGAACGGCACGCTGGGCACCGCCATCACCTCGAGCGCGTCGACCTCCTCGGAGATCCGCATCGCGCCGAGCTGGGCGGTGAAGCCCGCGCCGAGCGTGGCCGTCAGGGCGGCCGAGGCCACCAGCGGCGCGATGTCACGGGTGTTGAAGTAGGCGGTGATGAAGCCCGTCAGGGCCTCCACGCCCAGCGAGTCGAGCGCGCGGAAGCCCTGCAGGCCCACCAGCGACCCGACGAACAGCGACAGCGACAGCATGACGCCGGCCGTGCCGAGGATGACGACGAGCGCCCCCGAGCCGAAGCTCACCTCGGCGAGCAGCCGCATGATCTCGCCGCGGTAGCGCCGGACGGTGCGCGGCATCCAGGCGATCGCGCGGCCGTAGAGGGAGAGCTGGTCGCCCAGGTCCTCGAGGGTCTCGAGCGGGACGGTGAACACGCGGCGGGCGCGGTTGCCGAAGAGGGCCACGTCAGGATCCCTTCGGTGGGACGAGCTCGAGGTAGAGCGCCGTGAGGACGAGGTTGATCAGGAACACGACGACGAACGAGATGACGACGGCCTGGTTCACCGCGTCGCCGACGCCCTTGGCACCGGGCGGCGGGTTGAGCCCGCGGAAGGCGGCGATGATGCCGGCGGTGAAGCCGAACAGCGCCGCCTTCAGCTCGCTGACGACGATGTCCGAGACCTGGGCGATGGCCGAGAAGCTCGCGATGTAGGCGCCCGGCGTGCCGCCCTGGACGATGACGTTGAAGAAGTAGCCGCCACCGACGCCGACCACCGTGGCCAGCCCGTTGAGCACGACCGCTGTGGTGGCCATGGCCAGTACCCGCGGCACCACGAGGCGCTGGATCGGCGAGATGCCGAGCACCTCCATGGCCGCGATCTCCTCGCGGATGGTGCGGGCGCCGAGGTCGGCGCAGACCGCGCTGCCGCCGGCACCGGAGATCAGCAGCGCGGTGACGATCGGCGCGGCCTGCTGCACGATCGCCAGCACGCTGCCCGCACCGGTCTGGCTCTGGGCGCCGAACTGGCGGGTGAGGTCGGCCAGCAGCAGCGCGATGGTGGCGCCGAAGGGGATCGTGAACAGCGCCGTCGGCAGCGCCGAGACCTTCGTGACGAACCACGTCTGCTCGATGTACTCGGCGAGCTGGAACGGAGGCTTGAAGATCGTCCGCACGACCTCGGCGCCGAGGCCGAAGAGCTTGCCGACCGGGGTCAGCGCCCGCGTGATGGGAGCGGTCATCGTCGTCCTCTAGCGCTGGGGCCGGTGCCGGCCGGGGCCGGAGGGCGGAGACTGGTTGCCGGGGCGGGACGAAGGGCCCGAGGACGATCCGCCGCCGTAGCCGGCGTCGTACTCGTCGAAGCCGTCGGCCTGGGGGCCGTAGCCCTGCCCGGGGCTGCGCGTGAAGTCCTGCGGGACGGGGGGCGGACCCTGCGGGGGCTGCTGCACGGTGGGCTGCTGCACCGTCGGCTGCTGGGCCGTCGGGTTCGGGCGGCCGTAGGGGGCCGCGCCCATCACCTGGGTGGGTGCGCCCGCCATCGCCGGCTGGGCGCTCTGGCTCTCACGGATGGCCTGCTGCGCGGCGTAGGGCAGCGTGGGCATCAGCCGCTCCACGCGCTCCTGCCTGCGTCGGACCGCGGCCCGCTCCGGGAGCCCCTTCGTGGCCTCGAGCTGCGGCTTGATCGGCGGCA
>NZ_JAOPWR010000521.1 GCF_025965585.1 Pseudonocardia sp.
GCGCAGGCGCATCCTGCCGCGCGTCGCGATGATCGTCATCCCGCTGCTCGTGCTGCTCGGCCCGGCGTTCGTCGCCACGTTCCACGACGCCGGCAGCACCGCCCGCCCGCCTGCGGCCGGCGCGCTGCCCGCCGTCCCGGACGCGCCGCACGCCCCCGCCGAGGACGTGAAGGGACTCTCCGGCGGCCTGCTCCCGCGGGCCGACGGCGTGCAGGCCGCGGGCGCCGACCCGGTGCGCGAGGACCGCAAGGCCGTCGTCGCCCCGGCGGCCCCGGCGCTGCCGCAGAGCGGCACGCTGACGCTGGTTCTGTCGGTCGTCATGCTGGCGCTGTCGGTGCCGCTCGCCGGCGTCGCGGGCACCACGACCTGGTGGATGCTGCACGCCTGGCGCACCCCGGACTCGCTCAAGGGCACCGGCTTCACGAAGAAGCCCGCCCGCCGGACGCACACGTTCTCGCTGCTGCTGCCGGCCCGGCACGAGCAGGAGGTGCTCGGTGACACTATCGACGCGCTGGCCGAGCAGGACCACGAGGCGTTCGAGATCATCGTGATCATCGGGCACGACGACCCGGAGACGCTCGCCGTCGCCCACGCCGCCGCCCGCCGGCACCCGGAGCTCGTCCAGGTCGTCATCGACTACTCGGTGCCGAAGAACAAGCCCAAGGGCCTCAACACCGCGCTGCCGCGCTGCCGCGGCGAGATCATCGGGGTCTTCGACGCCGAGGACGAGGTGCACCCGGGCCTGCTCAAGCTCGTGGAGGGACGGTTCGAGGAGACCGGTGCCAGCGTCGTCCAGTCGGGCGTGCAGCTGATGAACATCCAGACCACGTGGTGGTCGCTGCGCAACTGCCTCGAGTACTACTTCTGGTTCCGCTCGCGTCTGCACTTCCATTCGGAGCAGAAGTTCATCCCGCTCGGGGGCAACACCGTCTTCGCCCGGGCCGAGGTTCTGCGCGACTTCGGCGGCTGGGACGCCGAGTGCCTCGCCGAGGACTGCGAGCTGGGCGTGCGGCTCAGCTCGGCGGGCCACGAGGTGGCGGTCGCCTACGACCCCGAGGTCGTCACCCGCGAGGAGACGCCCGACACGATCAAGAGCCTGGTCAAGCAGCGCACCCGCTGGTGCCAGGGCTTCCTGCAGGTGCTGCGCAAGGGCCTGTGGAAGGAGCTGCCGACCCGCAAGCAGCGCATGCTCGCCCGCTACACGCTCTGGATGCCGTTCCTGCAGGCCTACTCCGGCGTGATGATCCCGATCTCGCTGGTGACGATGTTCGTGGTCAAGGTGCCGCTGACCGTCACGCTGCTGAGCTTCGTGCCGCTCGTGCCCACGGTGATCAGCATGGCCGTCGAGGCAGCGGGGCTGGAGGAGTTCGGCCGCTCGTTCGGAGTGAAGATCCGGCTCCGCGACTACGCCAAGCTCATCCTCGGCGCGTTCCCGTACCAGGTGCTGCTGAGCTTCTCCTCGATCCGCGCCGTGGTGCGCGAGGCCCGCGGGCAGGTCGGCTGGGAGAAGACCGAGCACGCCGGCGTCCACCGCAAGCCAGCCGCCGCGCAGTAGGCCCGCCCCTCAGACCGCCCTGGCCCACGGCCCCCGCTCCTGTCGTCCGGAGCGGGGGCCGAGCCGTCGCCTGCTCGTGCTGGTCGCTGCCGGTGATCGTCGTTCGACGAACCGCACGCCGTCCGGCTGCCGGTCCCGAATCGGTGATCACGGACGGGTCGCCGGCGTCCGGCCCGCGTCCGGGATCGAGGGTGCAGTGGTTCCGGTGCCGGCCGGACGGGTTGCGCGCTGATCGTGAGGACGCGGGCGGGGCGCACCGGGTTCCGGTGCCGGCCGGAGCCACTGCGCGCTGATCGTCGTCTCGGTCGTCTCGGGCCGGCCCGTCCGCCTGGTCCGTTTCGGTCCGGCTGTGGCCGTCGGCGCCCCGCCCCGGCGGGAGGGGCTCGCGCCGAGGGTTGCCGGGCGGTGACATCGCTCTTACCCGGCTGCGGCCCGAACCTGGCCTCGCGTGGATTACCCGGCGGCAGCGCTCCGACCAGCATGGATGCCAGCACCGAGCCACCGCCACGAAGGGTCTTCCGATGGACACCGCGCCCCGCCCCACCCTCCGCTCGCGCCTCATGACGGCCGCGGTGCTCCTGCCCCTGCTGGTCGTGGTGGCGGTGATGCGCCTGGTGAACCTCGTCGGCGCCCCGCAGCGCATCGACGACGAGGGCACGTACATGGCCCAGGCCTACGCGATGCTGCACCTGGGCGAGCTGACCCACTACACCTACTGGTACGACCACCCCCCGCTCGGCTGGCTGCAGATCGCCGGCTGGCTCGCCCTCGCGGAGAAGTTCGGCCCCGTCACCGACGCGGTGGCCGCCGGGCGCCGGTTCATGGTCCTCGCGGCCGTGATCGCCGCCGCGCTGCTGTGGGTGCTGGTGCGGCGCCTGGGCTACGGCCGGATCGCCGCCGGTGCCGCCGTCGCGCTGCTGGCGCTCTCGCCGCTGGCCGTGCAGTACGAGCGCACCGTCTACCTCGACAACCTCTCGACGGTCTGGGTGCTCGCCGCCGCCGTCTGCTTCTGCACCCCGCGCCGCCGGCTGCTCGCCTACATGGGCGGGGCCGTGTGCTTCGCCGTCGCAGTGCTCACCAAGGAGACCGCGCTGCTGATGCTGCCGGTGATCGCCTGGCTCGGCTGGCAGCGCGGCAACACCGGCACCCGTCGCTACGCGATGGCCGTCGCCGGCGCGTTGTTCGGCCTGCTGATCTCGGCCTACCTGCTCGCGGCCGCCGTGCGCTCGGAGCTGCTGCCCGGCAAGGGCCACGTCAGCCTGGTGGACGGCATCGCGTTCCAGCTGTTCTCCCGCACCTCCGGCGGGAGCGTGGCCACGCCCGGCTCGCCCAACCAGCAGACGCTGCTCGGCTGGCTCTCGCTCGACAGCGTGCTGCTCGCGGCGGGGCTCGTCGCCGCGCTCGTCGCCCTCGCGGTGAAGGGGCTGCGCCCGGTCGCCTTCGGCTACCTGCTGCTCGCGGCGATGCTGCTGCGCGGCGGCTACCTGCCCATCCCGTACGTCATCGTGGTGCTGCCGCTGGCCGCGCTGCTGATCGCCGCGGTCTCCGAGGAGGCCGTCCGCCGGATCCGCGCCGGCGTGCCGGTCGTGAAGATCGCCGCCGCCGCGCTGCTCGTCGCGGTGGCCGGGGCCGGCGTCGTCGCCGAGCCGCGCTGGAACGACACACTGACCTTCCTCACCACCGCCGACCAGGACGCCCCCTTGCGCGAGGCGAAGCAGTGGGTGCTCGGCAACGTCTCCCACGACCAGCGGCTGATCGTCGACGACGCCTTCTGGAGCGACCTCGTCACCGCCGGGTGGAAGCGCAACGACGTCGGCTGGTTCTACAAGCTCGACACCGACCCCGCCGTCCAGGCGCTCAACCCGCACGGCTGGCGCGACTACGACTACGTCATCGCCACCGACGCAGTCCGCCAGTTCCCCGCGTCGTTCGCGCAGGTCCACGGCGCCATGACCGGCTCACAGCCCGTCGCGACCTTCGGGTCCGGCGCCTCCCGCGTCGAGATCCGCCGCATCGACCCGAACGCGGCGGCCCCGGCCGCCGAGCCCGAGCGGGCCACCGTCGGCGCCGCTCTGGCCGACCGCCTCGGTGCGAACGGCGAGAAGGCCGCGCTGGCCCTGCTGCGCAGCGGCGACGTCGACGCCCGGGTGCTCGCCACCCTCTCCGACGTCGCCACGACCGACGAGGTGCTCGTCGCCGATCTGCCGCAGGTGCCCGGTGAGGACGCCGCGGGCCGCCCGCGCCGCCAGATCCGGTTCACCGCCACCGGCACCCGCGCCGACCGGCTCGTCGCCTACTACAAGGCCCAGGAGGGTGCGTTCACCCCGCAGAGCGTGACGGCCGGCCCCGCGGGCGTGCTCGTGACGTTCCCGCCGGCCGCGCCTTCCGGGCTGCTCACCGCAGCCGCGAAGCCCCCGGCCGCCGGCCGTCCCGCCGCCCTGCGGGTGCTCGACCTGGTGCCCGGCTCCGCCCCGCTGCGGGTGCGCCTCGCCGGGGTCGACGGCACCGCGGTCGCCCCGATCGAGGTCGGCCCGTACGGCGACGTGGGCCGCTACCAGGCCGTCCCCGCCGGTGTCGCGACGCTGGGCGTCGGCCCGCAGGATCCAGCGAAGCCCACCGCCGTCACGCAGGCCGTGGCGCTCGACCCGGGTGCGGCCTACACGCTGATGCTGTTCGCCGGCCCCGGCGGCGGCGCCGGTGCCACGTCGATCAGGGGCCAGCTCGTGCCCGACCCGGCCGTGCCCGGCCCGGACATCCGCGGCATCGTCCGGCTGGTCGACGCGGCGCAGAAGGCGCCCGGCCTGACCCTCGCTGCCGCCGGGGCGGGGCCGCTGGCCAAGAACATCTCCTACGGCCTGGTCACCGGATACGCCGAGCTCGTCCCCGGCACCGTGCCGCTGACGATGACCAGCGGCACCGTGACGACGACCGGCTCGGTGACGCTGCGGAACCGCGACGTCATGACGCTCGTCGTGCTCGACGGCGTCAAGGGCCCGCAGGTCGTGGTCGTCGACGACCCGGTGCGTGCCCCGGCCGCCGCCCCACTCGACGTGACCCCGCCCGCGCGCCCCGGTGTGCTGGCGCCGGCGAAGCCCGGTGAGCAGTCCGGGGCCGCGCCCGCCCCGGTCGCCAAGGCCGGCTACCCGCTGGGGAACGCCCCGCTCGCCGTCCTCGGCTGGGGGCTGCTGGCCTCGGCCGTCGGGCTGGTGCTGCGCCGCCGCGGTGGCGCAGCCGCCGCCCTGGCCGCCGCGACGCCCGCGCCGATCCCGTTCGCCGACGACGAGACGGTGCTGCTCGAGCGCGCCAAGGTCAAGCTGGGCCGCGCCCCGCGTCCGGTGGTCACCACCCCGGACCCCGACGGCACCGCGCTCGTCGAGGACATCGACGCCCTTCGCGCCGCGGCGGCGGCCGCCACCGCCGCCGACGGGGAGCGCACCACGGTGATCCCGACCCCGCGCCGGTCGGGTCGCCCGGCCACCCCGCGCCCGGCCACCCCGCACCCGATCGTGTCGCCGCGGGTCGCGGTGGCACCGGTCCGGCCCGCGGCAGCGCGGCC
>NZ_JAOPWR010000522.1 GCF_025965585.1 Pseudonocardia sp.
TGCGCAGCTGCGCGTCGTCGAGGGTGCCGGTGGCCTCCTTGCGGTACCGGGCGATGAACGGGACGGTCGAGCCGCCGTCGAGCAGGTCGACGGCCGCCGTCACCTGGTGGGGCCGGACGCCGAGCTCGTCGGCGATCCGCTGGGAGATCGAGTGCTGGACGGCATGGTGCGTGGCTGCCGAGGCGGTCGTAGCTGTCACCCGTACATGGTGGCGGGTGCTGCACCGGTCGACGCGAGCGGGCCCGGCCGAGGAGGCGCGGGCCTCTGACGTGCGGACGACGAGCTCTCGAACGCGAGCGCCGGGTCGCACGTTTTCACATCTGTTCACAGGTTCATCCCCGCCGCCGGGCCGGGCCGCTTTGGCAGTGTGGAACCGTGAACTACACGCGCGGCGGCCTGTCATTGCTGACCGGCTGGCTCCCCCTCACGCTCGAGATCGTGGCCGCGGTCGTCCTGCTCGTGGTGGTCCTCCGGAGCACGCGGGGGTGGTACCTGCTCTGGCTCCCGCTGGCCGCCCTCGTAGGGGCCGGGGTGGCCCTCGCGATCCGTTACGAGGTCTCGGCCGACGGCCTCACGAACGACCCCGCGCCGGTCGCGCTCTGGATCTGGACCGGGCTGACCGCCGCGGCCGTGGTGGTCGTCGTCGTCGGCTGGCGGGGCTCGCGCTGGTGGCGGCGCGCGCTGTCGGTGCTCGCCGTCCCGCTGGCGCTGCTGTGCGTCGCCTCGAACCTCAACCAGTGGGTCGGCTACTTCCCCACCGTCCAGGAGGCATGGGGGGCCGTCACGGCGGGCCCGCTCCCCGACCAGGTCACCGACGCCCAGCTCGCCGCCATGACGACCGCGCCGGCGCGGCCGGCAACCGGCGCGCTGGTGGGGGTGAACATCCCATCGACCGCGAGCGGCTTCACCCACCGCGAGGAGTACGTCTACCTGCCGCCCACCTGGTTCACGGGCACCACGAAGCACCCGGCGCTGCCGGCGCTGATGATGATCGGCGGCGAGTTCAACACGCCGGCGGACTGGATCCGCACCGGCGACGCGATGTCGGTCGTCCACTCCTGGGCGGCGGCCCACGGCGGCTCCGCTCCGATCATGGTGTTCGTCGACGCCGGTGGCGCGTTCAACAACGACACGCAGTGCGTCGACGGGCCGCGCGGCAACTCCGCCGACCACCTCACCGGCGACGTGCGGCCGTACGTGATCTCCCGGTTCCATGCGTCCGCGGCGCCCGCGAACTGGGGCATCGTCGGGTGGTCGATGGGCGGGACGTGTGCCGCCGACCTCGTGGTGATGCACCCGGAGCTGTTCGGCACGTTCGAGGACATCGCCGGCGACCTCGGGCCCGCCGTCGGCGGGAAGGCCCAGACGATCGCCCAGCTCTACGGGGGCAACGCGGCGGCGTGGGCCAGGTTCGACCCGCTGACGGTGCTGACGGGGCACGCCCGCTACACGGACACCGCCGGATGGTTCGAGAACTCCACCACCGGTCCGGGGCAGGGCCGGTACGGCGGGCATCCTGGCGGCCCGCCCGGCGCCTACGCGCACCATCGCACGGCCGGCACCGGGTTCGGCGGCCAGGCCGACCCCGGGTCGCAGGGCAGCAACCAGACCCAGGAAGCCGCCCAGCTGTGCGCGGCGATGACCACGGACGGGATCACCTGCACCCAGCACACCACCCCGGGCGGACACACCTGGCAGGTCGCCTCCACCAGCTTCTCCGACGCGTTTCCCTGGCTGGTGAGCCGGGTGGAGGGGGCCCCGGCCGCGCAGGCCTGACCGGACCCCGTCAGCCGAAGAACGCCACCGTGCCCGTCACCGACGGGGGCTGACCGGGCACCCCGGCGGTCAGCTCACCGCGCGCGTCACCGTCGGCCACGATCGGCACGCCGGCGAACGCGGGGCTGCGCAGCCGGTAGGAGAAGCCCGCCACCTGCCGCCCCGGCGCGAACCGGCGGGGCAGCTCCAGCAGCAGCAGCGCGAGCAGGGGGCCGTGCACCACCAGCCCCGGGTACCCCTCGACGCCCGTGACGTACGGGTGGTCGTAGTGGATGCGGTGGGTGTTGTAGGTCAGCGCGCTGAAGCGGAACAGCATCCGGGAGTCCGGGTCGAGCCGGGCACGCCAGGCGTCGGGCGCCACGGGCCCGGGCTCCGCGGCCGTCTGCAGCTCCGTGGCCAGTCCGCGCGCCTCGCCCGCGGGCTGGCTGCGGTAGGCGTAGTCCTGCTCCTCGACGAGCGCGAGCATGCCCGCGCGGCGGTACTCGTGGCGCTCGGTCACGAACACCATCGACCCGCTGCGGCCCGTCTTGGGGGTGGCCGTGACCAGCGACGACCGGCGCGCCACCTCGTCCCCGACGCGCAGCGGCTCGCGCACCTGCAGGCGGCCGCCCGCGAACATGCGGCGCCGATCGGGCAGCGGCGGCAGGAACGCGCCGCGGGCGGGGTGCCCGTCGTCGCCGAGCGCGGACTGCCCGGGGTGCGCGAGCAGGTGGAACCAGTGCCACATCGGGGGCAGCGGGTCACCCGTGCCCTTCACCGGGGAGGGCTGGTCGAGCAGCCCGGCGAACGCCTCGGCCGGCCACGGCTCGACGGTTCCCGTGGTGTCGACGGGCTGGGGGTCCCACCCCCGGAGGTGGGACGCGAGGTCCTCGGAGCTGTCCACGCCCCCGATCATCGCCCACTGCACCCCGGGTGCGCAGCAACCTGCGTCACTCGTCGCGCACCAGCAGTGCCACGCACTCGAAGTGATGGGTCATCGGGAAGGCGTCGAACGCCCGTAGCTTCTCCAGCCGGTACCCGCGCGCGGCGAACAGGGCGACGTCGCGGGCCAGTGCCGCCGGGTCGCACGCCACGTGGACGACGCGTTCCGGAGCGCGGGCGCACAGCGCGTCCACCAGCTCGCGGCCCAGGCCCTTGCGCGGCGGGTCGGCGACGATGACGTCGGGCCGCCCGTCGAGCAGTGCCGATCCGCATTCCCCCTGCGCTCCACGCGGGACGATCAGTCGCTCGACCTTCCCCACCCGCCAGCCGATCTGCGGCCGGTCGGCCAGCGCCGCCCGCCCGTCGGCCACGGCCTGCCGCGACGACTCGACGACCGTGACGCCACCCTCGGGTCCGACCTGGTCGGCCAGCACGGACGCGAACAGCCCCACGCCGCCGTAGAGGTCCCAGGCCACGCCACCGGACGGCGCGGCGGCCCACTCCCCCACGACGGACGCGAGGGTGTCCGGCAGCGCCGGGTGGACCTGCCAGAACACCCCGGACGACAGCCGCCACTCGCGGCCTGCCGCCCGCTGCACGATGGGACCGTCCTCCGGGAAGCCGCCCCCGTGGGCGCCCGGGGCGTCGACGTGGACGACGTCGTCGACGTCGGAGGCCACTTCGACCTCGCCGCCGGGCTCGAAGTCGTGGGCGAGCACCGGGGGCAGCGCGCCGGCGGGTGCGAGCGGGCAGTCGGCGATCGGCAGGACGTCGTGGCTGCGGTGGGCGCGCAGGCCGGCCCGCCCGGCCTCGTCGACGGCGAGCCGGACGCGACGTCGCCAGCCCAGGGCCCCGCCGGGCAGCTCCTCGACGGGCACGCGCAGCGTGATGCCCGCGAGCCGCTGCAGCTGCTCGGCCAGTACGTCGGCCTTGAGCGAGCGCTGCGCGGCCGGGTCGACGTGCTGCAGGTCGCAGCCGCCGCACCCGCCCGCGCGGGCCCAGCTGCAGGGTGCGGGCACGCGGTCCGGCGAGGCGGCGAGCACCGCGACGGCGTCGGCGCGGCAGAACGAGCCGCCCGGGTCCTCGTCGACGACGACGCGTACGCGCTCGCCGGGCAGCGCGTGCCGGACGAACACCACGCGGCCCTCGTGGCGGGCCACGCAGTGCCCGCCGTGGGCGATCGGGCCGACGTCGACCTCGAGGACGCGGTCGGTCCAGTCGAGCGTGGGGGTGCGTGTCACTTGGGCAGCTTGGCAGGCTCGGCCGGCTCCGCCGACGGCGACGGGGCCGCGGGCCGGTTGTCGTCGCCGGGGCCGAACTCGTAGCCGCGGCGGGTGGACCCGGGCGGGGTCTCCGGGCGGCGCGCCTTCACCCGTTCCGACGACGCGAGCTGCCACGGCACGCTCGTCACCATCACGCCCGGCTGGAACAGCAGGCGGCCCTTGAGCCGCAGAGCGCTCTGGTTGTGCAGGACCTGCTCCCACCAGTGGCCCACGACGTACTCCGGGATGAACACGGTGACGACGTCGCGCGGGTTGGACGTGCGGATCCGCTTGACGTAGTCGAGCACCGGCTTGGTGATCTCGCGGTAGGGCGACTCGACGACCTTCAGCGGCAGTGGGAGCTTGCGCTGCTCCCAGTCGCGCATCAGCCTCTTGGTGTCGGCCTCGTCGACGTTGACGGTGAGCCCCTCCAGCACGTCGGGACGCGTCGCCCGCGCGTAGGCGATCGCGCGCAGCGCGGGCTTGTGCAGCGTGGAGACCAGCACGATCGCGTGGTTGCGCGAGGGCAGCACCCCGTCGACGTCGCCCGCGACCAGCTCCGCCGTGACCCGGTCGTAGTGCTTCTGGATGGCCTTCATCAGCACGAAGAACCCGGCCATCGCGGCGATGGCGATCCACGCGCCGAGCGTGAACTTGGTGATGAGCACCGTGATGAGGACCACGCCGGTCATGGCCGCACCGAAGCCGTTGATGGACTGCGCGCGGCGCATCCGGCGGCGGGCGGCGCGATCGGTCTCGGTGCGCAGCAGCCGTCTCCAGTGCAGCACCATGCCCGTCTGGCTGAGCGTGAACGACACGAACACGCCCACCGTGTAGAGCGGGATGAGCCGCGTGACCTCCGCCTGGAAGCCGATGACCAGGATGATCGCGAAGCCGGCCAGGATCAGGATGCCGTTGGAGAACGCCAGCCGGTCGCCGCGGGTGTGCAGCTGGCGGGGCAGGTAGCGGTCCTGGGCGAGGATCGAGCCGAGCACCGGGAAGCCGTTGAACGCGGTGTTGGCGGCCAGCGCCAGGATCAGCGCCGTCATCACGACGACGAAGAAGAACCCGGGCCGGAAGCTCGAGAACACCGCGTCGGCGAGCTGGGCCACCATCGTCTGCTGGACGTAACCGGCCGGGGCGTTGATGAACTGCGTCGCCGGGTCCTCAGCGATCTTCGCGCCGGTGAGCTGGGCCAGCGCGATGAGCCCCATGAACATGCTCACCGAGACCACGCCGAGCAGCAGCAGTGTCGTGGCGGCGTTGCGCGACTTCGGCTTCCGGAACGCCGGCACGCCGTTGCTGATGGCCTCGACGCCGGTGAGCGCCGCGGCGCCCTGGGTGAACGAGCGCAGCACGAGCAGCACCAGCGCAAGGCCCGTGAACGCGTTGCCCTGCGCGATGAGGTCCAGGTTCGCGCTGGCCGCCTGCACGTGGTCGCCCAGGAGGAGGATCCGCGTGAAACCCCAGATGATCATCGTGACGATGCCGAGCATGAACGCGTAGACCGGGATCGCGAACGCCGCACCCGACTCGCGGATGCCGCGAAGGTTGACGGCGGTCAGCAACCCGATGGCCACCACCGCGAAGATCACCTTGTGATCCGCGACGAACGGGATCAGCGCCCCGATGTTGGCCGCCGCCGCCGAGATCGACACCGCGACCGTCAGCGTGTAGTCCACGAGCAGCGCGCTCGCGACCGTCAGCCCGGCGTTGCGCCCGAGGTTGACCGTGGCCACCTCGTAGTCGCCGCCGCCCGACGGGTACGCATGCACGTTCTGCCGGTAGCTCGTGACCACCGTCAGGAGCACCACCACGACGGCGAGGCCGATCCACGGCGCCAGCGAGTAGAACGCCACCCCGCCGAGCGACAGGGTCAGGAAGATCTCCTCGGGCGCGTAGGCGACGGACGACATCGCGTCGGAGGCGAACACGGGCAGCGCGATGCGCTTGGGGAGGAGGTTGTGGGACAGACGGTCGCTGCGCTGCGGCCGCCCGACGATGACTCGCTTCACGGCGACGCCGAGCTTGGACACGGCGGAAGCGTAAGCGGTGCGGCGCAAGTCGTGCGCCCGGCGCTGCGATAACGTGCGCGCAACGCGAGGGAGGACCAGCGTGTACGTCGTCATCATGGGGTGCGGGCGGGTCGGCTCGTCGCTGGCCGCAGGCCTGGAGCGGCTCGGCCACGAGGTGGCCGTGATCGACAAGGATCCCCAGGCCTTCCGCAGGCTCAGCCCGGACTTCAAGGGCAAGCAGGTGGTCGGGCAGGGTTTCCACCGCGACGTCCTGATCAACGCCGGTGTCGAGAGGGCGCAGGCGTTCGCCGCTGTCTCGAGCGGTGACAACTCGAACATCATCTCCGCCCGCGTGGCGCGTGAGTCGTTCGGCGTCGAGCTCGTGGTGGCCCGCATCTACGACGCCAAGCGCGCCGCCGTCTACGAGCGGCTCGGCATCCCGACCGTCGCCACCGTGCCGTGGAGCACCGACCGGCTGATGCGGATGCTGCTGCCCGACGGCGTAGCGTCGGCGTGGCGCGAGCCCACCGGCACCGTCGCGATCCTGCCGCTCCCGGTGCACCAGGAATGGGTGGGACGCCCGGTGAAGGAGCTCGAGGCCGCCACTGGGAGCCGTGTGGCGTTCATCGTGCGGTTCGGTACGGGACTGCTGCCCAAGCCGGACACGGCCGTGCAGGCCGAGGACACCGTCTACGTCGCCGCCGTGTCCGGCACCGTCAGCGACGTCACGAGCGCGGCCGCGGCCCCGCCGCAGGAGGGCTGATCAGCATGCGGGTCGCGATCGCGGGTGCGGGCGCCGTCGGGCGTTCCATCGCGCTGGAGCTGCTGGAGAACAAGCACCAGGTGATGCTCATCGAGCGGGACCTGTCCCACATCGAGCCCGAGTCGGTGGAGCAGGCCGAGTGGGTCCACGCCGACGCCTGCGAGCTGGCCTCGCTGGAGGAGGCCGGGCTGGAGAGCTGCGACGTCGTCATCGCGGCCACGGGCGACGACAAGGTCAACCTCGTCGTCTCACTGCTGGCCAAGACGGAGTTCGCGGTGCGCCGCGTGGTCGCGCGCGTCAACGACCCCCGCAACGAGTGGCTGTTCGGCGAGAACTGGGGCGTCGACGTCGCGGTGTCCACGCCGCGACTGCTCGCCGCGCTGGTCGAGGAGGCCGTGGCCGTCGGCGACCTCGTGCGCCTGATGACGTTCCGGCAGGGGCAGGCCAACCTCGTGGAGGTCACACTGCCCGCCGACACCCCGCTCGCCGGCAAGCCGGTGCGCTCGCTCACCCTGCCCGTCGACTCCGCGCTGGTCGTCGTCCTGCGGGGCGGGCGCGTGATCGTCCCCCAGGCCGACGATGCGCTGGAGCCAGGCGACGAGCTGCTGTTCGTCGCCACCTCCGCGGTCGAGGAGGAGATCCGCAAGGCCCTCGGCTACTGACGCCGGCCGCACGGCCCGGGGCATGATCACCACCTCGGCGCGAGAACGGCCATATCCGGCCGGAAACGCACCGAGACGGTGGTCATG
>NZ_JAOPWR010000547.1 GCF_025965585.1 Pseudonocardia sp.
GCGTCAAGGGCCGACCAGCGCGGCCGGCACGTCGACCAGCCGGCTGCGCAGGTACTCCCCCAGCCCCTTGGCCTGCGGGTCGGGCCGGGTCGACGACGCGACGCCGTCGCCGAGCAGCCCGTGCACCACGACGTTCAGCGCGCGCAGGTTGGGCAGCGCGAACCGCTCGATCCGCAGGACGGCGGCCTCCGGCCCGAGCAGCTCCCGGAGCCGGTCGACGGTGAGGTGCTCCTGCAGCCAGGCGTAGGAGTCGTCGTCGCGCGTCCAGAGGCCGACGTTGGCGTTGCCGCCCTTGTCGCCCGACCGCGCGCCGCACAGCCGCCCCAGCGGCACCCGCTGCGTCGGCCCTTCGCTCGGCACCCCGAGACGCACTTGTGCGCCCGGGTGGGAAGAGCCAGCGGTGGTGGGCGGTGATGCGTCCGGGTGGGCAGAGCACAGGGGCGGGTCAGCGATGGCGCGGCGCTCCCCGTCGGGCAGGACCACCGTCTGCGTCACCGCCGTGCGCGGCACCGCCGCGGGCCGGTAGACGCCGAACGCCGACTCGGCCGAGGGCGGGGTGGTGGTGTGGAAGCCCGCGTAGCCGCCCAGCGCCAGCTCCATCGTGGCGTTGGAGAAGGCGCGGCCGACCTTGCGCGGGTCCGGGTCCTTGACCGTGACGCGCAGGTGCGCGGTGGCCTCGGCGTTGGACGCGGCGTCGGGACGGTCGAAGCGCAGCAGCCGGGTGTCGACCTCGGCGAACCGGTCACGGCCACCGAGCACCTCGAACAGCAGCGACTCGGCGTGGGCGGCCTTGGCCTCGATGTCGAGGCCGGTGAGCACGAGCGTCATGGTGTTGCGGAAGCCGCCGACGTCGTTGAGCGCCACCTTGAGCGTCTCCGGCGGCGGACTGCCGTGGGTCCCGGTGATCGCGACGCGGTGCTGGGCCTCCTGGGTCACAGCGAGCGTGTCGAAGTGCGTGGTGACGTCCGGGCCCAGGTAGGCGGGCTCGGCGATCTCGTAGAGCAGCTGCGCGGTGACCGTGCCGACGGAGACGAGCCCGCCCGTTCCGGGGTGCTTCGTGATGACCGACGAGCCGTCGGCCGCGACCTCCGCGATCGGGAAGCCCGGGTAGCGGCGGTTGGTGATCTCGTCGAGGAACGCGTAGTTGCCGCCCGTGGCCTGGGGGCCGCACTCGATGACGTGCCCGGCCGCGACGGCGCCGGCCAGCGCGTTCCAGTCGTCGGTCGCCCAGCCGTGCCACCACGCCGCGGGCCCGACGACGAGCGAGGCGTCGGTGACCCGGCCGGTGACGACCACGTCCGCGCCCGCGCCGAGCGCCTCCGCGATGCCCCAGCCGCCGAGGTAGGCGTTGGCCGACACGGGCTTCCCGCTCACGGCGGGGGTGATCGCGTCGAGGGAGCCGCGCAGGTCGTCGCCCTCGACGTGGGCGACCTTCGCGTCGAGCCCCAGCGTCGCGGCGACCTCGCGGATCGCCGCTGCCAGCCCGGCGGCGTTCAGCCCGCCCGCGTTGGACACGATCTTGATCCCGCGCTCCAGGCAGGTGCCGAGCACGTCCTCGACCTGCGTGAGGAACGTCTTCGCATATCCGGTGGCCGGGTCCTTGGCCTGCGCCTTCGCGAGGATGAGCATCGTGAGCTCGGCGAGGTAGTCGCCGCACAGGACGTCGATCGGCCCGCCGTCCACCATCTCGCGCGCGGCCTTGATGCGGTCGCCGTAGAAACCCGAGCAGTTGCCGATGATCACCGGTCTCGTCATGCGAACTCCCCCGCCTTGCGTCCGGTGCCGGCGTCCCCCGCGAACGCCTGCGCGAACGTCATCCACTCCGTCGCGACCGGGCCGGTGATCACCAGCGCGGTGTCCTCGCGGTGCCGGCGCTGGGTGACCGCCAGGCAGAAGTCCAGGGCCGGCCCGCTGATCTGGTCCTCGGCCCCCTCCGGCCCCCACGTCCAGCGGGCGCCGCTGGGGGCGTCGAGCTCGACGCGGACGGGCGACGTGCTCACCTCACGGCCGTTCACCAGGTAGCTGTAGGCCCGCGCGCCGATGCCGATGTGGGCCACGTGGCGCAGCCGGTCGGTGGGCTCGCGCTGAACGCCGACGGTGTCGGCCACGTCCTGCCCGTGCGCCCACGTCTCCATGATCCGGGCGGTCAGCGACGACGCCGCGCTCATGGCCGGGCCGAACCACGGCACGCGCAGCGACGGGTCCAGCGGCCGGAACGACGCGATCAGCCGGGCCCGGGCGTCGTCGAACCAGGCGAGCAGCTCCGCGCCGGACTTGCCGCGGTGCTGCTCGGCGATCGCGTCCGGGCTCACCCCGCCGGCGGCGACGATCTTCTCCAGCTCGGCACGGAAGGCGTCGGGATCGGTGGCCGACTGCACGGCCACGTCGTCGAACGCCGCGAGGTGCGACACCTGGTCGCCGATCGCCCAGCCGGCCGCCGGCGTGGCGCGGCGCCAGTCGTCCTCCGACAGCGGGGCGAGCAGGCCCCGCAGGACCGCCGACTCCGCGGCCAGGTCGTCGGCCAGCGCGTCCATGGACACCGGCATCGCTATCGTCCCTTCCACACGGGTGCGCGCTTCTCGCGGAAGGCACGCGGCCCCTCCTGGGCGTCCTCGGAGAGGTACACCGGTTCCCAGATCTCCTCGGCCAAGCGGTAGGCCTCGCTCAGCGGGTGCTCCGCCGAGAGGTACGCCGTGGCCTTGGCCGCCCGCACCGACAGCGGTGCGTTGGCCGCGATCCGCTCGGCCAGGCTCTGGACGTGGTCGCGCAGCTCGCACGTGGGCACGACGTCGTTGACGAGCCCCACCTCGTGCGCGCGGCGGGCCGTCAGCGGGTCACCGGTGAGCAGCATCTGCAGCGCGACCCGCGGCGGCACCAGCCACGACAGCGGGGCAGCCCACGGGGCGCCGCGGCCGACCTTGACCTCGCTCACGCCGAACGCCGCGTGCTCGGCGGCCACCACGAGGTCGCACTGCTGCGTGAGCAGGAACCCGCCGGCCAGCGCGGCGCCGTTCACCGCGGCGATCGTGGGCTTCGAGACGTCGACGGTGCGGCCCGGCTGCGGCACGAAGTCCGGCGGCGGCACCGTCAGGGCGTCCGCGGCCATCTCCTTGAGGTCTCCGCCCGCGCAGAACGCCTTCTCGCCCGCGCCGGTCAGCACCAGCACGCGCGCGTCGTCGTCGGCGCCGAACCGCTGCATCCCGGCGAGCAGGCCCTCCCGCACGGCCCGGTTCAGCGCGTTGCGGGCCTCGGGACGGTCGATCGTCAGCCAGGCCACGCCGTTCTCGACCTCGTATCGGACGACGTCCGTCACGGGAACATCCTCCGCAGCTCGGGCCGGTTGAGCTTGCCGCTGCCGGTGCGCGGCAGCGCGTCGACGATCTCGATGCGGCGGGGCCGGTGCATACCCCGCAGGTTCGGGTCGGTGGCGCAGTACGCGGCGATCTCCTCGACCGTGACGCCCTCGCGGCTGGGCACGACCACCGCCGTGACCTGCTCCACCCACCGCTCGTGCGGCGTGCCGATCACCGCGACCTCGGCCAGGTCCGGGCAGTCGGCCAGGTGCTCCTCGACCATCTGCGGGAAGATGTTCTCCCCACCCGAGATGATCATGTCGTCGATGCGGTCGACGTAGTAGAGGTATCCGTCCGCATCGCGGGACATGAGGTCGCCGGTGCGGAACCAGCCGTCGGACCACTTCTCCTCGATCAGCTCCGGCAGGTTCCAGTAGCCGGGGGTGACGGCATCGCCCTGCACCCACAGCTCGCCCACCTCACCGTCCTCCTTGACGTCGGTGGCGGTCGTCGGCGAGACCAGCCTGGTGCGCACCACCTGCTCCAGTGGACGGCCCATCGAGTCGGGCCGTCGCGTGTCGCCGGCCGCGTAGGAGACGACGAGCCCGCTCTGCTCGGTCTGCCCGTAGATCTCGACGCCCTCGATACCCGTGCCCGCGGCCAGCCGGTCGATCGACGCGGTCGGGGTGCGCGAGCCGCCGAACATGCAGATGCGGAACGAGTCGAGCACGACGGGCGCGCCGACCGTGCGGTTGCCGACGTCGATCATCATCGTGGCGATGAGCCCACCGTAGGTGGGGCGCAGCCGCCGGGCCAGGTCGATCCAGACCAGCGGGTCCCACCTCGCCATGAACGTGATCTGCCCGCCGCGCAGCAGTACCGGCAGGCTCGCGAGCTGCAGCCCGCCGACGTGGAACAGCGGCATGCAGTTGAGCACGTGGTCGGCGGAGGTGATCTCGTAGAGGTCGACCACCCCGTCGACCTGGGCGGTGATGTTGCGGTGGGTCTGCCGCACGCCCTTGGGCACACCGGTGGAGCCGGACGTGTACATGATCAGTGCGTCGTCGCGGTCGAGCCGCGGCACGACGGTGTGCACGGGCTCGTGTGCGGCCACGGCCTCGGCGAACCCGCCGCCCGCGCCGGTGGTGAGCAGCCGGACGGGCGCCCCGGCGAGCAGCGACTCCAGCCGGGCGACGTCCCCGGGCAGCACCACGAGGTGGGTGACCCCCGAGTCGGTGATCGCGAAGCGCAGGGCGGCCTCGGGAAACATGTAGTTCAGCGGCACCCCCACCCCGCCCGCCTGCCAGACGCCGAGCAGACCCGTGAGGTACTCGAGGGTGTTGGGCAGGAAGAACCCGACCCGGTCACCCGGCGCCATGCCCTCGGCGTGCAGGTACGCGGCGAACCGGCCGCCGATCTCCGTGAAGTGGCCGTAGCCGATCTCCTCGTCGTCCAGGCGCAGGGCGACCTGCCCGGCATGGTCGGCTGCCGCGCGGCGCAGCAGGTTCGCGATGTTCATGAGCCGCTCCCGTCGTCGACGACCGCGAGCACCTGGCCGGTGTCCACCTGATCGCCCGGAGCCACGTGCAGCTCCGTGACCGTGCCGTCCACGGGAGCCACCACGGTGTGCTCCATCTTCATCGCCTCCAGGACGACGAGCGGCTGTCCCGCGGTGACGGCGGCGCCGGGCTCGGCGAGCACCCGCACCACCCCACCGGGCATCGGGGCGAGCAGCGACCCCGCGTGCGCGACGGCGTTGGGGTCGGCGAACCGGGGCACCTCCGCCAGCGCCGAGGAGCCGTCGGGCCCGTCGACGTACGCGACGCCGCCGACCCGGTGCACGGCGTAGGCGCGGCGGACCCCGCCGACCTCCAGCGCGACGGCGTCCGGAGCCGCCGACAGCAGCCGCGCGTCGAGCGGTTCACCGTCGACCGTGACGCGCAGGCCGTCCCGCGAGAGCCGGTAGCCGACCTCGAGGGTCTCCTCCCCCACCGTGTAGCTCACGCGCTGCAGGGCGGAGGCCACGTTGCGCCAGCCCGAGGGCAGCGTGCCCAGCACGCGCGCCCCGTCGCGGTTGCCGGCCTGCGTGGCGAGCGCGGCGGCCGCCGCGTGCGTCGCCACGGACGGCGTCGCCGCCAGCGTGGCCGGATCGTGCCTGGTCAGGTACCCGGTGTCGGTGCCGCCCGCGAGGAACTCCTCCTCGCGGAGAATCCCGACCAGCAGGTCCCGGTTCGTCGTGACGCCGTGCAGCTGCGCGTCCTGCAACGCGCGGGCGAGCCTGCGGGCGGCGTCGGCGCGGGTGGGGCCGTGGGCGATGACCTTGGCCAGCATCGGGTCGTAGGCCGTGCCGACCACCGACCCGTCGACGACGCCGGTGTCGACGCGGATGCCCGACGAGGGCGCGATGCGGCAGCGGTGCAGCGTGCCGGTGGCGGGCAGGAACCCCGCGGGGACGTCCTCGGCGTAGAGCCGGACCTCGATGGCGTGCCCGTCGATGCGGGCGCCGGTGACGGATTCGGGCAGCGGATCGCCCTCGGCCACCCGCAGCTGCACCTCCACGAGATCGAGCCCGGTGACCAGCTCGGTGACCGGGTGCTCGACCTGCAGCCGGGTGTTGACCTCGAGGAAGTGGAACGCGCCCTTCGCGTCCAGCACGAACTCGACGGTGCCGACGCCCGTGTAGCCCAGCGCCTTGCCCGCCGCGACGGCCGCCGCGCCCAGCTCCGCGCGCAGTGCGTCGTCGACGGCCGGGGACGGCGCCTCCTCGACGATCTTCTGGTAGCGACGCTGGATGGAGCACTCGCGCTCGAACAGGTGCACGACGGTGCCGTGGGTGTCGCCGACGATCTGCACCTCGACGTGACGCGGGTCGACGACGAACCGCTCCAGGAACACCGTGCCGTCGCCGAACGCGGACGCGGCCTCGCGCCGCGCCCCGTCGACGGCGTCGGTGAGCTCGTCGGGCGTGTGGACGACACGCATGCCGCGCCCGCCGCCGCCGAACGCGGCCTTGACCAGCACCGGGAAGCCGATCGCGGCGGCGACCGCGGCGAGGTCCGTGCTGTCGGTGATCGTGGCGCCCGGCAGCACGGGCACCCCGGCCGCCTCCATCAGCGCCTTGGCCTCCACTTTGGAGCCCATCGACGCGATGGCCTCCGGCGGCGGCCCGACGAACGTGACACCGGCGGTGGCGCACTCGCGCGCGAAGCCGGCGTTCTCCGAGAGGAAGCCGTAGCCGGGGTGGATCGCGTCGGCCCCGGTGGCCTTCGCCGCGGCGAGGACGAGGTCCCCACGCAGGTAGGTGTCGCCGGGGGCGGACCCGGGCAGCCGCACGGCCTCGTCCGCGAGCGCGACGAACGGGGCGTCGGCGTCCGGGTCGGAGAACACGGCGACCGTCGAGATGCCCAGCGCGTGGGCGGTGCGCATGACGCGGGCGGCGATCTCGCCGCGGTTGGCGATCAGAAGCTTCTGGATCATGCCGCTCACATCCGGAAGACGCCGAAGCCACGACGGCCGGCGACGGTGTTCGAGTGGACGGCCGAGAGCGAGAGCCCCAGCACGGTGCGGGTGTCACGGGGATCGATGATCCCGTCGTCGTAGAGCCGGGCGGTGACGTAGAACGAGTGCGACTCGGCCTCGATCTGCGCCTCGATCGCCGCGGTCCGCTTCGCATCGGCGGCGTCGTCGAACGGCTTGCCCTGCGAGGCGGCCGAGGCCTTCCCCACGATCGACATGACGCCGGCGAGCTGCGCTGCTCCCATGACCGCGAGCTTGGCCCCCGGCCAGGCGAACATCAACCGTGGGTCGTAGGCGCGTCCGGACATGCCGTAGTTGCCGGCGCCGAACGAGCTGGCCATGTTGACCGTCAGGTGCGGCACCTGGCTGTTGGTGACGGCGTTGATCATCTTGGCGCCGTCCTTGATGATCCCGCCCTGCTCGTAGGCCGTGCCGACCATGTAGCCGGTGGTGTTCTGCAGGAAGATCAGCGGAGTGTCGGTCTGGTTGGCCAGCAGGATGAACTCGGTGGCCTTCTTGGCCTCCTCGCTGAACAGCACGCCGCGGTGGTTGGCGAGGATCCCCACCGGATAGCCGTGGATCCGCGCCCAGCCCGTGACGAGCGACGTGCCGTAGAGCGGCTTGTACTCGTCGAAGTCCGAGCCGTCGACGGTGCGGGCGAGGATCTCGCGCGGATCGAACGGCACCTTGGTGTCGGCCGGGACGATGCCGAGGATCTCGTCCGGGTCGTAGCGCGGCGGGGCGGGGTTCCGCGACGGCGCGGGCCCGAGCTTGTGCCAGTTGATGCGCGTCATGATCTCGCGGCCGATGCGGATGGCGTCGTGCTCGTCGACGGCGAAGTAGTCCGACAGGCCCGAGACCCGGCTGTGCATCTCCGCACCGCCGAGCGACTCGTCGTCGGCGTCCTCACCGGTGGCCATCTTGACCAGCGGCGGGCCGCCGAGGAACACCTTGGCGCCCTTGTCGACGAGCACCGCGTAGTCGCACATGCCCGGCACGTACGCGCCGCCCGCCGTGGAGTTGCCGAACACCAGCGCGACGGTCGGGATGGCCATCGACGACAGCTCGGTGAGCTCGTGGAAGATCCGCCCCGCCGGGACGAACAGGTCGGCCTGGGTGGGCAGGTCCGCCCCGCCCGACTCGACGAGGTTGATCACCGGCAGCCGGTTGACCCGCGCGATCTCCAGCGCCCGCAGCGTCTTGCGCAGCGAGTAGGGGTTCATCGACCCACCGCGCACGGTCGGGTCGTGGGTGATGATCACGCACTCGACGCCGGACACCACCCCGATGCCGGTGATCTCGCTGGCCCCCACCGTGAACTCGGTGCCCCACGCGGCCATCGGGGAGAGCTCGAGGAACGGGCTGTCCGGGTCGAGCAGCAGCTCCAGACGCTCCCGGGCCGGCAGCTTGCCGCGGTCACGGTGGCGCTTCATGTACCGCTCACCACCGCCCGCGACGGCCAGGTCCAGCTGCTCCTGCATCTGGTCGAGCACCGCGAGCTGGGCCTTCCGGTACGACGCGTACGTCTCCGACGAGGTGTCCAGCAGGGACTTCAGGACGGGCATTCAGCTGCTCCGGTAGTGGGAGGTGTGGGCGTCGCGCACCACGTTCTTCTGGATCTTGCCGGTAGACGTCTTCGGGAGCCCGCTCGTCACGATCACCGACTTGGGCACCTTGTAGCCGTCGAGCCGCTGCTTGAGTGCCACCAGCAGCTCGGCCTCGTCGATCGTCTCGCCCGGTTTCGGGACCACCACCGCGGTGATCGCCTCGCTCCACCGCTCGTGCGGCAGCCCGACCACCACGACCTCGGCCACGCGGGGGTCGGCGGCGTAGACCGCCTTCTCCACCTCGATGGACGCGACGTTCTCGCCGCCGGTCTTGATCACGTCCTTGTACCGGTCGGCGAACCACAGCACGCCGTCGGCGTCGAAGCGGCCGACGTCGCCCGAGTGGAACCAGCCGTGCGCGAACGCCTCGCCGGTGGCCTCGGGGTTGCGCAGGTAGCCGTTCATCGTCGACGGGCCGCGGTAGACGATCTCGCCCTGCTCGCCCTGGGGCAGCAGCTCACCCTCTGGACCCATGATCCCGACCTGGACGCCGGTGATCGGCGTGCCGACCGCGCCGATGTGGGTGAGCTGGTGCTCCGGGCGGAACAGCGTGGTCACCGGGCTCATCTCGGTCTGCCCGAACAGCAGAGCGAAGTCGCAGCCGAAGCCCTCGAGGCAGGCACGGATCAGGGCGTCCGGCATCGGGGCCATCGCGTAGACCGCGCGCTTCAGCGACGACAGGTCCCGCCCCGCGAACGAGGGGTGCTCCAGCGCCGCCCGGAACATCATCGGCAGGCCGAACACCTGCGTGATCCGCTCGCGCTCGATCGCGTCGAGGAACGCGGCGGGGTCGAAGCCGCGGTGCACGTGGATCGTGGCGCCCACCAGCACCGCGGGCGTGCAGAACGCGTTGAGCTGCGCGGTGTGGAACATCGGCATCATCGCGACGAACCGGTCGCCGGCGTTCCAGCCCGCCTCCAGCGCGCCGGACATCGAGCCGAGGTAGATCGCCTTGTGGCTGCCGACCACGCCCTTCGGGAACGACGTGGTGCCCGACGTGTAGAGGTAGCTCAGCCCGTCGGCGTCCTCGACGACGACCTCCGGCTCCGAGGTGTCCTCGGCCAGCAGGTCGTCCAGTGTGGACCAGCGGCGGTCCTCCGGGGACGCGGCGTACTCCGCGCCGGTGCCGGGCGCGACCACCACGTCGACGACGTCGGAGACCTTGGTGATGCCCTCGGTCATCGCCCCGACCAGCTGGGACTCCACCACGATGCCGCGCGCCTGCGAGTGCCCGAGGACGTAGGCGACCTCGTCGGGCCGCCACCCCAGGTTCATCGGCACGCAGACGACGCCGAGCTTGGCGCACGCGAAGTAGACGGCCAGGAACTCCGCGCTGTTGGCCGACGCCAGCCCCAGCGCGGCGCCGCGCGCGTAGCCGCGACCGGCGAGACCGTGGGCCAGCCGGTTGACCCACGCGTTGAGCTCCGCGTAGGTCCAGCGCCGCTCCCCGTCGACGCCACGGTCCACCAGCGCGAGCTGTGTGGGCCGCAGCGCGGCGGTGCGCGTCAGCATGTCGCCGACGTTGATCCGCTGGATGAGGTTCTCGTCGAGGTCCATGAGTGCCGCTCCTAGTAGGACCGCGGGAGGCCCAGCGTGTGCTGGGCCACGAAGTTGAGGATCATCTCGCGGTTCACCGGCGCGATGCGCAGCAGCCGCGCCAGCCCCCAGTACGGCAGGAGGCCGTACTCGCTCGCGACGCCGTTGCCGCCGTGGGTCTGCATGGCGGCGTCGCACGCGGCGATGGCCGCCTCGGCCGCCGCGTACTTGGCCATGTTGGACGCCTCACCGGCCGGCAGCCCCTGATCGTGCAGCCAGGCCGCCTTCTGGGTCATCAGCGCGGCCAGCTCGGTCTCGATCTTGGCCTTGGCCAGAGGGTGCGAGACGCCCTGGTGCGCGCCGATGGCCGTGTCCCAGACCTTCCGGTCGGTCGCGTACGCGGCGGCGCGCTCCAGCGCGTACCGGGCGATGCCGACGCACATCGCGGCACCGGTGATGCGCTCCGGGTTGAGGCCGTGGAACACCTGGCGGAAGCCTGCGCCCTCGTCGCCCACCAGGGCCGACGCCGGCAGCCGGAGGTCGTCGAAGTGCAGGGTGAACTGCCGCTCCGGCACCATCACGTCGACCGGCAACGGGGTGCGGACCAGTCCCGGCGAGTCGGTGGGTACCACGAACAGCGACATCAGGGCCTTGCCCGAGGCGTCTCTGCCGCTGCGGGCGACGACGAGCAGCGCGTCGGCCTCGTCGACGCCGGAGATGTAGTACTTGGTGCCGTTGAGCACCCACTCCTCGCCGGAGCGGGTGGCGGTGGTGGAGATCTGGTGGGTGTTGGAGCCTGCGTCCGGCTCGGTGATCGCGAAGACGACCTTCTTGTCGCCGCTCGCCAACCCCGGCAGCCACTCCTTGCGCAGCTCCTCGGAGCCGAACTCCTCGATCACCTCGGCCGAGATGGCCGCCGTGACCAGCAGCAGCAGGATCGGCGTGCCCTGCGCGGCGATCTCCTCGCACACGAGGGCCAGCTCGACGAGCCCGCCGCCACCACCGCCGTACTCCTCGCCGATGTTGACGCCGATGTACCCGCCGTCGCCGAGTGCGGTCCACAGCTCCGTCATGGGCTCGCGGGCGCGGGCGTGCTCGGCGTAGTACCCACCGCCGAAGCCGGCGGCGATCGCCCCCACCGCGGAACGGAGGTCGCGGTACTCATCGCTCTCGAGGAAGTCCACCCTGACTCCAGACAAGTGATTGTCGGTTCACTTGTGGCGACCATAGCGCCGCGCTGCCATGATGGCCAGATGGCCACCGCAGGTGCGCGCAGGCGCCGCGACCCCGAACGCCGCGAGCGGATCCTCACCGCCGCGGCCGAGCTCGCCGCGCGCCGCGGGTTCCACACCGTGGGCATGGCCGACATCGGCGCCGAGGCCGGCATCGTGGGCTCGGGCATCTACCGCCATTTCGACAGCAAGGACGCTGTCCTCGTCGCCCTGCTCGACCAGGTGATGGACCGTCTGCAGGCCGGCGCCGAGGAGATCCTCGCGTCCGCAGGCGACGAGCACGCGGCGCTCTCCGCGCTGGTCCGGGATCACATCCGGGTCGCGATCGAGGACCGCAGCATCCTCGCCGTCTACCACCGGGAGATCCACAACCTGCCCGAGGACGAGCGACGCAGGCTGCGCAGGCGCCAACGCCACTACATCGAGGACTGGGTGCACGTGCTCAGCCCGCTGCGCCGCGACCTCGCCGACGGCGAGCTGCGACTGGCCGTCCACGCCTCCGTCGGCGCCGTGCAGTCCACGCTGTTCTTCCGGAGCGGTCTGGCCCCCGAACGGCTCGCCGAACTGCTCGACGACATGGCGCACGCGTGCCTGGGCGTCGCGCCCGCGAGTGAACCGCTGGTGACTACCCCTTGAAGTCGTGACCGCGATCACGCCATGCTGGACCTCATGAACCCTGCTGCGAAGGCCGACATCGACGTCACGACCCTGCGCGGCCGCCGGGCGGTGCACCGCTTCGAGCGCACGTCCGTCGGGGACGTCTTCGAGCGGCTGACCTGGAGCTACCCCGACCAGGTCGCGATCACCGGGTGGGAGGGCGCGTACGGCGAGGAGGCGTTCGCGCGCGTCACCTACCGGGAGGCCGACGAGACGGCCAACCGCGTCGCCCACGCGCTCGCCGCCGCAGGCCTCGCCCCGGGCGACCGCGTGCTGCTGTTCTGTGAGAACTCCGTCGAGGCGTACCTCACCAAGATCGGCGTGGCGAAGGCCGGCATGGTCGCGGTCCCGCTCAACCCGAACCTCGCCACCGACGTCGTCACGCACCTGATCGAGCTCACCGAGCCCCGGTTCGCGATCGTCGACGCCGAGCTGTGGCCGCGCGCCCAGCACGCCTTCGACGCCACCGATCTGGCCGTGGGCGCCACGATCACGATCGGCGGCGGCCCGGTGGCGGGCAGCCCGTCGTTCGGCGGCCTGATCGCGGAGGAGCCCGCCACGGAGCCGGACGTCGAGATCCATGGCGACGACATCTGGGAGCTGCTGTTCACCTCGGGCACCACGTCACTCCCCAAGGGCGTGATGGTCTCGCACTCCTCCACCCACCTCGCGGCGCTGAACTTCGCGCTGTCCCTGACGCGCGGGCTGCGCCACGAGTGCGACCTGCGGCTCGCGGTGTTCCTCCCCCTGATCTACCACGTCACCGACCAGATCTTCACGTTCTCGGCGTTCCTGGCCGGCGGGTCGCTGATCGTCGGCCGCCGCCCGGCTCCCGGGCCGGTCGTGCAGGCGCTGGCCGCGGAGCGCGCCACGGCCGTCTGGGCCGGGTCCCCGCAGTTCGTCACCGGTCTCGTCGCCGAGCTCGACGAGCACCCCGAGCTGGACGTCTCCGCGCTGGAGGTGCTGGTCTACGGCTGGGGCGCCCTGGCCCCGGCGACGCTCGACGAGCTCGTCAAGCACTGCGGCGACCTGGTCACCTTCGGGATCTTCGGCCAGACCGAGGCCATCGCCTGCCACCGGTTCTGGCCCACGAAGTGGCCCGACCTGCACCGCCGCACGGCCCCGGCCGTCAACTACGTCGGCATGCCCAGCCCGCTGCTCTCCTCCGAGGTGGTGGACGAGACCGGCGAGCCCGTGCGCGGCGAGCCCGGTGAGGCCGTCTACCGCTCCCCGATCATGACGGCCGGCTACTACCGCAACCCCGAGGCCACCGCCGAGGCGTTCCGTGGCGGCTGGTTCCACTCGGGCGACAGCGTCGAGATTCCCCCCGGGGCTGTCGACGAGGACGGCCTGCGGATCATGGTGGACCGCTACAAGGACATCGTGAAGTCCGGCGGCGAGAACGTCTCCAGCATGCGCGTGGAGGCCGTGCTCATGACCCATCCCGACGTGGCGCGCGCCGCTGTGGTGGGCCTGCCGCACGAGCGCTGGGGCGAGGCCGTCACGGCGGTGGTGGTGCCGCAGCCGGGCGCCGTCCCCGTGGAGGCGGACGTACTGGCCTACTGCCGCGAGCGACTGGCCGGCTTCGAGACGCCCAAGCGCATCGTGGTGGCGGACGCACTGCCGGAGACGGTCGGCGGCAAGGTCCTGAAGTACAAGCTCCGCGCCGAGCACGCGGGCCTCTACGCGTGAGCGAGCGCGCCTGAGCTGGACCGATGCAGTTACCCGGGGTGGCCGATCAGCGTCGCGGGGCGTACGGGATCCTGGCGCGGTGACCAAGCCGGGGCGTACCGCCATCGCCATCCTCGCCGACCGTTCCCGAGCCACCCGTCCGGTTCGCGCCGCACTGCGCGCGGGCCTGGCGGGCATGCTCTCCGACCAGCAGGACAGGGCCGACCAGCAGGACAGCGCCAACCAGCAGGACACCGCCGACCAGCAGAGCACCGACGTGCTCGCGACCGTCGTGCCCACGGGCGCGACCATGCCCGCGCTGCGCCCCGTCGCCGACGTCACCGTGCCGGCGCTGCGGTCCCGCGGCACGGCCGCCGTGCGCGACGACCTCGGCGTGCTGATCACCGACCTCGGCGCGGCGCTGTCGACGATGCCCGAGGAGGAGCGCCCCTCGCGGGTCCTCGTCCTCGTCGTGGGTGCCGGCACCGCGGGCACCCGCTGGAGCCGTGACGCGATCGCGGACCTCGTCGGCGCCCAGCATCGCGACTACGCGTGGGAGTTCGCGTTCGTCGGCCTCGGCACCGACACGGCCGCCGCCGCCGAGCTCGGCATCGGCCACGCGCTGACGTGCACCCCCTCCGAGGAGGGCGTGCGCGCCGGCCTCGCCGCCGCGTCGGCGTTCCTGTCCCGCGCCCGCGACGGGCAGCCGTGGGCCCCGGTGGAGGGCTTCGTCGACGCCGAGCGCGCCGCGGCCGCCGCACCCGCCGACGAGACCGCGGCCACCGCGTCCTGGTGGCAGCGCCTGCTCGGACGCAAGCCCGAGATGGCCACGTCGGAGCAGGCCTGAGGGAGCGGCCCGGCCGGATCCCCGGCCGGGCCCGGCTCACTCCGTGCCCGACACCGCGCCGGCGAACTGCGCGTTGTAGAGCCGGTAGTAGGCGCCGCGGGCCTCGAGCAGCTGCTCGTGGGTGCCCTGCTCCACGATGCTGCCCGACTCCATCACGAGGATGAGGTCGGCGTCGCGGATCGTGGAGAGGCGGTGGGCGATCACGAAGCTCGTACGGTCGCTGCGCAGCGCCGCCATGGCCCGCTGCACCAGCACCTCGGTGCGGGTGTCGACGGAGCTGGTGGCCTCGTCGAGGATGAGCAGCGACGGGTCGGCGAGGAACGCCCGCGCGATCGTGATCAGCTGCTTCTCCCCCGCCGAGACGTTGGAGCCCTCCTCGTCGATCACCGTGTCGTAGCCGTCGGGGAGGCTGCGCACGAACCTGTCGACGTAGGTGGCCCTCGCCGCGTCCAGCAGCTGCGCAGGCGTGGCGTCCGGGTTGCCGTAGGCGATGTTGTCGCGGATGGTGCCGCCGAAGAGCCACGTGTCCTGCAGGACCATGCCGATGCCCGAGCGCAGGTCCTGCCGGGTCATCGCGGCCGTGTCCACACCGTCGAGGGTGATGCGGCCGCCGTCGAGCTCGTAGAACCGCAGGATGAGGTTCACCAGCGTGGTCTTGCCCGCGCCGGTCGGCCCGACGATCGCGACGGTCTGCCCGGGCTCCGCGACCAGCGACAGGTCGTCGATGAGCGGGGTCTCGGGGAGGTACCGGAAGCTGACGTTCTCGAAGGCCACGCGCCCGCGGCGCTCGGTGCGCACCTGGGGTGGGACCGGGTCGGGGCGCTGCTCCTCGGCGTCGAGCAGCTCGAACACCCGCTCGGCCGAGGCCACCCCGGACTGCAGCAGGTTGGCCATCGACGCGGCCTGCGTCAGCGGCTGGGTGAACTGGCGCGAGTACTGGATGAACGCCTGCACGTCGCCGAGGCTCATCGCGCCCGACGCCACACGGAAGCCGCCGATCACGGCGACGAGCACGTAGTTCAGGTTCCCGATGAACATCATCGACGGCATGATGATCCCGGAGATGAACTGGGCCTTGAAGCTCGCGCCGAACAGATCGCCGTTGCGCTTCTCGAAGCCCTGCTCCACCTCCTTCGTCCGGCCGAACACCCGCACCAGCTCGTGCCCGGTGAACGCCTCCTCGATCAGGCCGTTGAGCTCGCCGGTGTGGCGCCACTGCGCCACGAACTGCTTCTGCGAGCGTTTCGCGATGGCCTTCGTCAGCCACAGCGACGCGGGGATGGTGAGCAGCGCGATGATCGACAGCAGCGGCGAGACGATCAGCATCATCACCAGCACGCCGACGATCGTCAGCAGCGAGGTGAGCAGCTGGCTCATCGTCTGCTGCAGGCTCGTCTGCACGTTGTCGATGTCGTTCGTGACACGGCTGAGCACCTCGCCGCGCTGCTGGCGGTCGAAGTAGTTCAGCGGCAGCCGGTTGATCTTGTCCTCGACCTCGCGGCGCAGCTCGAACACGGTGCGCTGCACGATGCCGTTGAGCAGGTAGCCCTGCAGGTAGCCGAACACGGCCGACCCGAGGTAGATCGCGATGACGCCGAGCAGCACCTTCCCCAGCGCGGTGAAGTCGATGCCCACACCGGGGATGACGTGCTGCGCGGTGATGATGTTGGCGATCGCGTCGTTGCCCCCGGCCCGCGCGCTCGCCGCCGCCTGCTCCGCCGTGACACCGGCCGGGAGCTGCTTGCCGATGACACCCGCGAAGATCAGGTCGGTGCCGGCGCCGAGGATCTTCGGGCCTAGCACGTTGAGCGCCACGCTGATCACGCCCAGGACCAGCACGGCGATCACACCGAGCCGCTCC
The DNA here is from genome assembly GCF_025965585.1 of Pseudonocardia sp. GTDB lineage: Bacteria > Actinomycetota > Actinomycetes > Mycobacteriales > Pseudonocardiaceae > Pseudonocardia. Next base: position 16,221 of record NZ_JAOPWR010000547.1, read on the forward strand.
GGGGAGAGCCTCGCGGCCAGCCGCTTCGCCGACGGCCCGAAGTTCGACGCCTTCTCCGCGGGTGCCCCCGCACCCGCCCACGGCGGGCCGCCGCCGCGGCGCTGGGCCGCCATACCGCGGGCGGCCTTGACGGTGTCCTCGTCCTGACGCGGCTTGGCGTCCGCCGGGGCACTCGCCGGCGCGCTCGTCTCGGTACTCACGCCGCCTCCGCGGGAAGAAGTGCGTAGGTGGGGCTCATGCCGCGACCTCCGCGCTGAGCTGGGACTCGACTATCTCGACGTAGGTCGGGCACGCTCGGAGCAGCTCGTCGTGGCGGCCGATGCCGACCACCGCGCCGTCCTCGAGGACCACGATCTGGTCGGCGTCCTGGATGGTCGACACGCGCTGCGCAACGATCACCACCGTCGCGTTCGCCGTGACCGGTTTGAGCGCCGCCCGCAGGCGGGCGTCGGTGGCGAGGTCGAGCGCGGAGAACGAGTCGTCGAACAGGTAGATCTCGGGTCTGCGCACCAGCGCCCGGGCGATCGCGAGCCGCTGGCGCTGGCCGCCGGAGACGTCGGTGCCCCCCTGGGCGATCGGCGCCTCCAGCCCGCCCTCCATCGCGCGGACGAACTCCTCGCCCTGGGCGATGCGCAGCGCCTCCCAGAGATCGTCGTCCGTCGCGTCGGGGTTGCCGTAGCGCAGGTTGCTGGCGACCGTGCCGGAGAACAGGTACGGCCGCTGCGGCACGAGGCCGATGCGGCTCCACAGGTCCTCGGGATCCATCTCCCGGACATCGACGCCGTCCACCGACACCGAGCCCGCGGTGACGTCGAAGAGCCGCGGCACCATCGAGACCAGCGTGGTCTTGCCGGCGCCGGTGCTGCCGACGATCGCGGTGGTGCGCCCGGGCAGTGCCGTCAGCGTGACGTCGCTCAGCACCGGCGCGGACGCACCCGGGTACCGGAAGCCTGCGCGGTCGAACACCAGCTCACCCCCCGTGCGCAGCGACCGGACCGGGCGCTCCGGGGGCGCGACCGAGGACTCGGTGTCGAGCACCTCCGTGATGCGGTCGGCGCACACCGCCGCGCGCGGGATCATGATCGCCATGAACGTGGCCATCATGACCGCCATGAGGATCTGCAGCAGGTAGGCCAGGAACGCGGTGAGCGACCCGACCTGCATCTCGCCGGCGTCGATGCGGGCGGCGCCGAACCACAGCACCGCCACACTGGAGACGTTGAGCACGAGCGTGACGATCGGGAAGATCAGCGCCTGCAGGCGGCCCGCGCGCATGGCGACGTCGGTGACCTCGCTGTTGGCCATGCCGAACCGCGCGGTCTCGACGGGCTCCCGGACGAACGCGCGCACCACGCGGATGCCGGTGATCTGCTCGCGCAGCACCCGGTTGACCGCGTCGATCCGGACCTGCATGAGGCGGAACTTGGGCACCATCCGGATGATCACGAGGCCGATCGCGACGATCAGCACCGGCACGCTGACCACCATCAGCCAGGACAGGCCGACGTCCTCGCGCAGCGCCATGATCACGCCACCGACACACATGATCGGCGCCGAGACGAGCATCGTGCAGGACATCAGCACGAGCATCTGGACCTGCTGGACGTCGTTCGTGTTGCGGGTGATCAGCGACGGCGCGCCGAAGCGGTTGACCTCGCGGGCGGAGAACCCGCCGACCCGGTGGAACACGGCGGCGCGGACGTCACGGCCGAAGCTCATGGCGGTGCGGGCGCCGTACCAGACCGCGGCGATGGAGCAGACGATCTGCACCAGCGTCACGAGCAGCATCCACCCGCCCGCCCCGAGGATGTAGGGCGTGTCCCCCTTGGCGATTCCCTGGTCGATGATGTCGGCGTTCAGGCTCGGCAGGTAGAGCGCCGCCATCGTGCCCACCGTCTGGAGGACGACGACGAGCCACAGCTGCCGGGCGTAAGGGCGCAGGTGGGTGCGCAGGAGTCGGATCAGCATGCTGCGTCCTCGGTCATGGCGTGGTGGTGCCGGCAGCCGGGCCGGGCCAGCACGCCGTCGAGCAGGATCGTGACGATCTGCTCGGCGTCGAGCAGGCGCCCGTCGGAGATGCGCGGGTGGGAGCCGGAGAAGACCAGCAGGCGCAGGACGTGGACCAGCTCCCCGGCGGGCACGGTCAGCGCGGGCTCGTCGGGGCCCACGACGTCCACGAGCGCGGCGTGGAAGGCGTCGTTCATGACCCTCCGAGCCTCCTGGCGCCCCGGAGGCGGGCCGGTCAGACCCAGGGCGTCGATGAGGACGAACGCCCCGACCAGCCGGTGCTGCATCACGACGGCGGCCGCGACGAGCCGGTCGCGCAGCGGCAGCTGCCGGTCGATCGCCGCCAGCTGCGCCAGCGTCGGCTCCGGGTCGAAGGCCTTCTCCGTGACCGCGCACATGAGCGCGTCCTTGTCCGGGAAGACGCGGTAGATGGTGCCCTCGGCGACGTCCGCGGCCTCGGCGATCAACCGCGTGCTGACTCCCGAGCCGTGCTCGAGCACGAGTGGCAGGGTGGCGTCGATGATGGCCGCCCGGCGGTCGTCGGGCGCCATCCGCGCTGCACGACGTTCCCTGGTGACCATGCCGGGAAACTAGATGAGTGTTCACTCATTACGCAAATGATTTTCGCCGGAGGCGATCAGACTGCGGAGCGCCGGAGGCGATCAGACCGCGGAGCGCCGGAGGGCGATCAGGAACGGCGCGCGGCCCCGGCCGTGGTGGGGACGTTGGCCGCGATGACCTGCTCGAAGTCGTTGAGGACGCCCAGCAGCTCCTCCCGGTCGACGAGACCCCGGATCTGCTGCACGCCCGCCAGCAGCGCGATGCCCATCAGCGACAGCCGCCGCGCGGTGGCGTCGTCGCCGCCGACCCCGGCGACCACCACGCGGAGGCCCTCGATCCGCGCCGCGTCCACCCGCTGCTGTGCGTGCCCGACGGCCGGGTCGAGCTTCCCCCACGCCCGGATGGCCGCCTCGGCCTCGTGCGGCACCGTGACGGCGAGGTTCTTCATCACCGTCACGCGTTCCCACGGGTCCTCGGCCTGCCAGGTCAGCGCGAGCAGCGTCTGGGTCTTCTCGGCCTCCCAGTGGGCGAGCATGGCCTCGACGAAGCCCGCCCACGACCCGAAGTGGTGGTAGAAGGACCCGCTCGTGACGCCGAGCTCCCGGCAGAGCGGAGCGATCTTCAGGCCGGCCTGGCCCCGCTCGCCGAGGATCGTCATCGCGGCCTCGAAGTACCGCTCCGGGGTGATCAGAAGAATCTCCTCAGCAGCTTCTCGGCCTTGACGGAGTACGGCGGGTAGATCAGGGAGAGGTCCGGACGCGTCGGCTTGGTCAGCACCGACTTGCGGTGGCTGAACGTCTCGAACCCCCAGCGGCCATGGTAGGCGCCCATGCCGCTGCGGCCCACGCCTCCGAACGGCAGCTGTGGTACGAGCACATGGAACATCAGGTGGTTGATCACCGTGCCGCCGGAGCTGACCTGCTCGGTCACCTTCCGCGTCACCGCCTTCGAGCGGCTGAACACGTAGACGGCCAGCGGCTTGGGCCGGTCGTTGACGAAGCGGATCGCGGTGTCGACGTCCTCGATGGTCAGGACGGGCAGGATCGGCCCGAAGATCTCCTCCTGCATGAGGCGGCTGTCGGGGCGCGGGTCGACGACGATCGTCGGCTCCCCCGTCGGGCCACCGGCCGCGTCGACGTCCACGTGCCCGCCGTGCGTGACGCGGCCGCCGTGGTCGTCGAGCAGGCCGGCGATGCGCGTGGCCTGCCGGGCGTTGACGATGCGCAGCCCGTCGGACGCGCCGCCGCGGAGCTCACGGGTGGCCGCGGCGATGCCCTCGACCAGCCGCTCGCGCACGGCCTCCTCGACGAGCACGTAGTCGGGGGCGATGCAGGTCTGGCCGGAGTTCATCAGCTTGGTCCAGGCGATCCGCTTGGCGGCGACGTCGATGTCGGCGTCGGCCGTGACGATCACCGGGCTCTTGCCGCCCAGCTCCAGCGTGACGGGCGTCAGCGTGGGCGCTGCGGCCGCCATGATCAGCGCACCGACCTCGGGGCTGCCGGTGAAGAACGCGTGGTCCAGGCCCTGCGCGAGCAGCTCCTGGGTCTCGTCGGGGCCGCCGGTGACGACGGCGACGGCGTCCGGGTCGAGGTAGGCCGGCAGCAGCTCGGCCAGCAGCGCGGCGACGGCGGGCGCGTGCTCCGACGGCTTGACGACCGCGCAGTTGCCCGCGGCGAGCGCGGCCACCAGCGGCGCGAGCGTCAGGTACACGGGGTAGTTCCACGGGCCGATGACCAGCACGGTGCCCAGCGGCTCGTAGACATAGCGCGCCGAGCCCGGCTGCACCGACAGCGGCAGCCCCGCGCGCTTGCTGCGCATCCAGCGCTTGAGGTGCTTGCGGGCGAACGCCGACTCGGCCGTGCTGGGCGCGAGGTCGGCGAGCCAGGCGTCGACGCGCGGGCGTCCGAGATCGGCGGCGAGCGCGGCGGCGAAGTCGTCCTCGCGCTCGGCCACCATCCGCTCCAGGCCCTCGAGCTGGGCCAGGCGCCAGGCGACCTCACGGGTCCGGCCCGTCGCGAACGTGGCGCGCAGGCCCGCCACGAGGGACGGCACGTCCGGACCGGACGTCTCCACGGGCACGGGAGCGGTGGTGGTCATCGTCGTCTCCTGAGAGGGCTCGCGTTTTCCGTAACGTAGGTTACGTTACGCCCCACCTTCAAGACCCGACGCCGGGAGGAACGCGTGCCAGGTTTCACATCCGAGGACGAGCTGTACCGCTACATCGGCGGCATCTTCGAGACGGCGCTGGAGGATCCCGACCTCGCGCCCAGACTGGAGGCCACCGGTCTGGTGCTGCGCATGCAGTGCACCGAGCCCGACAGCGGCCTGGTGATCGACCTGCCCGGCCACAAGGTGCACAAGGTCGCGGACGGCGCCGCACCCGATTCGCAGGCGACCATGACGATGAGCACCGAGACCGCCAACGCCTACTGGCAGGGCAAGGTCAACCTGACGTTCGCGATGGCGAAGGGCAAGGTGAAGGTCGACGGCACCGTCACCAAGCTGCTGCAGCTCGCGCCGCTGTCGAAGAAGCTCTTCCCCGTCTACGTCGAGCGGCTCAGGGCCGACGGCCGCGACGACCTCGTGGTGGGGTGACCGCTCCCATGACCACGCCCGGGACCCGGCCCCACGATCCCCTCGACATCTCCTCGCTCGCGTTCTGGGCGAAGACCCCCGCCGAGCGCGACGCCGTGTTCGCGCAGCTGCGCCGCGAGCGTCCGATCTCCTGGCACCGGCCCGCGGAGACGGAGCTGCTGCCCAACGACGAGGACCCGGGCTTCTGGGCCCTGACGCGCAACGCCGACATCGTGGCCGTCAGCCGCAACGCCGACGTGTTCGCGTCCGGGCAGGAGTTCGGCGGCGTCATGCTCGAGGACGTGCCCGAGGACGTCCTGGAGGCGGCACACTCCGTGCTCGCGATGGACGCGCCGCGGCACGTCGAGCAGCGCAAGCTGATCAGCTCGGTGTTCACGCCGCGGCGCGTCGCGAAGATCGAGGGCCAGATCCGCCGGCAGGCCAAGGGCATCGTCGACACGATCGCCCCGCTCGGCGAGATCGAGTTCGTGGAACAGGTCTCCGCGCGCCTGCCTGTCCGGACGATCTCGGAGATGATCGGCATCGCCGACGCCGACCGCGACCGGGTCGCGGCCGCCGCCAACGCGATGGTCGGCTGGAACGACCCCGAGTTCGTCGGCGACGGCGACGCGATGGGCGTGCTGCTCGACGCCCTGATGACGCTGCACACCGTGGCGTTCGAGCTGGTGGAGGCCCGGCGGGCGGAGCCCCGCGACGACCTCATCACCGCGCTGGTCCGGGCGGAGATCAACGGGGCGACGCTCACCGAGGAGGAGATCGCGTCCTTCTTCGTGCTGCTCTGCGTGGCGGGCAACGACACCACGCGCCAGACAGCGACCCACACGATCCTCGCGCTGCAGGAGCACCCGGACCAGAAGGCGCTCCTGCTGGCGGACTTCGAGGGCCGCATCGGCCCGGCCACCGAGGAGTTCGTGCGCTGGGCCAGCCCGGTGCTGACGTTCCGCCGCACGGCCCGCGTCGACGCGGTGGTGGGCGGGCAGCCGATCGCCGCGGGCGAGAAGGTGGTGCTGTTCTACCGCTCGGGCAACCAGGACGAGACGGCGTTCGACCATCCCGAGCGCTTCGACATCACCCGCTCCCCCAACCCGCACGTCGGGTTCGGCGGCGGGGGCCCGCACTTCTGCCTGGGCAGCCACCTGGCCCGCATGCAGCTCACGGCGCTGTTCCGCGAGCTGCTGAGCCGCCTGCCCGACCTGACGGTGGGCCGGCCGGAGTACCTGGCGGGCAACTTCATCAACGGCATCAAGCGGCTGCCGGCCCGGTTCACGCCGGTCGGCTGAGCTCGATCGGCGCGAGATGAGGGTTTCCGCGGTTCGACCGACGACAACGCCCAGTCGATCATCGGATCAGCGCCTCGAAGCGGCACTCCCCTCACGGGGGTGAGGGAGCGCGAGTGCGCCCTCACGGCGGTGCGATCAGGCAACGACCACCGTGAGGGTGCGTTCGGCAGGTGTCAGCGCCAGGCGCCGCGCGTGTAGTTCACGGGGTAGGGCGCGTCCGTCGCCGGGATGCCCAGCTCGTGCGCGGCGCGCAGCGGCCAGGCCGGCTCCCGCAGGGCCGCGCGGGCGAACAGCACCACGTCGGCGTCGCCGTCGTCGAGGATCTGCTGGGCCTGCGCCGGGTCGGTGATGAGGCCGACGGCGCCGGTGGCCACGCCCGCCTTCGCGCGGACGTCGTGGGAGAAGGGCACCTGGTAGCCGGGCCCGACGGTGATCTCCTGGCGCGCGTCGAGGCCGCCGGAGCTGACGTCGACCAGGTCCACGCCGTGCTCCTTCAGGACGGCCGACAGCTCGCACGACTCCTCGACGGTCCAGCCGCCCTCGACCCAGTCGGTGGCCGAGAGGCGCACCAGCAGGGGCTTGTCGGCGGGCCAGGCGCTGCGCACGGCGTCGACGACCTCCACGATCAGCCGCGTCCGGTTCTCGAAGGACCCGCCGTAGGTGTCGGTGCGGTGGTTGGCCAGCGGCGAGAGGAACTGGTGCAGCAGGTAGCCGTGCGCCCCGTGCAGCTCGACGACGTCGAACCCAGCGGCGTCGGCCCGGCGCGCGGCGGCGGCGAAGTCGTCCACCACGCCGCGGATCTCCTCGGCCGACAGGGCTTGCGGCTCCGCGTACCCCTGGAAGGCCGCGGCCGACGGCCCGACCGCGTCCCAGCCGCCCTCGGCCGCGGGCACGGTCCCCTCGCCCCGCCACGGGGAGAACGTCGACGCCTTGCGTCCCGCGTGCGCGAGCTGCGTGCCGGCCGCGGCGCCCTGCGCGTGCAGGAACCCGACGATGCGCGACCACGCGGCCTGCTGCTCGTCGTTCCAGATGCCGACGTCCTGGGGGCTGATCCGGCCCTCGGACGACACGGCGTTGGCCTCGGTGATCACCAGGCCGAACCCGCCGGTGGCCCGGGCGCCGAGGTGGACGAGGTGCCAGTCGGTGGGGACGCCGTCCCGGGCCTCGACGGCGTACTGGCACATCGGCGCGAGCCAGATGCGGTTGCGGACCGTGAGCCCACGCAGCGTGATGGGGTCGAACAAGCTCGTCATGATCGTCGCAACCGGGTCGGGCCCCCGAACATGCCCGGACAGGGCCCGGATGTGGCTCAGCCCATGCTGCTGCCGCCGTTGACGCTGATCGTCTGCCCCGTCACGAACGACGCGTCCGGCCGGGCCAGGAACGCGACCACGGCGGCCACCTCGTCAGGCTCGGCGCCGCGGCCCATCGGGATGAGACCCACGGCGTCGTCGAGCACGACGCCCAGCCGCGGCGGGATCGCCCCGGCGTCCAGGGCGGCGCCGAGCTCGGGCGTGCGCGTGTAGGACGGCGCCACGGTGTTGACCAGCACGCCGCTGCCGGCGAACTCGCGCGCGAGCCCCGTGGCGAGCGCGTGCACACCGCCCTTGGCCGCGTTGTAGACGGCGTGGTCGGTGAGCCCGTTGCGCACGGACTCGGCCCCGATGTTGACGATCCGCCCGCCGCCGCGCTCGACCATGTGCGGGAGCACGGCGAGGCAGCAGCGCAGGGTGGTCCAGAGGTTGTTGTCGATCGTGGCCCGCAGCGTCTCCTCGGTGTGCTCCAGCGTGGGCCGGATGACGCCGCCGCCGGCGTTGTTGACGAGCACGTCCACGCCGCCGAGCACGTCCACCGCCGCGGCCAGCAGGGCGTCGGCGGTGCCGGGGGCCGCGAGGTCGCCGGCGAACCCTGACGCCTCGGACGGGGCGTTCTTCAGCTCGGCGTCGTCCCGGGCCGCGACGAGCACGGCGGCGCCGTCGGCGAGCAGGCGCTTCGTGATCGCGAGCCCGATGCCGGTGGCGCCGCCCGTGACGATCGCGCTGCGTCCGGCCAGGGGCGCGCTCACAGGATGATGGCGACGTCGGCGACCTGGCGCAGCGAGGTCATGATGAGCACCGCGCGCTTGGACCGGATCCGCAGCTGTCCGTCCACCCTCCGCAGGCGGTAGGTGTAGCGCCCGACGTAGGACGTGGAGCGCTCCCCGCGGAAGCGCCACACCACGAACTCCGCGACGACGGGCAGCTCGTCCCTCTCGACGGGACGCAGCCGGACGTTCGTCACCTGGTGGCTCGTGGCCGAGTGCGGGTACTCGCGGTGGGCCTTGCGGCTGTTGAGCCGTTCCACCCGCGACGCCAGTCGCAGCATGTTGTCGTCGACCAGGACGAGGTCGCGCGACGGGTCGCCGTCCGGGGCGTCGTTGCAGGGGACGACGTACCGGCAGTCGTCGGTGAAGAGGGCGAGCCAGCGGTCGAGGTCCCAGTCGTCGAGGAGCTCGGCCTCGGTGTAGAGGAAGTCCTCCACCTCGGTACGGGTGACGGTGTGCAGGTCACCGAGCACGGCGGTCATCGCGGGTCCCCGGTGATGTCGTCGTTCCATCGGCGCCAGAACGCTCGCATCTGTTCCTCGTCGTTGGCCACGGGTTCGCGCGCCATGCCGCGCGAGATGTCGTTCCACTCGATGCCGCCGCTGCGGAACCCCTGCTGGCACGACTCGAGGGCCTCGATGTCGTCGGGCGTGGCGAACCCGCCGGGGCCGAGGAAGGTGAGGAAGCTGTCGAGCCGGCGCTGGCGCAGCTGCGGCAGCTCGTCGCGCGGAGCCAGCTCCCAGGCCGTGACCTCCATGCGGTCGGCCGACGTCGGCATGAACGTCCGCACGGTGATCGCCATGATGTCGTTGACCACGAGGTTCGGGTAGATGAGCAGGTTGCGGTTGGTGTCGGCCATCCGCCGGGCCCGGTCCTCGCCGTAGCGGTCGACGAGGTCGGCACGGATGCGGCTGATCTCCTCGCGCGCGTCCTCGCCGAACAGCGGCTCCCACTTGGCCACCGGGCGCCCCCAGGGCGCGCTGTACTCGAGCACCGCGTGCCCGTTGCCCAGCGCCGTGGCGGTGCCGGCGACACCGCCGGCCAGGCTCGTGCCCAGCGCCGTGAGGTACTTGAAGTAGGTGTCGTGCGTAGGCACGGCGTGGTAGCCGTCGACGCTGTTCTCCGCCAGCAGCTTCCAGTTGGCGTCGATGGCGTAGGCGTTGGTGCCCGTGATGATCTCGGCGTCGCCCGTGGCGTCGACGATGAGGTCGAGGTACTCCGCTGCCCCCGCCAGGTACTCGACGAGCCCGACGACACCCGGGTCGAAGCACGCGAAGACGAACCCGCGGTAGCTCTCCACGCGCGCCACCGAACGCAGCCCGAGAGCGCCGAAGTCGAGGCCGTCGCCGTAGGCCTCGCGGTCCGGGACCCCGACGAGCTTGCCCTCCGTGTCGAACGACCACGCATGGTAGAAGCACTGGAAGACCTTGGCGTTGCCGGTGTCCTTGCGGCACACCATCGCACCGCGGTGCGGGCAGGTGTTGTGGAAGACCTTCACGTCGCCGGCCTTGGACCGCACCATGAACACCTGGCGGCTGCCGACCGGACGGCGGACGTAGTCGCCGGGCTCGCGGATCTCCGACTCGTGGCCGACGTAGAGCCAGCAGCGGCCGAAGATGCGCTCGACCTCGAGCGCGAACACGTCCGGCGAGGTCATGGTGGAGCGGTGGACCCGGAAGCGGTGGTGCTCGTGGTCCTCCTCGACGAGAGCGCAGGCCGTCCTGTCGTCGATGGTCCTGTCGTCGATGACGGTCATGCGGTCGCTCCGATGCGGTCGAGGAGGGGCAGCGCGTTGTCGCGGCGGATCGCGGCGGCCAGGGACGCGTCGACGCCGTCGAGCACCGCCCCGGGCGGCGACTCCCGCGCCGTGAACGGGTAGTCGGTGCCCAGCAGCACGTGCCCGGCCCCGAAACGGGTGACGGAGAGGTCGAGGCTGGCCGACTCGTAGGTCAGCGAGTCGCACCACAGCTCCCGCGCACGGACGCTGGGAGCGGGTTCGTCGCCGCGGCCGGCCAGCACCATGCCGCGGTCGAGCCGCGGCAGGATCTGTGGCAGCGCTCCCCCGCCGTGGGCCAGGCACAGCCGCATCCCGGGACGGCGCGGGCGGCCGGTGAGCAGCCCGGCAGCCGCGGTGGCGGTCTCGACGGGCATGCCGAGTCCGAACCCGATGCCCAGCTTCGCGAGCCGCGGGTCGAGCGTGAGGTCGACCGGGTGCACCAGCACGAACGCGCCGCGGTCGGCGGCGGCGTCGAAGAACGGGTCGAGCACCGGGTCGTTCAGCTCGACGTCCCCCACGCGCGTGCCGATCTCGACCCCGAGGAAGCCCAGCTCGTCGACGCAGCGCAGGAGCTCCGCGACGGCCCGCTGCGGGTCCTGCAGCGGCACGGCACCGAGCGCGAACAGCCGGCCGGGGGCCTGCGCGACGAGGTCGGCGAGGAAGTCGTTCTGCGCCGCGGCGAGCACCGCGGCGCCGTCGGCGGGCTGCTCGTGGCACAGCGTCACGGGGATGGGCGACACGACCTGCGCGGCCACGCCCTCGGCGTCCATGTCACGCAGGCGGCGGGCGGCGGACCAGCAACGGTCGTCGATCTCCCGGTACACGGCGCCGTTCCGCATGATGCGCGCGTTCGTCTCCGAGTACCGCTCGACCGACGGCCACTCGCCGGGATGCGCGGCGAGGTCGGGGAGCCGGTCGGCCATCGCATGCGTGTGGACATCGATGATGCCCTCGGGAACCACCACGGCTCACCCTCCGACGTCGACGTCCGGGCGGCCACGCTAACAATCCTGCATACAGGAATTCAAGAGATTGCCCTACGCTGTCCGCCATGACCTCGCGTGCCCAGCAGGTGGCCACCGCCATCGAGGACGAGCTGCTCGCCGCGCGCACACCCGTGGGCACCTCGCTGGGGCGGCGCACCGACCTCATGGAGCGCCACGGCGTCAGCCCGACCGTCATGAACGAGACGCTGCGCATCCTGCGCGACCGCGGGCTCGTCGTCGTCAGGCCCGGGCCCGGCGGCGGGGTGTTCGTGGCGAGCCGACCGCCGCAGGTCCGGCTCGGCGCGCTGGACCTGTGGTTCTCCGGATCGGGCACCGATCCCGTCGATCTGTTCGAGGCGCGCACGCACCTCGAGGACGTCCTGACCTCGGTCGCACTGGACCGCGCCGGCCCCTCGGACGTGCGCGACATGGAGTGGGCGGTCGAGGAGATGCGCGGCGCCGCCGACGCGCGCGCCTACCTGGAGGCGAACCTGCGCCTGCACCGGGCCGTCGCGCGCGCGGCACGGATCCCGGTGCTGGCGGGGATGTACGAGGCGATCGCCGCGATCATCACCGGCACGCTGACCCGTGCCGAGCTGCTGCCCGGCCACGAGGAGATGTACGGCCGCAACATCGAGGTGCACGCCGAGATCGTGGCCGCCATCCGCGAGCGCGACCGGGAGGCGCTCACCAAGCTCATGGACCTCCACCGCGAGGACCTGGTCCGCGCCACCTCTTGAATCCCGTATGCAGGATTGCCTAGGCTCGGCGTCGAGCGCGAGGAGGCGGTCATGGCGGAGTTTCTCGGCCTCGGCATCACCCACTACCCCCTGCTGGCGGGCACCGACGAGCACATGGCCGGGTTGCTGCGCTGGACGTTGACCGATCCGGACATCCCGGATGCGGTCAAGGACCCGACCAGCTGGCCACCGCTGATGCAGCGGGAGTGGGGTGACGACGGCGGGGTGGCCGCCGCCGCGCACCACCGCGCCGCGCTGGTCGAGGGGTTGGCGCGGTGCCGCAAGGAGCTCGACGAGTTCCGGCCCGACGTCGTGCTCGTGTGGGGCGACGACCAGTACGAGAACTTCCGCGAGGAGGTCGTGCCGCCGTTCTGCGTGCTCGCCTACGGCAGGACAGAGGTGCACCCCTTCGAGCTGATGACCGAGCGCGGCAGCCCCAACGCGTGGGGCATGCCCGACGACACCACGTTCACCCTCCACGGCGACGCGCGGGCCTCCCGGGAGCTGGCCGACGGCCTGCTGAACGCCGGGTTCGACGTCGCCTACTCCTACGCCAAGCGTGAGGGCGCGCCGTTCCCGCACGCCATCGGCAACACCCAGATGTTCCTCGACTACGACCACGCGGGGACCGAGTTCCCCTACAAGATCATTCCGATCACCGTGAACTGCTACGGGCAGCACGCCATCGCCCGGCAGGGCGGCCTCGCCCGGTTCGCCGACATCTCGGCCGAGCAGCTCGACCCGATCGGCCCGACGCCCGCGCGCTGCATGGACCTCGGCGCCGCCGTCGCCCGCACGCTCGCCGCGGGCGACAAGCGGGTGGCGCTCGTGGCGTCGTCGAGCTGGTCGCACGCGTTCCTCGTGGACAAGGACTGGCACCTGCGGCCCGACACGGCGGCCGACCAGCGCCTCTACGACGCGTTGGTCGCCGGCGACACCGACACCTGGCGGGCCGTCACCGGCGCCGACGTCGTCGACGCCGGCCAGCACGAGATGTTGAACTGGTTCTGCCTGGTCGGAGCCATGAAGGAGCTGGGCATGCCACTGGACTGGTCGACGTTCGTCACCACCGACGTCTTCAACTCCAACAAGTGCTTCGCGGTGTACAAGTGAGGGTCGCCGTGGGGGACATCGACACCTTCTACCTGGAGGAAGGCGCGGGCGACCCCGTCCTGCTCCTGCACGGCTCGGGCCCCGGTGTCTCGGCGTACGCCAACTGGCAGCACACGATCCCCGGGCTGTCGGGCGAGTTCCGCGTGCTGGCGCCCGACATCGTCGGCTACGGCGCCACGTCCCGTCCCGACGACGTCGTCTACTCGCTGCGGACCTGGACCGACCACGTCGTCGGCTTCATGGACGCCCTGGGCATCGAGCGGGCGGCGTTCGTCGGCAACTCGCTGGGCGGGCGCATCTCCCTCGACCTCGCCGGGCGGTACCCGGACCGCGTCAGCCGCATGGTGCTGATGGGCGCGCCCGGCGTCGGCATGGTGATCACCGAGGGGCTCAAGGCGCTGCGGGCGTACGAGCCGTCCCCGGAGAACATGCGGACCCTGCTGCTCGACCACTTCGCGATCGACAAGTCGATCATCACCGACGAGCTGGTGCGCATCCGGTACGAGGCCAGCGTGGAGACCTACGACGCCTACCGGGCCATGTTCTTCGACCCCCGCCATGCCGGCAACGAGCTCGGCATGACCGAGGAGCAGGCCCGCGCGATCACCACGCCCAGCCTGTTGGTGCACGGCCGGGAGGACTCCGTGGTCTCCCCCGAGGTCGCGTGGACGATGGTGCAGCTCCTGCCCAACGCCGACCTGCACGTCTTCGCCCGCTGTGGGCACTGGACCCAGATCGAGCGGGCCGCGGAGTTCAACGCACTTGTGGGAGCGTTCCTCCGCGGCTGACCCCGCGAGTCGAACCCGATGGGACGCGAGTCGCTACGACGTGGTGCGCGAGTCGGGCTGCGGCGGCGGCACGGGGGCCCGCGCGGACCAGGGCTGCAGGCGGCCCCGGCCACTGCGGGCCCGGGCCGGGGCCGAGCGCCGCCACCTCGTCGTCGATCGCGTAGGTGATCCGGTAGGCCACCAGCGACGCGGCGGCCTCGACCCAGCGCCCGGTGGCACCACGCGCCGGGTCCCCCAGCGCGGACACGAACCACTGCGGGAACAGCGCCTCCCGGGCCACGGCGTCGCCCACTCGCTGCCGCGCCACGTCGTGGATCCCTCGTTCGGCCCGGACCCCGGCTTCGAGGTCCGGCGCGTCGGTGCCGCGGAGCCTGTCGTCGGCCGCGATGCGGTCGGCCGCGTCCTCCGCTTCCGCGCGCGCCGCGTCCCGGTCGGCGTCCAGCTCGGCGAGCTCGTGGCGCAGCGCGAGGAAGCCCTCGGCCGCGGCGCGATGACCGGCCTCGCCGACAGGCGTGGCCGCCAGCCGCGCGCTCAGGGCCAGCGCGCGCAGCCGCTTGTCCCTGCGGGCGCGTTCCCGCGCCGGCCAGGCATCCACACGACCCTTGAGACGGACCCGTTCCGCGTCCGGGAGGTGGTGCGAGCGCAGGTCCGCCGCGCGGCGGACGGCGGCGGCGAGGTCGGCCAGGCCGTCGTCGCGGGCGTCCAGCACGGCGACCTCGTGGCCGGCCTGCAGGCGCAGGCGCCGATCCATCTCCTCGTAGCGGGCCCGGAGCTCGGAGATCTGCCGCTCGTGGCGCTGCGCGGTCTCGTGACGGGCCCGAACCTCGTCCGCGATGCGGCTCTCGGCGTCCTCGATCCGGCGCTCCAGCTCCTTGATCGTGGACCGGGCCCTCGCCAGCTCCCCCGACACCCGGGTCAGGTCGGCCGAGGCGCCGGCGTTGCGCCTGCCGACCTCCCCGCTTGACGCCGCGAGGCTGCGCTCCAAGTTCTTGATCTTCCCTTGCAGGGCGGTGATCTCCTTGTCCGCCACTCAGCTCTCCCCCGCCGGGCGGCGCGTCAGGTCCGGCAGCAGGCCGAGGCAGTGCGCGACGGCGACCGCCGCGAGCACCAGTGCGATCGCGACTCCCCACCAGGGCAGCACCCCGGCCGCGGCGACGAGCAGCGCAGCACCGCCGACGAGGCACGCCCCCGCGTCGAGCCGCCCGGTCAGGCTGCCGGGGCGGGGGCCGATCAGGTCCGCCGCGGCGAGCACGACCGCGACGACCACCACCAGCGCCACCCCGACGGCGCCCCACAGGTGGAGCCAGCCGCCGGTGAGGCCGGCGACCAGCATCGCGGCCGCGGCGACGACGAGCGCCAGGACGGTGCCGGCGACGATCCGATGGGTGATCCCCGCGTTCACGTCCTCCCGCCGCTCGTCGGCATGCTGCTCGGCATCGAGGAGCTGCGCGGTCAGATCGAAGAGGGCGTCCACCTCGGGCCGGTCCACGTCTCCGTCGGCCAGCCGCCCCAGCGACGCGTGGCGGCCCCGGAGCTCCTCCTGCAGCGCCGCCGTGCGGGCGTCGGGGCCGGGCACGTCGTCCATCACCCCATCGTGGGACACGACAGGGTCGGCCACAACGAGCCACGCCCGGGTCAGGTCTCCCGAGGTCCTTCTCGGTAGTGCCGGTCGCGATCGGCGAACGCGTCCCGGGTGCCCCGCTTCCCGCGCTCGCGCAGGAAGTTGTACTCGTCGTCCTCGAAGCGCAGGTTGGTGCCGAGCGTGTGACCGACGGCCCCACGCAGGAACTGCTGGGTGCCGCCGAGGCTGTCGAGCGCCATGGTGTGCAGAGCCCTGCCGGTGACGAGCGCGTCACGCGGATGCTGGGCGATGCGCCGCGCCCACTCCTCCACCGTGGACTCCAGCTCCTCCTCGGGCACCGAGCGGTTGGCCAGCCCCATCTCGACGGCGTCCGCCCCGTTGAACTCCTCGCCGAGCAGCAGCAGCTCGCGAGCCTTCTTGGCGCCGTACATGAGGATCTGCGTGTTGAGGTGCCAGGTGTTGCCGGCCAGCCCGAAGCGCTGCTCGGCGTGGCTGAAGCGGGCGGTGTCGGCGGCGATCGCGAGGTCCACCAGCTCGACGAGGTAGAGCCCCGCGCCCGTGCACACGCCCTGGACCTGGGCGATCACCGGCTTCGCCGCGTAGTGGAACGCCATGTAGGCCTCGCCGAGGCGACGGTCGCGCCGCAGCCGGGACCGCTGGCTCGGCCGCCGCGGGGGCTTCCCGCCGGCGCCCGGGTCGAGGCCGTAGGAACGCACGGCGTCGTCGTAGTCGTGGCCGGCGCAGAACGATCGGCCGCGACCCTTGAGCACGATCACCCTGATGTCGTCGTCGTCCTCGGCCTCGTGCAGCAGCTCCACGAGGTGGTCGAGATCGTCGAAGCGCAGCGCGTTGTGCTTGGCGGGGCGGTTGAGCACGAGACGCGCGACGGCGCCGTCTCTCTCGAGAAGCACCGCGTCGTCGTCCATGGCCAATAATCTACAACATCTCGAACTCAGTATCCATCTGTGTAATACTTCTGCCATGGAGCTGAAGGTGACGCGCTACGCCGTCGACGACGACGGCGTCGCCACCGTGTGGCTGCATCGGCCCGAGCGTCGCAACTCCTGGACCGGGCGGATGCACGACGAGTACCGGTGGATCTGCAAGCATCTCGACGACGACCCGGCCGTGCGCGTCATCGTGCTGACGGGCTCGGGCACCACGTTCTGCATCGGCGCCGATCCCAAGGCCCTCTCCGGTTACGTCACCGCCGAGCACTACGACCCGGCGCTGTCGAAGGAGGCCGAGAACCCCGGCTACGGCGTGCGCCCGGAGTTCGACGCCGACATGACCTGGCAGCTGGGCATGCGCGTCCCGATGATCGCCGCGGTGAACGGGGCCTGCGCCGGCATCGCCGTGGCGCTCGCCGCGTTCTGCGACATCCGCTTCGCCGTCGCGGGCGCGAAGGTCACCACGGCGGCACCGAAGCTGGGCCTGCCCGCCGAGTACGGGCTGTCCTGGATCCTGCCCCGCCTGGTCGGCATGACCCACGCCGCCGACATCGTGCTGTCGGGCCGCGTGATCCTGGCCGAGGAGCTCGAACGCATGGGCTTCTTCAACAGGGTGCTGCCCGCAGGGGACTTCGAGACCCACGTCCACGACTACGCCCACCGGATGGCGGCCATGTCCCCGACCGCGGTGACCACGGCCAAGCGCCAGCTCTGGGGCGACCTCCTGCACGACGACCCGCGGGCCGCCATCGAGGAGAGCAAGGCACTGATCGGCAAGCTCATGAACGAACCCGACTACGCCGAGGGCGTGGCGGCATTCCTGGAGAAGCGAGCACCGAGGTTCACCCGATGAGGATCTCCGTCGACCCGACGCTCTGCCAGGGCCACAACCGCTGCACGGCGGTGGCCCCCGAGCTGTTCGACATCGATGACGAGGGCTACGCCTCGGCGATCGGCGACGGCACGGTGTCCGCCGGGTCCGAGGAGCGGGCCCAGCTCGCCGTCGACAACTGCCCGGAGCAGGCCGTGACCCTCCACCGCGATGCCTGACGTGCGGAGCGGCCGCTGGGGCCGCGAGGTCGAGCGCTCCACCGTCGACGGCCACCCCTGCCTCGTCTACACGCAGCGGCCGCGGTCGGTGGCCGAGCTGCTGCTGGAGCGCCGCCGCTGGCCCGACCGCGAGCTGCTCGTGCAGGGCGACCGCCGGATCACCGGTGCCGAGCTGGAACGCCTCGTCGCCCGCGCCGCCGCCGGCCTGCGCGACCGCGGGGTCGGCCCGGGCGACCGCGTGCTGCTGCTGGGCTTCAACAGCGTCGAGTGGGTGGTGGCGTTCTGGGCGCTGCAGTGCCTCGGCGCCGTCGCCGCGCTGGGCAACGCGTGGTGGAGCGACGCGGAGGTGGGCCTCGCCGTCGAGCAGGTGGAGCCGTCGCTCGTGCTGACCGACCGGGCCGTTCCCGGCGCCGTCCGGCTCACCGACCTGGACGGACCCGACGCCCCGCTCGAGCTGCAGCCCGTCACCGAGGACGACTTGGCGCTGATCATGTTCAGCTCCGGCACCACCGGCGCTGCCAAGGGCGTGCTGATGTCGCACCGCTCCGTCGTGGCCAACATCCACAACCTGCTGGTGCTCACCGGCCGCCTCCCCGATGAGCTGCCCGTGAGCCACCCCGGCACGGTCAGCATGCTGTCGGTGCCGCTGTTCCACCTGGCCGGCATCCAGACCAGCATCACCACGCTGCTCTCGGGCGGGCGGATGGTGTTCCTGGAGGGGAAGTTCGACGCGGGCGAGGTGCTGCGGCTCATCGAGCAGGAGCGCGTCCGGGTCTGGGGCTCGATCCCGACCATGGTCTCCCGCGTGCTCGACCATCCCGGCTTCGCGTCGTTCGACACGTCCAGCGTCTCGTCGGTGCCGATGGGCGGGTCGGCCGTATCCCCCGAGCTGCGCGCCCGCGTCTCCACGTCGTTCACCGGTGTCAAGGCACGGGTGGGGAGCCTCTACGGGCTCACCGAGGCCGGGGGCGTGCTGGCCGCGGGCTCCGGCGCCGACATCACGTCACGGCCCTGCGCGGTCGGGAGGGCGCTGCCTGTCGTCGAGCTGACGATCCGTCTCCCCGACGCCGACGGCACCGGGGAGATCGGCGCCCGCACGCCGACGATGACCGGCGGGTACCTCAACGACGCCACACCCATCGCGGACGCCGACGGGTGGATCTTCAGCGGCGACCTCGGCCGCATCGACGACGACGGCTGGCTCTACGTCACCGGCCGCAGCAAGGACGTGATCATCCGCGGCGGGGAGAACATCGCCGCCGCCAACGTCGAGCGCGCCCTGCTCGCCCACCCCGACGTCGTCGAGGTCGCGGTGGTGGCACTCCCCCACGCCGACCTGGGCGAGGAGGTGGCCGCGGCCGTCGTCCTGCGGGGCCCGGCGGACGCCGACGCGCTGCGCGCCCACGCCGCCGGATCACTCGGCCACCACGAGCTGCCGACCCGGTGGTGGTTCCACCCCGGGCCGCTGCCGACGAACCCGAGCGGCAAGATCCTGCGCCGTCAGGTCCGGGAGGATTGGCCCGTCACGTAGTGGTGGACGCCGTCCTCGTCCGTGCGGCGCAGCGTGCCGCCCGCGGCGAGGACGTCGAGGTGCGCCATCGTCTCGGTGACGGCGAGGCAGCGGCCGAAGAGGTCGAGGTCGTCGAAGCGGTGCTCGCGCCGCGTCCAGCGCAGCAGCCGGGCGGCCTCGGCCGCGGTGCTCGCACCGGCCTCGATGGCCGCGCGGGCCTGGGACAACCGCGTGTCGTGGTGCTCCACCAGCTCGTCGACGCGTGCATGCACGCTGGGGCCAGCCGGGCCGTGTGCCGCGAGCAGCCGCCGGTCGGGCAGCTCCCGGACCAGCCGCAACGACCGCAGGTAGTCGCCGAGCGGCAGCGCGGCCGGCGCCTGCTCGAAGCCGATGGACGGCGTGATCCGGGGCAGCACGTGGTCGCCGGCGAACATGACGTCACGGGCCGGGTCGACGAACACCACGTGGCCCCGGGTGTGGCCGGGCGTCGGGTGCATCTCCCAGGTGCCCCCGTCCAGCTCCACGGTGCCGGGAGCGTCGAGCCAGTCGTCGGGGCCGTCCCAGTCCCGCACGTCGTGCTGCGACGGGACCGTGGCCAGCATCTCGCGGCCGAGCGCGTCGGCCCCGCCGCGGTGCAGCTGAATGAGCAGGCCGCCCCACGGCTCGTACTCGGGGTCCTGGGCGGCGGCGAGCGTCGCGCTCTCATCGCGGCCGAGGCTGACGCGCATGCCGAACTCGCGCCGCAGCGTCACGGCGAGCGTGTAGTGGTCGCGGTGCACGTGCGTGACGAGGAAGCGGCGGACGTCGGCGAAGCTGCAGTCCAGCGCTTTCAGGGAACGTTCGAGCAGGTCGCGGGCCTCGACGATGGCCCAGCCGGAGTCGACGAGCACCAGCCCGTCACCGTCGCGGACGGCGTAGACGTTCACCGCGCGCAGCCCGTCCTGCGGGAGCGGCAGCGGGATCCGGTAGACGCCCGGCGCGACCTCGTACGTGCCCGGCGCGGTCCAGTCGCCTGCCGGATCATCCGGCTGGACGGCGCTCATCGGCGCGCCCGGTAGCGCGCCTGCAGGGAGCTGAACTCCTCGAGACCCCAGTGCCCGTTCTCCACACCCACCCCGCTCCACTTCACCCCGCCGAACGGCAGGTGCGGCTCCAACGTCAGGTGATCGTTGACGAAGACGACGCCGGAGTCGATCCGGGACGCTACGTCAGACGCACGGTCGGTGTCGGTGCCCCACACCGATCCCGAGAGCCCGAACGATGTGACGTTGGCGCGATCCACCACCTCGTCGACGGTCCGGTAGGGCATGACCGGCAGCGCGGGGCCGAACTGCTCCTCGTCGACGATGCGAACGCCCTCCGCGACGCCGGTGAGGATCGTCGGGGCGAAGAAGTAGCCGGGGCGGTCGAGCGGGGCGCCGCCGGTGACGGCCGTGGCGCCATGGGCCAGGGCGTCGTCGACGAGGCCGCGGACGCGCTCGAACTGGGGGCGGTTGTTGATCGGGCCGAGCTGGACCCTCGGCTCGTCCCAGGCCCCGACGCGGACAGCCTTCGCACGCTCGGCCAGGGCGTCGACCAGCTCGTCGTGGAGGGACTCGGGCACGTAGACGCGCTTGATGCCGGCGCAGATCTGGCCGTTGTTGATGAACGCGCCCCAGAACAGGTCGCGCGCGAGCGCACCGACGTCGGCGTCGTCGAGGACGATCGCGGCGTCGTTGCCGCCCAGCTCCAGGGTGTGGCGTTTGAGATCGGGCGCGGCCGCGGCGGCGATGCGCTTGCCGGTGGCCACCGACCCGGTGAAGCTGATCTTCCGGACGAGCGGGTGTGCCGTCATCCACGCGCCGAGCTCGTCGCCACCGCTCACGACCGTGACGACGCCGGGCGGCAGCACGCGCTCGATCACCTCGCCCAGCCGGACGGTCGACAGCGGCGTGAACGGCGAGGGCTTGAGCACCACGGTGTTGCCCGCGCGCAGGGCGGGCCCGAGCTTCCAGCCGGCCAGCAGCAACGGAAAGTTCCACGGCGTGATCGCCGCGACCACCCCGAGCGGACGGCGCACGACCTCGGCGTACCCGCGCTCGTCGTCCTGCACCACCTCGCGCGGCAGGCCCAGCTCCGCGCTCGCGCCCAGCCAGCGGGCGGTCTCGGCCACCTCGAACGCGGCCGCCTTCAGCGGTTTGCCCTGCTCGCGGGCCAGCAGTGGGGCCAGCTCGTCCTGCGCGGCCAGCACCGCGTCGGCGGCGGCGACCAGTGCCGCGACCCGCACCGCGTCGTCCTCGCCCCAGTCGCGGGCCGCGTGCGCGGCGGCCATCACGTCGTCCAGTCGCTGCGCACTGCAGTCGGAGGCCTGGGCGAATACCTCGCCGGTCGACGGGTCGACGACATCGAACGTGGTCATGCGCAATACCGTACATGACTCGACACTCAGTCACCTTTGACGTAGAGTATTGGCCATGACCGAGGCGCCAGTGGTGGGCACGGATGGGTTCGACCTCTTCTCCCCCGAGTACCGCAACGATCCCGCCCCGATGTGGGAGGCGGCCCGCGCGAGCGGTTGCCCCGTGGCCCACACCGAGGAGTGGGGCGGCTCGTTCATGCTCACGCGCTTCGAGGACATCCGCGACGCCGCGCGCAACGCCGAGCAGTTCTCGTCCCGTGCCGTGGAGGTGGCGGGGCCGCTGGAGTCGGCGGGCGGGCTGCTGCTGCCCCCGCTGACGTCCGACCCGCCGCAGCACAAGCGCGAACGCGACGTCCTCATGCCGTACTTCCTGCCCGCCCGCACCGCGGCGTACGAGGAGTTCATCCGCACGCAGGCGCGAACCCTGGCGGAGGACATCGCCGCGGGCGGCGGCGGGGACGCGGTGGGCGACTACGCGGAGCACCTCACGCTGGCCGTGCTCACCGAGCTGCTCGGGGTGCCGCCGGGCGGGAGGTTCTCCGAGTGGATGGTGCGGATGATCCGCATCGGCGGGCGCGACCAGGCCGTGCGGGCCGAGGTCGTCCGCGAGATCATCGCCTACCTCGACGGGCTCCTCACCGAGCGCACCGAGCATCGCGGTGACGACCTCATCAGCTACCTCGTCGACGCCGAGATGGACGGTGTGCCGCTCTCGCGCAAGCACAAGCTGGGCTCGGCGTTCCTCGTGCTCATCGCGGGCGCCGACACCACGTGGAGCGCCATCGGCTCGTCGATCTGGCACCTCGCCACCCACGACGACGACCGCAGGCGCCTGCTCACCGAGCCCGCCCTGATGGCCACGGCCGTCGAGGAGTTCCTGCGCGCGTACGCACCGGTGACGGTCGGGCGGATCTCCACGTCCGACGTCGAGCTGCACGGGCGCTGCGTGCACGCCGGGGAGCGGGTGATCCTTCCGTTCGGGGCGGCGAACCGGGACCCGGAGGTGTTCGACGCGCCCGAGGAGGTGCAGATCGACCGCAAGCGCAACCGGCACCTGACGTTCGGCACCGGCGCGCACCGCTGCCTCGGGTCCAACCTCGCGCGCCTCGAGCTGCGCATCGCCATCGAGGAGTGGCTGCGGGTGATGCCGCACTTCCGGCTCACCGACCCGGAGAACATCGAGTGGAGCGGTGGCCAGACTCGCGGGCCGGAGCGCGTGGACGTCGTCGTGGTACCGACGGTGGCCCGATGACCGCGGCCGAAGGTGGAGCGTCGACGACGGGCGCTCCGAAGACAACGGCCTCCGGCGGTGGGCCGAAGACGACGGCCTCCGGCGGTGGGCCGGCGACGGGCGCACCCGGGGCTGCGGCGCCGGCTCCTCTGGCCGGGATCCGGGTCGTCGAGCTGGGGCACTGGATGGCCGCCCCCGCCGCGGGCGGTGTGCTCGCCGACTGGGGCGCCGACGTCGTCAAGATCGAACCGCCCGGCGGCGAGCCCATGCGCACCATCTGGGGATCCGCGGGCGCCAACCCCGACGCCCCCAACGGCGCATTCACCTCGGCGAACCGGGGCAAGCGCTCGATCGAGCTGGACGTCCGCAGCGAAGCGGGCCGCGAGGTGCTCGGCCGGCTGCTCGCCGACGCCGACGTGCTGCTGTCCAACCTGCGCCCGTCCGCCCTGGAACGGCTGGGCCTCTCCCCCGCCGAGGTCCGCGAGCAGTACCCGAGGCTCGTCTTCTGCTCGCTCAGCGCCTACGGCTGGGGCGGCCCCGACCAGGAGCGCGCCGGCTACGACCTCGCCGGCTTCTTCGCCCGTGCGGGCGTCGCCAACGCGATCACCACCCAGGGCACCCCGCCCGCCGCGATGTGGACCGGCATCGGCGACACGTTCACCGCGATGGCCGCCGTCGCCGGCATCAGCGCGGCGCTCGTGGAGCGGGCGACCACCGGGCTCGGCCGCATGGTGGAGGCGTCGCTGCAGCGCACCGGCATGTGGGCGCTGGCCGGGGAGCTGGGCACGCAGGCGATGGGCGGGCGGCCGCGGCCGCCGTACCCGCGCGAGAAGTGCCCCACCCCGATGTACAACTCATACCGCACCGCCGACGACCGCTGGTTCTTCCTGGTCGGTGTCGAGGCGGGCCGGCAGGTGCCCAAGGTGCTGGCCGCGATCGGCCGCGACGACCTCCGCGACGACGAGCGCTTCGCCGGCGCCCGCGCGCTGACGAAGAACCGCGTCGAGGTCGTCGCGATCCTGGACGAGGCGTTCGCCGCCCGGCCCCTCGACCACTGGTCGAAGGTCTTCGACGAGCACGACGTGTTCTGGGCCCCGATCCAGAACGCCGCCGAGGTCCTCGACGACCCTCAGGCCCGAGCCACCGGGGCATGGCTGCGTGTCGAGGGCGCGGGCGTCGAGTCGGTGGACGCCCCGATCCGATGGGACGGCCACGCGCGCGGCACCGTCGCCCCTCCCCCGCGAGCGGGCCAACACACGCGGGAGCTCCTCGAGTCGCTGGGCTACGGCGGGGAGGAGATCGAGTCCCTCCTGCCGTGAGATGCCGCTGAGGGCTGCCGGTTCACGATCGGACAGCCCTGATGATCACCTCACGGGCCCCGGACGAACGGTGCACGGCCCTGCGCGACACCGACCTGGTCCGACCCGGGCCTGGCGCGACCCGAACCGCAGGACCCCCGACCCCAGCCCACCCGGCCTGGCTCGACCCGCATCTGACCGCCGTCCCAGCGCGTGCGCAGGGTGCGCCGGGCGAGGCTGCTCACCGCCGGGATCGCCCGAGCCGCCGTGATCACCACCTCGGGACGTGCAACCGCAGGTGGCGCGGCCGCACGTCCCCACTCGACGATCACGGCCTCCCGACCCCGCGCATGATCACTGGTTCGGGACCGCCGACGGTGCGTGGTGCGGCTCCGCGTCCCGAACCACCGATCATGCCCACCCGTCGTGTCGTCAGCGGATGGTGTTGCCCGCGTCCACCGTCAGGGACAGGCCCGTGACGTAGCGCGACTCGTCGCTCGCCAGGTACAGCACCGCGTCGCTGACGTCGCGCGGCTCGATGAACTTCACCGGCATCGTGTTCAGGAAGATCCCGCCGACACCGGGGTTGTCGGCGATCAGCCGGTCCATGTCGGCCAGGCCGT
>NZ_JAOPWR010000006.1 GCF_025965585.1 Pseudonocardia sp.
CGGCCCGCCACGCGGCGCCGCAGCGGCGACCGGAGCCCCAGCCTGCGGGCGGAGCGGGCGGCCCTGGCCACGGCGCGACGCTCCCGCACGGGCACGTTCCACGCCTCCGGGTGCAGCCCGAGCCAGCGGTGCCGGTACACGGCGTACGGCGCGAGACACAGGTAGGCGAGCGCGGCCACGGCCAGCCCCAGGAACGGCGCGGTGACGACGACGGCCGCCACCAGCCCGACGAGCACCAGCACGGGGGCGATCAGGCGCGGCGGCACCCGCACGGTCTTGAACGACAGTGTCGGGATGCGGCTCACCATGAGGCCCGCGGAGACGAGCGCCCACACCGCCACGACGATGTCGTCGCTCCACCAGCCGTCACCGAACTGCAGCGACAGGTAGAGCGGGATGCCCGAGACGAGCGCCGCGGCGGGCGCGGGCACGCCGACGAAGAACTCCTTGGCGTAGGGCACCTCGTCCTCGACGTCGAGGAGCGTGTTGAACCGCGCCAGCCGCAGCGCCATGCAGACGGCGAACACGAGCGCGACGGCCCAGCCGAACCTGCTGCCCTCGAGCTGCCAGATGTAGAGCACCAGCGCGGGCGCGACGCCGAACGACACGAGGTCCGACAGCGAGTCGAGCTCGGCGCCGATGCGGGTGCTCGCGTCGAGCAGCCGGGCGAGCCTGCCGTCGAGCGCGTCGCAGATCGCAGCGAAGCCCACGGACGCCACGCACAGCTCGAACCGACCGCTCAGCGCGAAGTAGACGGCGGACAGGCCGGAGCAGAGGGCGAGGACCGTGACGGCGTTGGGGAGCAGCCGGATGCCTGCGGAGTACACGGGCACGGCCATCACCCGTTCCCGGCGGGCGGGAGGTCGGCCAGCACGGTCTCGCCGCCGATCGTCCGCTGCCCGACCGCGACGCGGACGCGCGAACCGGGCGGGAGGTAGGTGTCGACGCGGGAACCGAAGCGGATGAGGCCGTAGATCTCACCCGCGGCGACCTCGTCGCCCGGCTTCACCTGGCACACGATGCGGCGGGCGAGCAGGCCCGCGATCTGCACGACGGCGACCACGGCGCCGTCGGTGGACTCGACGACCACGGCGTTGCGCTCGTTGTCCTCGCTGGCCTTGTCGAGGTCGGCGGAGAGGAACACTCCGGGGCGGTAGACGACGGCGCGCACGCGCCCGTCGACGGGGATCCGCTGGACGTGCACGTCGAGGACCGACAGGAAGACGCTGACGCGGGGCATGGGCACCCGCGGTAGGTCGAGCTCCTCGGGCGGAAGCACGTCGGAGACCGTGGCCACCGTGCCGTCGGCGGGCGCGAGGACGACGCCGTCGACCGGGGGGCGCACCCGGCGCGGGGCCCGGAAGAAGGCAGCGGTTGCCGCGGTGGCCAGCGCGCCGGGGACGGTTCCGTGACCGGTGACCGCGCGGACGAGGCCGGCGGCGGCCGCGACGGCGAGCACGATCGGCCTCCCGCCGGGGTGCATGGGCGGCACCGCCTCACGGATGAGCCCGACGACGTGGGGGACCGAGAATCCTGAAGGAGTCGGGCGGTGATCAGGCCGATCGGGCATGGGGGTGGGTCGGCTCCTCCGGCGTGGCGGCCCGGGCGGCCGCGGGGGCGGCGGCTACGGTACGCGGGGCACGAGGCACGTCGGCATCTGGTGCGTGGTCACCGTCTGCCACACTGTTGTGCGGCCGGGTGAGGCGCCGGAGAAAGCAAAGGGCCGGGGCCGTCATCCCCCGAGACGACGACCCCGGCCGTGGAACCGCTCGTCCGCTCCCCAGCGACGGGCGGTGGGCTCTTTGCGACGAGGGGTGGGTACCCACGTCGTGCTGAAAGTATCGCCGAGCTTCCGTTCGATCGTCCAGGCCACGGGGACATATGGCCACGATCTGCACCGATCGGCGGAACGCTCACCAGTAAGACGCTCAGCGAGCGACGATTGTTGCATCACTCGTATGTGATGTACACCACAAAGACTCGGTCGGGTCAGTCGTCCAGCAACCACACCTCGACGGGTGCGCCCGCGGGGAGCTCGGTGACGTCCTCGGGCACGACGAAGAAACACTCGGCCAGCGCCATCGACCCGAGCATGTGGGACGCGACCGTGCCCACCTCGCGCACCGTGCCCTGCACGGCGTCGACCGTGCCGCGCCGGAACTGCCTGCGCCCGGCCGGTGACCGCAGTCCCTCACTCAGCGTGGCCGTCACGACGGCACGGTCGGGGTGCGGGTGACCCATCGCGGCCCGCAGCGCCGGCCGCACGAAGACCTCGAAAGACACCTGCGAGCTGACCGGGTTGCCCGGCAGCGTCACGACGGCGACGTCGCCGAGCTCGGCCATCCGCCCGGCGCCCTGCGGACCGCCCGGCTGCATCCCGACCTTGACGAACTCCACCCCGCGTCCGGTGAACGCGTCCTTGACCACCTCGTAGGCGCCGGCGCTCACGCCACCGGACGTGAGCACCAGGTCGACGGCGCCCTCCTCCACCCGCTCGCGCAGCGTGCCGAGGAACTGCTCGACGTCGTCGGGCACGAAGCGCAGCAGCTCCGCCACGCCACCCGCGTCCTCGACGGCGGCGGCGAGCATCGGACCGTTGCTCTCGTAGATCTGCCCGGGCTGCAGCGGCGTGCCGGGGGCGACGAGCTCCGAGCCGGTGGACAGCACCAGCACGACGGGCCTGCGGCGCAGGGGCAGCGTGGCCGACCCGACCGCGGCCGCGACACCGATCTGCGCGGCCCCGAGCACGGTGCCCGCCGTCAGCACGACGTCGCCGGCGTGGACGTCCTCGCCGACATGGCGCAGGTACGCGCCCTTCTCCGGCACGACGCGGATCAGCACCCGCTCGACGCCGCCGTCGGTCTGCTCCACCGGCACCACCGCGTCGGCACCGGCCGGGACCGGGGCGCCGGTCATGATCCGGTGGACGGTGCCGGGCTCCAGGACGGGGACGTCGGTGCGCCCGGCCGGGATGTCGGCCGCAACCCGGAACGCGACGGGGCTCGCCTCCGAGGCGCCGGCCAGCTCGCCCGCGCGCACGGCGTAACCGTCCATGGCGGAGTTCTCGAACGACGGCAGGGACACCGCCGCCACGACGTCTGCGGCCAGCACCCGGCCGAGCGACTGCGCGAGCGGCACGTCCTCGGCGGGGGTGGGGCTGAGCAGGGCCGCGACGACCGCGCGGTGTTCTACGACGGACCTCGGGGCACTCGGCACACCTGCATCGTGCCTGATCCGGCTGCCTTGCACTCACCGGCGTCGAGTGCTAGAACCGCACTGGCACTCGGCACGGTAGAGTGCCAGTCGTCGAGCGGGTGAGACCGGCGCAGGGTTGCTGGTCGTCCGTCGCGGGCACCACGTTCGGCACTGTGACTTTTCGTGTCATCCCAATCGGAGGACAACACACCCATGGCGAAGATGATCGCTTTCGACGAGGAGGCGCGCCGCGGGCTCGAGCGCGGCATGAACACCCTCGCCGACGCCGTCAAGGTGACGCTCGGCCCGCGTGGTCGCAACGTCGTCCTGGAGAAGAAGTGGGGCGCGCCCACCATCACCAACGATGGTGTGTCGATCGCCAAGGAGATCGAGCTCGAGGACCCCTGGGAGAAGATCGGGGCCGAGCTCGTCAAGGAAGTTGCCAAGAAGACCGACGACGTCGCGGGTGACGGCACCACCACCGCCACCGTGCTCGCCCAGGCGATGGTCCGCGAGGGCCTGCGCAACGTGGCCGCCGGCGCCAACCCGATGGCCCTCAAGCGCGGCATCGAGAAGGCCGTCGAGGCCGTCTCGCAGCAGTTGCTGAAGACCGCCAAGGAGGTCGAGACCAAGGAGCAGATCGCTGCCACGGCCTCCATCTCCGCCGCCGACACCACGATCGGCGAGCTCATCGCCGAGGCGATGGACAAGGTCGGCAAGGAAGGCGTGATCACGGTCGAGGAGAGCCAGACCTTCGGTCTCGAGCTCGAGCTCACCGAGGGCATGCGCTTCGACAAGGGCTACATCTCGCCCTACTTCGTGACCGACCCGGAGCGTATGGAGGCCGTCCTCGACGACCCCTACGTCCTCGTCGTGAACAGCAAGA
>NZ_JAOPWR010000010.1 GCF_025965585.1 Pseudonocardia sp.
GCCCCGGCCCCGCCAGCAACGGCGGAGGGCGCCCCGGCCACCACCACCCCTCCGACCACGACCACGCCGCCGGCGCCGAAGCCCCCGCTCCGGCTCGTCCTCCCGGGCGGCACGGGCCTCGTGCTGCGCACCGCCACCCAGGACGCGTCGGGACTGCCGGCGGCTCCGGCCGCGGGCCACGGCTCGCTCAACTGGTACCCCGGCGCCGACGGCGCCTGGACCGCCGCGATCGGCCTGCCCCCGGGTGTCGTCGCACCGGCCGTCGGTGACACCGTGACCGTCGCGGGTCCGGCCGGCGCCCGGACCGTGCTGACGGTGCGGTCGGTGACCACCACCGACGCGGCCGACGCGAAGGTCGCCGCGCACCTACTGGGCAGCGGTCCCCGCGTGGTGCTGCTGCGCACCGACCCGGCCACCGGGACGGTGCTGGTGGTGGTTGCGAGCTGACCCGTCAGGTGCCGGGCAGCCCGAGCCGCCTGCGCTGAACCGCTGCTCGCAGCTCGGCCGCCCACTCTTCGACAGCGAGGTTGTGGGCGGCGAGGTCCGCGGCTTCGGCCAGCCGGTCGGGCCTGGGGAAGGGCCGCATCTGGATCCAGGTCTCGACCCAGAGCACCTCCAGGGCGCTCTCCCACGCCAGCTCGGCCACCAGCCGCGTGAGTGTGTGCCGGTCGCTCGCCTCGCGCAGCGCCTTCCCGCGGTCGACCATGAGCCCGCGCAGCTCCTTGATGCGCGCGGTGTTGCGGTCGGCGTCGGCGTCGAGGCCGTCGGTGACGGCGGCGATGACGGCCTTGTAGTCGTCGGCTGCGCTCATGCTCGCTCCACCTCCGCCGCGGGCACGATGATCACCTCGGGCGCGGCGTGCTGCGCCCGGTCGAAGAACAGGCCGCGCCCGGGCCGCGGCGACCAGTTGATCAGCACGCCGGGCAGCAACTGCTGGAGCTCGACGCCCTGCACGTCCAGTGCCACCCAGGCGCCCAGGTCGTCCACCGACGCGCCCATCATCAGCAGCGACTTGAGCCGCGGCACGCTGCGCCACCAGCCCAGCACGTGCACGCCGACCTCCGGGCCGTAGTGCACGAGCGTCCGCAGCGCCTCGGTACCGGCCCGGTCGAGGGCGGTGTCGGCCGCGTCCACGGCGTAGAGAACCAGCACCAGCGGACGCCGCGAACCGCCCGCCAGCCGCTCCTTGACCTCCGCCGCGAGCGCCTCGACCCGGTCGCGCAGCCCGTCGAGGCGCACGGTCTCGGGGGCGTGCCCGGCGTCGGTGAACCGGCGGGCGAGCACCGCGGCAGCGTGCTCGGCGTCGGCCACCAGCGGGGCCAGCACGACGTCGAGCCCACCCTTCGGCGGGTGGGTCGCCAGGGTTGCCGCGGCGGCGCCCAGCACCCGCACCGCGTCCCGGGCGCCGGCCCCGAGCACCGCGAGATTGCGGCCGGGCACCGCAGGCAGCGCCGCGGTCGCCGGGCTGCCCGCCACGTCGATGATCTGGCCCACGAGCACGCGCGGCTCGCCGTCGGCCGCGACGTCGGCGAGCAGGTCGTCGACGCGCGGGGAACGGCTGCCGTCGAACAGGCGCGGCTCGTCGCGGCCCTCGTGGAACCGCTCGTGCAGCTCGCCCTGCACGACGTCGATCGTGCCCCGAATGCTCGCGTTGGGCAGCCGGACGATCTCGTTGCCGTGCCGCATGCCCGACTCGTGGTTGATCACCGCGTGCCAGCGGGGCAGGTCCAGCGTGGCGTCGTTGCGGTCGTCCAGCACGCGGCGGGCCCGCGGCAGCGCCACTCGCAGCACGAACTGCTCGAAGATCGCCGGACGGCCCCAGAACGCCTCGATGCCCGAGACGTCCTGGCTGGCCAGCACGAGGTGGATGCCCTGCGAACGGCCGCGGCGGGCGACGTCCTCGAGAAGGGTGACGGCCGCCCTCGTGACGGCGTCCTTCTCCGCGAACAGGTACTGGAACTCGTCGATCACCGCGACGATGCGCGGCCACCGACCGTGCTCGTCCTCACGGCGGAGGTCCTCCAGCTTCGTGACCTCGTACTCCTTCGCGACCTCGGCGCGGCGCCGCATCTCGTCGGAGAGGAACTGCAGCAGGGCCACGCCGAACTCGCGATCGGTGTTGATGTTCACGCCGATGAGCCGGGCGTGCGGCAACCACGTGCCGTCGCGCTTGCCGGGGGCGAACTGCGCGAACGACACGCCCTCCTTGAAGTCCAGGAGGTAGAGCTCGAGCTCGTCGGGCGAGTACCGGGTGGCCAGTGCACCGATCATGGCCAGCAGGAAGTTGGTCTTGCCCGACCCGCTGGGGCCACCGACCAGGGCGTGCGGCGACGCGTCGCCGAGGGTCATCTGCACCGCCCTGCCGTCGGTGAACCCGACCGGGAAGCGCAGCTGGTGGGCCGAGCGCTCAGGCTCCTCGCACTCGTCCGGGCGCAGGTCGTCGAACGTCCCCATGCTGTTGCGCCGCTCTTCGTGCTCCTTCGCGATCGCGGTGCACGCCCGGGACACGTCCGACGCGACGGGCACCGGGTCCGGCCGGACGCTGACGTAGCGGCCGGTCATCGACGAGCGTGCGGCCTCGTCGTCGATGGTGACGGTCTCCACCGGAGCTCCCACGGAGATGGGGACGTCGACCATGACGAGCTGCACGCCGCACGGCAACCCGCCGGCCGCCACCCGCTGGAGCTGGCGCTGATCGTCGTCGCGCAGGGGTTCGCGGTTGCCCACCAGCACCACCACGACCCACGGCTCGGAACGGTCCTTGGGCGGCATGGCGCGCAACGACGCGTAGCCGTCGATCAGAACGCGGGTGTGCACGCGCCGGATCCGGTCGGACAGGTCCTCCAGCAGCAGCGACAGCCCGCCGGGGTCGTGGACGGTCAGGAGCCCGGTGCGGGTGAGCGGGTGCAGGTTGGGCAACGGGCCGGTGAGCTGGCGCACGTCCCAGACGTGGACGTGCACGGCACCGGGCACGAACGTGCTCATCACCCGCATCACGAGGCTCTCGACCAGGCCGATCGCGACGTCGAGGCGGTCGGGGTGGGAGCTGACCTGCAGGTGCGCCTCGTCGAGCAGCGGGACGGCGACGGGGAACGGCGGTGCCAGGGGCCCGAGCCGGCCGGTGCCGATCCGCCACAGCTCCGGGATCGCGCCGCTGAGCGCGACGGTGCCGACCGTACCGAGCCAGGACGCCGGGTCACCGCCCGCCGGGCCGGGGGCCGCCTTCGCCACGATCTCGTCGATCTCGGGGAGTGCCGTGTCCGGCGCGCGGTCGGAGGTGCGGTCCCGCTCGATCGCGCGGACGACGTGGGCGAGCTCGGGGCTGCGCAGCATGGGCCGCAGCATCGGGTCGACGGCCGCGTCGCCCAGGCCGGCCTCCCGCAGCCACAGCTCGGCCAGTGCGTCCAGGTGGGCCCGTCGCGCCGCCTCGCGCGCCATGTCGGATGCGCCGCACGCCGCCGCGATCGCGTCGCACAGCGCGTCGTAGGCGGCGCGGATGCGACGGCGACGGCCACCGATGATCGGGGCCACGCCTCAGAGCCTTGCGCCGATGTCGGCGACGACCTGCGAGCCCGCACCGATCAGCCCGAGCGACCGCTCCAGCACGTCGGCCGCGTGCGCGAGTTCGGGCGGCACCAGGGGCTCGGAGTGGTGCTCGCCGAGCTCGGTGAGCACGCCCACGGCGTCCTCGATGTGGCCCCGGGCCACACCGGCGTGCTGCTGGGCGCCCGCGAGCTGCTCGGCCACGAGGGCGAGCACGGCTCGGATCTCTCCCAGGGACTCCGTCACGGCAGGCCTCTCTTCACGGCGCAGCGCTCGTCACGGCGGCGCTCACAGCCGGGCGGCGACGCTCTCGGCGGCCTGGATGGCTGCGGCCACGGACTGCTGGACCTCGACGACGCTGCCGACCGCCTGCGCCAGCAGCCCGTTGGCCTCGGACACATCGGCCTGCCCACTGCCCTCGGAGACACGCAGCATCATGCCCTGGGCCTGCTCAAGAGCCGAGTGGGCCTGCTGCAACGCCCCGAGGCTCTCCGAGGCCTTGTCGTTGGCCAGCGCGATGCCGGAACGGACCTCTTCGAAACTGGCCATGTACGGAACTCCTGAATCGCGATCGTGCGCTCACGCCCTGCACGGGGAATCTAGCGCCCGTTCCATCCCACGGCAGGAACGCCCGTCACCGGACGCCGCCGATGACCGGTACGTCAATGTGACGAGCAGATGCCCGGTCGCTCGACGGTCTTGCGCGAGAGCCCCCGGACGGCACACCGTGTGCACTTCCCGCGCGCCGACCGCGGCGGGAGTGACGGAGGTTGGCATGAACGACACGTGGGAACCCGGTGTGGTGCGGGCCGCGATCCTGCAGGCGAAGTGGACCGGCGACACCGCGTCCATGATCGAGGTGCACGAGTCCTACGCGCGTGCGGCCGCCGAGCAGGGCGCCCAGGTGATGGGCTTCCAGGAGGTCTTCAACGCTCCCTACTTCTGCCAGGTGCAGGAGCCCGAGCACTACGCCTGGGCCGAGCCCGTGCCCGACGGCCCCACCGTGGCACGCATGCAGGCGCTCGCCCGCGAGACCGGCATGGTGCTGGTCGTCCCGGTGTTCGAGATCGAGAGCTCCGGCAACTACTACAACACCGCCGCGGTGATCGACGCCGACGGCACGGTGCTGGGCAAGTACCGCAAGCACCACATCCCTCAGGTCAGGGGCTTCTGGGAGAAGTACTACTTCAGGCCCGGCAACCTGGGCTGGCCCGTCTTCGAGACGTCGTTCGGCACGATCGGCGTCTACATCTGCTACGACCGCCACTTCCCCGAGGGCTGGCGTGCGCTGGGGCTGGCCGGCGCGCAGATCGTGTTCAACCCCTCCGCCACGAGCCGCGGGCTCTCGTCGCACCTGTGGAAGCTGGAGCAGCCCGCGGCAGCCGTCGCCAACGGCTACTTCGTCGCCGCCAACAACCGCGTGGGCGTCGAGGAGTACGGCGACAACGACTTCTACGGCACCAGCTACGTCGTCGACCCTCGCGGGCAGTTCGTGGGGGAACCTGCGTCGGGCAGCGACGAGGAGCTCGTGGTGCGCGACCTCGACCTCGGGATGATCGACGAGGTGCGCCAGCAGTGGGCGTTCTACCGGGACCGCCGCCCCGATGCCTACGGACCGCTGGTGGAGCAATGAGCGATCTTGCGAGCGAATCAGTGTCACTGCGCCCCCGCGCTGATACGTCTCACGATGGGCCGACCGAGCACAGCGAGGGAGTGCGATGAGTGCTCAGGAGCTGTTCGCCCGTACCCGCGCAGTCCTGCCCTCCTGGCTGGCGGTCTACTACGAAGAGCCGATCGAGATCGAGCGCGGCGAGGGCCGCCACGTCTGGGACGCCGACGGCAAGCGCTACCTCGACTTCTTCGGCGGCATCCTCACCACGATGACGGCGCA
>NZ_JAOPWR010000030.1 GCF_025965585.1 Pseudonocardia sp.
CTCGCTGCGCCGGGGTCTGGTCGCCGTGGTGGTGGTGTT
The DNA here is from genome assembly GCF_025965585.1 of Pseudonocardia sp. Classification (GTDB taxonomy): domain Bacteria; phylum Actinomycetota; class Actinomycetes; order Mycobacteriales; family Pseudonocardiaceae; genus Pseudonocardia. Next base: position 40 of record NZ_JAOPWR010000030.1, read on the forward strand.
CGCGGCGTGGGAGGCCGCCGTCCGGGTCTTCCACCCGAGCACCGTCATCATCGTGGCACCCAGCGCGATCGCGCACTCGTTCTGGGAGCTCACCGTCAGCGGGGAGCTCTGGCACCACTTCACGGTCAGCATGTACCAGTTCGTGCTGGGCTACCTGGCCGCCGTGGTCATCGCCATCCCACTCGGGCTGTTCATGGGCGCGAGCAAGCGGGCGCACGACTACGGCGACCCGTGGCTCACCGCGCTGTACGCGACGCCCAGCGTGGCGCTGGCCCCGCTGTTCGTCGTGTGGCTCGGCTTCGGCGACGCCGCGCACATCTCGATCATCGCCCTGGTGGCGTTCTTCCCGGTCATCATCAACACCATCGACGGCGTGCACGCGGTCGAGCGCGACCTGCGCGAGGTCGGAATCGCTTTCCGGGCCAACCGTCGCGAGGTCTTCATACGGATCGACCTCCCCGGGTCGCTGCCCTACATCTTCACCGGGCTGCGCCTGGCGCTGGCCCGCGCGCTCGTGGGCATCGTGGTGGCCGACCTGTTCGGGGCGCAGGCCGGTCTCGGCTACCTCATCCTCACCTCGTCCCAGGTGTTCCAGACCGGCGCGGTGTTCGTCGGCGTCATCGTCCTGGCCGTCCTGGGCGTGGTGCTCACCTGGGCCCTGCGCGGCCTGCAGAAGAAGCTGACCCCATGGCAGCTCGACGTGAGGGGCAAGGAATGACGACCTCGGACAGGACGGCGGGCGGCGTGCGCGTCCGCAACCTCAGCAAGCAGTTCACCAGCCCGACCGGTGAGCCGCTGCGGGTGCTCGACGGCGTGGACATCGACGTGCGGCCCGGCGAGTTCGTGTCGATCGTCGGCCCGTCCGGGTGCGGCAAGACGACACTGCTGCGGATCGTGCAGGGCCTCGACGAGGCCGACTCCGGGGAGGTGCTCGTCGACGGGCAGGCCCCCGGCGACGTCGCAACCGGCTTCGTGTTCCAGCGGGCGGCGCTGTTCCCGTGGCGCACCGTCGAGCGCAACGTCTCGTTCGGGCTGGACCTACGGGTGCTGCGCTCCACCGCGAACCACCCGGCGACCAGGGCCGGGCGCCGCAAGCGGGTGGCCGACCTGCTGGCACTGACCAACCTCACCGACTTCGCCGACTACTACCCCACCCAGATCTCCGGTGGGATGCAGCAGCGCGTGAACCTGGCCCGGGCGCTGGCCATCCAGCCCTCCGTGCTGCTCATGGACGAGCCGTTCAGCGCGCTCGACGCCCAGACCAGGGAGAAGCTGCAACGCGACCTGCAGCGCGTGGTGGCCGAGACGCGCACCACCACGCTGTTCATCACCCACGACATCCGCGAGGCCGTGTTCCAGGCCGACCGCGTGTTCGTGATGGCCGCCCGGCCGGGCCGGTTCGTCGAGGTCTTCGACATCGACGAGCCCCACCCCCGCACGGCCGAGTTCCAGCAGAGCGACCGGCTCGCCGAGACCGCGCGCGAGATCTGGGGGCTGCTGCACGCGAAGCCGGCCGCGCTGACCTCCACGAGCTGACCCATCCCACCCGGACGACCCACGCGGAGCGGAGACCACCCGTGACCCTCGAAGCAGAGGCCACCACCACCACCCCGAGATTCCTCACCGACCCCTACCTGGACTGGACGGCCGGCGAGGGCATTCCCGTGGTCGAGGACTTCGGCGTCGACCTGCTCGCCGTCGAGACGGCCCCGTGGGCACGGCTCGGGGCGGATGCGGCGTTCGTACACCTGAAGGGCCGGGGCGACTTCCTCGACATCGTCGTCGCCGACATCGCGCCGGGCCGCGCCACCGAGCCGCAGCGCCACCTCTACGAGGAGGTCGTCTACGTGCTGTCGGGCCATGGCAGCACCACCATCGAGAGCGCGGACGGTACGCGTACCCACAGCTTCGAGTGGGGCCCCAGGAGCCTGTTCGCGCTGCCCCTCAACGCCCGCTACCGCCACTTCAACGCCAGCGGCTCGCAGCCCGCGCGGCTGGCCAGCACGACCAGCCTGCCGATCATGATGAACCTCGTGCACAGCGAGGCCTTCGTGTTCGATCACTCCGGCTCGTTCCCCGAGCGCCAGGGCGACGACCGGTTCTTCACCGGCGAGGGCGAGTTCATCCGGATGCGGCCCGGGCGGCACATGTGGGAGACCAACTTCGTGCCCGACCTGGCCGAGTTCGAGCTGCAGCAGTGGTCGGCCCGCGGCGCCGGCGGCAGCAACATGATGTTCGTGCTGGCGGACGGCACGATGCACGCGCACATCTCGGAGATGCCGGTCGGGACCTACAAGAAGGGGCACCGGCACGGCTCCGACTTCCACGTCTACGCGGTGACCGGGCAGGGCTACTCGCTGCTCTGGTACGAGGGTGAGACCGACTTCCACCGGGTCGACTGGCGCCACGGCGTCGTCTACGCGCCACCGGACCGGATGTTCCACCAGCACTTCAACACCAGCTCGGAACCGGCCCGCTACCTCGCGGTGGCGATGGGCGGCTTGCGCTACCCGTTCACCGCGGTCAAGCGCGAGACCTTCATGGGGATGGACGTCAGCGTGCGCGACGGAGGCCGCCAGATCGAGTACGAGCACCAGGACCCGCGCATCCACCGGCTCTATGTCGACGAGCTCGCCCGCCACGGCAGCACGCCCCGGATGGACGCGGTCCTGGGCCACGGGGCCTGAGGGTGGCCGACGGGGACGGGCACGGCCACGGCCACGGCCACGGCCACGTCGCACCCGACGACCTGGCGGCGGTGCGCGCCGAGCTGTGGCAGGCCGAGAACGTCGAGCTGACCACGGTGGGCATCGACATCGGCTCGTCCACCTCGCACCTGATGTTCGCCCGGGTGCACCTGCAGCGCCGCGCGCAAGCACTGTCGAGCCGCTTCGTCGTCGTGGACCGCGAGGTGCTGTGGCGCTCACCGGTGCTGCTCACGCCCTACCTCGCCGACAACACCATCGACGCCGGCGTGCTCGACGCGTTCGTCGCGCGCTGTTACCGCGACGCCGGATTGACCCGCGCGGCGGTGGACAGCGGCGCGGTGGTGTTGACCGGGGAGGCCCTCAAGCGCCGCAACGCCCGCGCCATCGCCGACCTGTTCGCCGCGGAGTCGGGGAAATTCGTGTGCGCCTCGGCGGGGCACCACCTGGAGGCCGCGATGGCGGCGCACGGCTCCGGTGCCGTCGCGGGCACGCGGGGCGACCCCGCGGTACGGCTGCACGTGGACATCGGCGGCGGCACCAGCAAGCTCGCGGTGCTGGCCGGCGGCGAGGTGCTGGGCACCGCCGCGGTCGCGGTGGGCGGGCGCCTGGTGGTCCTGGACGGCCGGCGCGTGGTCCGGGTGGAGGGGCCCGCGTTGCAGATCGCGCGGGCCCGCGGCATCCCGCTGAGCCTGGGCGAGGCCCTCTCCGACGCCGACGAGGCCCGGCTGGTCGAGGCGTTCGTGCAGGTGCTGGTCGGGTGCATGGACCACGGCGCCGGCGGCGGGATCCCGCCCGGCTTCCCGGCCGACCTCCTGCTGGCCGACGACCGGGCCCCTGGTGCCCGGCCCGTCGACGTCAGCTTCTCCGGCGGCGTCGCGGAGTACCTGCGCGCACCGGACACGCCCGACTTCGGCGACCTCGCCCGGCCCCTGGCCCTCGGGCTGAGCCGGGCGCTGACCGACGGGCGGATCGGCCTGCGGCTGCACGACACGGCCCAACAGATCCGTGCGACGGTCATCGGAGCCTCCCAGTTCTCCGTGCAGGTCAGCGGCAACACCTCGGGGCTCGCCGGCGGCCCCGTGCTGCCGATCCGCAACCTCCCGGTGCTCCACCCGCA
>NZ_JAOPWR010000033.1 GCF_025965585.1 Pseudonocardia sp.
CCCGACGGGCCCAGCAGCACACTGACCTCACCCGGGGGCAGGGTCAGCGACACGTCGGACCAGATGTTCGCCCGCCCGAAGGACTTCGACAGTCCCTCGACGGTCACCTCGACGCCGGTCATGGAGCCACTCCCTCATTGGACGGGGCCCGTCGGCGCGGTAGCGGGGAGCGGGCGGCCGACTGCCCACAACTGGAGAACGAGGCGGGTCGGGTCGGGTTACCCACGAGTTCTAGTTGAGACGCATATTGCTCCGATCGGCGTATGAAACCGGCTCGGCAGTCGTACGAACGGAGGCCCGGCACACGCCCGGGCGGGGGCCGAGCCCCATCCGTCCCAGGTCGGACGCGGGATGGGACTTCGCTCAGGACGGACATCACTGACCGCGAAACCCCGCGGTGGTCCCCCGTGCCGCGTTGGCGCCGGCCGCATGCCGGTCACCGCATCGCGCCTGCATGCCCGCTGACGAAAGGTCGAACCACCATGGCGAACAACGGCGCGACCGCGACCGCCGGTTCTCACCGGCGGACGCGGTCGCGTACGGGCTGATCGACCGTGTGGTCGGGCGCCCAGGATCAGCCGGCCATCGCGAGCTCGGCCTGGTCCTCACTGTGGAACTTCTCCTCGAGCAGCTCCGGGGAGGCGTCCACGTCGATGTCGAGGAGGTTGGCGCCGCGGGCCGACTCGATGGCGCCGAGCCTGCGCCCGACCTTGTCCATCGCGTACTCGGCCATCTCGTTGATGTCCACGTCGAACGGCGGCGTCTCGCCCTGGTACTGCTCGAACGTGCCCGTGACCACGCCCATCGCCGGCACGAGCAGCTCCTGCATCCGCTCGTCCACCGCCTCGAACAGGGAGTCGTCGCCGGCGACGTGGCGGCGGCAGGTGAACGTGCCCCACGCCATGTGACGACGCTCGTCGTCGCCGATGTGCTTGATCAGCTTCTGCATGCCGGGCAGGATCCCGCGGCTGGTACACACCTTGGACCAGGCGAAGTACCCGGTGAGCGCGAGCGTGCCCTCGACGATGTGGTTGTAGGTGACCGATGCCCGGATCTGGTTGCGCGGCGACGGGTCGTTCGCCAGCGCGTAGAGGCTGTCGGGCAGCTCCTTGGTGAAGATCTCCATGTAGTGGTCGTTCTGCTCGATGTACTCGTGCAGGTCCGAGGAGATCCCGATCGCGTCGAACCAGCGGCGGAAGCCCTCGGTGTGCCGGGCCTCCTCGAACACGAACTGCGTCAGGTACATCTCGTCGGCGAGACGCCCCTCGGCGGCCATCGCGGCCACGAACGGCTGCAGATCCTGCGTCACCGACTCCTCGCCCGCCATGAACTGGGCGGCCAGCGAGAGGGTCCACCAGCGCTCGTCGTCGGTCATGGCGGCGAAGTCGCGCGCGTCCTGGCTGAAGTCGATGTCGGCCGGGTTCCACTGGCGCCCGTTGCCCTTGGTGAACAGGCGCATCGGGAACGAGTCGAAGTTCAGGCCGCCCTTGCTGAGGCTGGCGAAACCCGTGCGCTTGCCGTGCTCGATCACTCGCTTGTCAGACAACGTCGTCCTCCTCAGTACCGGATGAGGCCGCGGATGTTGCGGCCCTCGCGCATGTCCTCGTAGCCCTGGTTGATCTCCTCGAGCGCGTACTCGCGGGTGATCAGCTCGTCGAGCTTGAGCAGGCCGAGGTTGTACATCTCCAGCAGCCGCGGCACGTCGTGCTGGCCGTTGGACGAGCCGAACAGGGCCCCGCGGATCTGCTTCTCGTAGAGCGTGAGGTCCAGCAGGGACAGCGAGGCGGTGTCCTCGTCGGGGTGGCCCAGCGCCGTGACGACGACGCGCCCCTTCTTGCCGACGAGCTGCAGCGCCGGTTGCAGGTAGGAGCCCTCGGCGACGCCCGTCGTGAGGATGGCGGCGTCGGCGAGCTGGCCGCGGGTGACCTCGGAGACGATGCTCCACGCCTCGTCGATGCTCGCGGCCACGTGCGTGGCACCCAGCTCGAGCGCCTTCTCCCGCTTGAACTCCACCGGGTCGACGGCCACGACGTACCGGCAGCCCGCGACCTTGGCGCCCTGCACGGCGTTGGCGCCGATGCCCCCGATGCCGATGACGACGGCCGTGTCGCCCGCGCGCAGCTCGGCGGTGCGCACCGCCGAGCCGAAGCCGGTGGTGACCCCGCAGCCGACGAGCGCCGCCAGGTGCAGCGGGAAGCCCTCGTCGATCTTCACGACGGACTTCACCGGCACCACCGTGTGCTTGGCGAACGTGCCGAGCAGGCACATCTGGCCGACGTCCTCGCCGCGGGCGTGGAAGCGGTAGGTGCCGTCGAGCTGCGGGCCGAGCGTGGCGCCCGCGCCGTCGTCGCAGAGGCTGGTGTAGCCGCGCACGCAGTAGCTGCAACGGCCGCAGGACGGCAGGAACGTCATGACGACGGGGTCGCCAACCGCGACGTCCGTGACGCCGGGGCCGATCTCCATGACGCGGCCGGCGCCCTCGTGCCCACCGACCATCGGGAACCCCACGGGCAGGTCACCCGTCACGAGGTGCTCGTCGGAGTGGCACAGCCCGCTGGCCGCGAGCTCGACCAGAACCTCACCGGGGCCGGGCGGATCGAGCTCGACCTCCTCGACCTCCCACTTGCCACCCTGCTCCCACAGCACCGCTGCCGTCGTCTTCATGGGGGCAGCATGACGTGGATCACCGGGAAAGGCACCGGTCCGGCCGTTCCGACCCTGGCCCGCAAGTGCCACACCATCCGACCAGGTGACGCGCGGGGTCAGGCGGCGGGGAGGGGCAGCTCCAGGTGGGCGGTCAGGCCGCCGCCCTCGCGAGGCTGCAGGGAGAGCTCGCCGTCCATCGCCGCCACGATCGTCTCGACGATCCACAGGCCCAGACCCGCGGTGCCCCGCCGCTCCCCCAGCGCCACGCCCTTCGCCGTGACGAGCCCGGCCTGGCCCGGCGGCAGGCCCGGTCCGCGGTCCCGGACCTCGGCGACGAGCCGCCCGTCCGCGTACGCCAGGTCCAGCTCGACGGGGGCGTCGCCGCTGTGCCGCGCGGCGTTCTCGACGAGGTTGGTGAGCACCCGGCGCAGCCGCTGCGGGTCGCACCGGACCACCGCCTCCGGCGGGTCGACGCGCGGGGCCCGGCGGGCGGGGGCGACACCCGCCGCGTCCAGCACGGCGTCGGCCAGCTCGGCGAGCCGGACCGGGCGCTCGCGCACGCGCCCGAGCGGGTTCCCCTCCTGAACGGCGACGTCGGCGAGGCCGTCGAGCATGTCGCGCAGGTGCACGGCGTGCTCGGCGAGCAGGCCGACGGCGACCCTGCGCGACGGTTCGGAGAGCCGGTCGAGGTCGCGGGTCAGCGCCGTCAGCGACGCGACGGGCGTGCGGAACTCGTGCAGCACCACGCGCACGCCGTCGAGCCGCGCCTCCTGGGCCGCGAGCAGCCGGGCCCGCAGGTCGCGCTCCTCGAGGAACGCCTCGTGCTCGGCGAGCGCTCGGGCGCGCGACTCCGCGGCGGCCGCGAGCTGGCGTTCCAGCATCCGCACCAGCACGCCGACGAGCACGGCCGTGGCCATCAGGTATCCCGTCCACCACGCGCCGGCGAGCCACGCGTGCGTCGCCGGCTGGTCCGGATCGGTGCCCAGCACCGCCGCGACGGTGAACCCGGCTCCCGCCACCAGCGCGGCCAGGCGCCCTGTCACCGCGCCGCCCCGCACCGCCGCGGCGATCACCACCAGCGGCAGGGCCGCCACCATGATGCTGTCGGCCCCGCCGGTGAGCGCGCAGGCCACCAGCACCAGCGCCCCGTCGATCGACGTCGCGAGCCACGGCGGCAGCAGCCGGGCCTCGCGCCACTCGCCCACGGCGAGCGCCGTCGCGTAGCCGAGGGTGACGGCGGCCAGCACCCCGACGGGCACGAGGTTCCCGCGGGCCAGCTGCGGGCCGATCACCAGCGCCAGCCCGACCGACAGCACCACGAGCAGCCGGATGACCACCGCCGTGCGCTCCTCGACCGTGCGCACCACGGGATCGAGCTCCGTCATGCCTGCTCCTCGGGGTCCGTGACGTGGGTGTGCGACGAGGGGTGTGCGCCGCTCGGTCTAGAGTCGCCCACCGTGCGCGATGGCCGGTACGTGGTGGTCATCGTCGACGACCACGCCCTTTTCTCGCAGGGGTTGGCGCTCCTGCTCGAGTCACGGGCGGGTGACCGGTTCGTCGTCGCGGGCTTCTCCACCGCGGGCGAGGAGGCCGTCGCGCTGGTCGGGCGCGAGGGTGCCGACATCGCCATCGTCGACCTGGCGCTGCCCCCGCTCGGCGGCGTTGAGGCCATCCGCCGGATCACCGCCGCCTACCCCGGCACCGCGATCCTCGCCCTGTCGGGGACGGAGGACCTCGGGCTCGCCGCGGCCGCGCTGCGCGCCGGGGCCTCGGGTTTCCTCGGCAAGTCCGCCGACCCCGAGGTGCTGATCGCGCCGCTGCTGACGATCGCGGCGGGCGTCCGCGTGGTGCGTCCCGACCTGCTCGACGCGCTGCTCGCCGCCGGCGACCGCACGGGCGACGGCCTGGTCGAGCGTCTCGGTAGCCGGGAGCTGCAGCTCTGGGCGCTGCTCGCGCGCGGGCTGGAGACCAGCGAGATCGCCAAGCCGATGCTGGTCAGCGAGCGCACAGCGAAGCGGATGATCGCGTCCCTGCTGCACAAGCTCGGCGCGGCCAACCGGATCGAGGCCGCAGCGCTCGCCGGCCGCTACGGCCTGCTCGACGCGGACGCCACCGCCGACTGAGCACGCACGACCGTCCGGGGCACCCCGGGCCGCAGCACCACCGACGAGACCATGTGCTCCCCCGCCACGGCTTGTCCCGCCGCGCCGGTGGCGGCTCTCCCACGGCGACGACCCGGAGCCGGAGCCTGGCCCGCACGGGCCGCGCGTGGCCCTTTCGTGGGCTCGTGCCCACCCCGCGACGTGCGCCACACTCCCCGGACCAGCGAACGAGCGAAAGGGGCTGCGACGTGGCGGCGTTCACCGACGAGGCCGAGGTCTACGAGTACCTGGGCGGCGTGTTCCGACGAGGCATGGAGAACCCGGCCCTCGTGGAGAAGCTCAAACCGTCGGGCGTGATCCTGCGGATCACCTACTCCGACCCGGAGGCCGTGATCACGGTCGACATGCCCGAGTCGAAGATCTTCGAGGGGGTCGGCGTGGGCCCGGAGCCCAACGTCGAGCTGTTCATGACCGCCGACACGGGCAACAAGTTCTGGCTCGGCAAGGTGGTGCTGCCCGTCGCGCTGGCCAAGGGCCATGTGCGTGCGAAGGGTCCGGTGGCGAAGCTGCTCAAGGTGCTGCCGCTGGCCAAGGGCCTGTTCGGTCCGTACCGGGAGAGCCTGGAGGCGGCGGGCCGCAAGGACCTCCTCGACGCCTGACACCCGTTCGGGCGTACGTACTGCCGCCCGAACGGTCCTACCCGATACTCCGCACGTGGATGTCGTCTGGCTGGACGTGCAGATGTGGACGCCCCTGCGGGGCACGTTCCACCCGTTCCTGGACGTCGCGTGCGACCTCCCCCAACCGCTGCCGGTCGCCGAGGGCGACTGGCAGCGGTGGGCCCGGATGAACCTCGAGGCGGTGGCCGCGCACGAGCAGTGGCAGCCGGGTCGCTACCACTACACCGCCGAGCGGCGCGACGACGGCGGGCACCCGGTGGAGGTCTTCGTCCACGGCCTGTGGGAGTGGAACGCCTGACCGGCGCTGCTCGTACGCTGCGCGACGTCGTCCCGCACCCGGGTCGTCTCCAGGGGTCCACCGTGAGCCGGATTGGCCCTGTACGACATGGCCAATTCTGCCAAGGTGAACGTGTGGATCGCACGGACCTGGAACGACGCATCGGGGCCCGCAGCTTCGCCCGCCTCCTCGGGGACTGGCGCCCGCCCGACGGCCGGGGTCTCGCCGACGGCCTGGCCGACCGCATCCGGCTGCTGGTGCTCGACGGCCGCCTGCCGCTGCAGACCCGCGTGCCCGCGGAGCGTGAGCTCGCGGGCGAGCTGGAGGTCAGCCGCACCACTGTCGCCGCCACCTACGACGCGCTGCGCGACGCCGGGGTGCTCCGCAGCAGGCGGGGCGCAGGCAGCTGGACCACGCTGCCCACCGACCGGCCCGGCACCGCCGCCGCGGCGCCCTTCTCCCCCCACGGCGACCGCGCGCTGTTCGACCTCGCCCACGCCGCGCTCCCCGCGCCGCTCGACGCGATGCGCGCGGCCACCGCCGCGGCCGTCCGCGACCTCGACGCGCACCTCGGCGGTCACGGCTACGACCTGCTCGGGCTGCCGGTGCTGCGGGCCGCGATCGCCGACCGGTTCACCGCCCGTGGCCTGCCCACCACCCCCGACCAGGTGCTCGTCACGGCCGGCGCCCAGAACGCCATCGGGCTGATCCTGCAGACCCTCGCGTCGGCCGGCGACCGGGTGCTGGTGGAGCACCCCACCTACCCCAACGCCCTCGACGCGATCCGCATCCGCGGCGCGCGTGCCGTGCCGGTGCCGATGGGGCCGGGACCGGGCGGCACCGGGACGTGGGACCTCGACCTGCTCACGGCGGCCGTCCGCGACGCCGCGCCCCGGCTCGCCTACCTGATCCCCGACTTCCAGAACCCCACCGGCGCGCTGCTGGACGCCGCCGGGCGGGAACGGGTGGTCGAGCTGGCCCGCCGCACCGGCACCACCCTCGTCACGGACGAGACGCTGGCCGAGCTGCCGCTGCACGGCCCGGCGCCCCGCCCACTGGCGGCCCACGGGGGCGCCGACACCCCGCTGGTGCTGACGGTCGGCTCGGCCAGCAAGGTCTTCTGGGGCGGACTGCGGATCGGCTGGATCCGCACGTCCGCACCCATGATCCGCAGGCTCGCCGCCGCCCGCGCGGCCACCGACCTGGGCGGGCCGGTGCTGGAACAGCTCGTCACGGTCCGGCTGACGGCCGACATCGACCCGATCAGCACGGGCCGCCGGGCCGAGCTCGCCGCCGCCCGCGACCACCTGCTCGGCAGGCTCTCCGACACGTTCCCGCGCTGGCGCCCGTCCCGTCCCGACGGTGGCCTGAGCCTGTGGGTGGACCTCGGGGCTCCGGTGTCGAGCAGGCTCGTCGGAGCGGCCCGGCGGCACGACGTGCTGCTGGCCGCGGGCCCGCGGTTCGGCCTCGACGGAGCGTTCGAGCGCCACCTGCGCCTGCCGTACACGCTGCGCCGCGACCGTGTGGACGACGCGCTGGAGCGGTTGGCGGCGGCGTGGGGCGAGCTCGACGGCGGGATGGCGGCGGGTGACACCGAACCGGTGGCCGTGGCCTGACACACGGCCCCGAACAGTCAACCCTGACCGTATAGTGCGGGCTCGGACCAACGGAGGTGTCACGTGGCGCGGAGCGGACCGCTCGCAGGGTTGAAGGTCGTCGAACTGGCCGGTATCGGACCGGGACCCCATGCGGCCATGATCCTGGCCGATCTCGGGGCCGACGTGGTGCGGGTCGACCGCCCGTCCGGGGCGCTGCAGCTCGGCGCCGCCGACGTTCCCGACCCGACACTGCGCGGGCGGCGCCGCGTGGCGGCCAACCTCAAGGACGCCGAGGGCAAGGAGACCGTGCTCCGCCTCGTCGAGCACGCCGACGTCCTGCTCGAGGGGTTCCGGCCGGGCGTCACCGAGCGTCTGGGCGTCGGGCCCGCCGACTGTCACGCGCGGAACCCGAAGCTCGTCTACGCCCGGATGACCGGCTGGGGGCAGGAGGGCCCGATGGCCCAGCGCGCCGGCCACGACATCAACTACATCTCGCTGACGGGCGCGCTGCACGCGATCGGCCGCAAGGGCGAGCGCCCGGTGCCGCCGCTGAACCTCGTCGGCGACTTCGGCGGCGGGTCGATGCTCCTGGTGATCGGCGTGATGTCGGCGCTGTGGGAGGCGCAGCGCTCCGGACAGGGTCAGGTCGTCGACGCCGCGATGGTCGACGGCGTGTCGGTGCTCAACCAGATGTTCTGGGGCTTCCTGGCGCAGAAGTTCTGGGTCGACGAGCCCGACTCCAACCTGCTCGACGGCCACGCGCCCTTCTACGACACCTACACCTGCTCCGACGGCAGGCACGTCGCCGTCGGGGCCATCGAGCCGCAGTTCTACGCGGCGCTGCTCGAGGGGCTCGGCCTGGCCGGCGGCGACCTGCCGGGCCAGATGGACCGCGACCACTGGCCCGAGCTGCGGGCCCGGATCACCGAGGCCTTCGCGTCGAGGAGCCGCGACGAGTGGGCGGCGGTGTTCGCCGACACCGACGCGTGCGTGACGCCCGTGCTCGCGTTCGGCGAGGCCGGCGCGCACCCGCACCTGGTCGCCCGCAACACCATCGTGGAGAGCGATGGCGTGCAGCAGGCCGCACCCGCCCCGCGCTTCTCCCGCACGGGCACCGAGGTGCCGGGCCGCGCCGCGGAGCCGGAGACCGCGGAGCAGGTCCTCGCCGACTGGGCATGACCCCCGCACACGACGACACCCCGCCGCCCTCAGGGGCGACGGGGTGTCGTGGGTCGCGGGAACCGCTCAGGCGGACGGGGTCTCGTCCACCAGCAGGTTGCGGGTCCGCAGCGGGTCGACCGGGATGCCCGGGCCCGTCGTGGTGGAGACGGTGATCTTCTTGATGTAGCGGCCCTTGGCGGCCGACGGCTTGGCCCGCAGGATCTCGTCCAGCGCGGCACCGTAGTTCTCCACCAGCTTCTCGGTGTCGAACGACGCCTTGCCGATCACCAGGTGCAGGTTGGCCTGCTTGTCGACGCGGAAGTTGATCTTTCCGCCCTTGATGTCCTGGATCGCCTTGGTGACGTCCGGGGTGACGGTGCCCGTCTTGGGGTTGGGCATCAGGCCACGCGGGCCGAGGATGCGGGCGATGCGCCCGACCTTGGCCATCTGGTCCGGGGTGGCGATGGCGGCGTCGAAGTCCAGCCACCCGCCCTGGATGCGCTCGATGAGGTCCTCGGCGCCCACGACATCGGCGCCGGCGGCCTCGGCCTCGGCGGCCTTGTCACCGGTGGCGAACACGATGACGGTGGCGGTCTTGCCGGTTCCGTGCGGCAGGTTCACGGTTCCGCGGACCATCTGGTCGGCCTTGCGGGGGTCCACGCCGAGTCGCATCGCGACCTCGACGGTGGCGTCCATCGCCTTGCTGGACGTCTCCTTCGCGAGGCCGGCGGCCTCGAGCGGGCTGTAGAGCCGCTCGTGGTCGATCTTCTCGGCGGCCTGGCGGTACACCTTGCTGCGCTGTGCCATCTTCTGTCCTCTTGTTGCTGGTCAGGTCGTGGTGACGAGCCGCGCTCGACTCTCCCACGCGTTCTGGGTCGTACCGAGCGGAACGCTCAGCCCTTGATGGTGATGCCCATCGACCGCGCGGTGCCGGCGATGATCTTCGCGGCCTGGTCGATGTCGGTGGCGTTGAGATCGCGCATCTTGGTCTGCGCGATCGCCTTCACCTGGTCCATGGTCACCGTGGCGACCTTCTTGATGTGCGGCTCGCCGCTGCCCTTCTCGACACCGGCCGCCTTGAGCAGCAGGCGCGCGGCGGGCGGGGTCTTGAGCTCGAACGTGAACGAGCGGTCCTCGAACACCGAGATCTCGACCGGCACCACGTCGCCCCGCTGGGACTCGGTGGCCGCGTTGTAGGCCTTGCAGAACTCCATGATGTTGACGCCGTGGGGGCCGAGCGCGGTACCGACGGGCGGTGCCGGGTTGGCCATACCGGCCTGCAGCTGCACCTTGACGATGGCTGCGACTTTCTTCTTGGGAGGCATTTCTCGGGTCCTTGACTGAATGAATGGTGCGGTGTGCGTGAACCGGTTGGCTCAGACCTTCTGGATCTGCGTGAAGCTGAGCTCGACCGGCGTTTCGCGACCGAAGATCTCCACGAGGGCCTTGACCCTCTGTGCATCGATGTTGATCTCGGTGATGGTCGCGTGCAGCGTGGCGAACGGTCCATCGACGACCATGACGGAGTCGCCGACGATGAAGTCGGAGAACTCGACCTTGGCGGCCTTCGTCTGCTGCTGGTCGGGGGCGTCGGCCGCGGTTGCGACCTCTGCCTCCACTGCCGGGGCGAGCATGCTCTCGACCTCGGCAAGACTGAGGGGGACGGGCTGGTGGGAGTTGCCCACGAAGCCCGTGACCGACGGGGTGTGGCGCACGACGCCCCACGACTCGTCGGTGAGGTCCATGCGGACCAGGACGTAGCCGGGGAG
>NZ_JAOPWR010000055.1 GCF_025965585.1 Pseudonocardia sp.
CGAGCACGCGTGCCGTGACCGCGTCGGGTCCGCCGTCGATGGCGATCTGCTCGGGCCGGATCATCACCGTCACCGGGCCGTCCGTGGTCGACCTGTCGATCCCCAGGGCGCCGAGAGCGCAGTGCGCGAGCCCGGACCGGGCGACGGCGGGAAGGAGGACGACGTCCCCGACGAACGCGGCCACGTCCCTGTCGACCGGGCGCCGGTAGAGGTCCGTCGGAGGCGCCTGTTGCACGATCCTGCCCTCACGCATCACGGCGACGTCGGTGGCCAGCGACAGGGCTTCGGCCTGGTCGTGCGTGACGAGGACGGTGGTGGTCCCGGACGCGGCGAGCGCGGTGGCCACGGCACGCCGGGTGCTCTCGCGGAGCTCGGCGTCGAGGGCGGAGAAGGGCTCGTCGAGCAGCACGAGCCCGGGACCGGGTGCCAGCGCGCGGGCGAGGGCGACCCGTTGCTGCTGGCCACCGGACAGCTCGTGGGGATAGCGGCCGCCGTAGCCGTGGCCGAGGCCGACGAGGTCGAGCAGCTCGGCGACCCTGGGCGATGCCCGCCGGGCACGGCGGGGGAGCCCGAAGGCGATGTTGCCGGCCACGGTGAGATGGGGGAACAGGTTGCCGTCCTGGGTGACGTAGCCGATCCGGCGGTCCTCCGGTGGGACCGCCCGTTGCGCGGCGGCGACCTCGTGGCCGTCGATGGTGATGGTCCCGGCGTCGGGGCGGTCGAAGCCGGCGATCAGCCGCAGCAACGTCGTCTTGCCGCACCCGGAACGGCCGAGCACAGCGGTGAGCGATCCGGCCGGAACGGCGAGATCGATGCCGTGCAGCACCTCGACCGCGCCGTAGGCCTTGCGGATGCCGGCGACGCGCAGCCCGTCGGCCCGGACCTCGCTGTGGTCGGGGCGGGTGGTGGTCCGGGTCATGCCGGCATCAGCTCCGTACGGGACTGGCGGCTCAGCAGCCAGGCGGCCGGTGCCGAGATGACGATCATGAGAAGGGCGTAGGGGGCGGCTGCCCCGTAGGCCAGGCTGGAGCTGTTGGACCAGAACTCGGTGGCGAGGGTGTCCGTGCCGATCGGCGAGAGCAGCAGTGTCGCCGTCAGCTCGGTGACGACCGCGAGGAACACCAGTGCGGCGCCCGCCCCGAGCCCGCGGGCCACCATCGGCAGCGTGACCCTCCACATCACTCCGGCCGGCCGGGCCCCGAGTGACCGCGCCGAGTCGTCCAGCTCGGGTGGGATCTGGGCCAGAGCCGCCCGCAGGCTCACCATCGCCCTGGGCATGAACAGCACCGCGTAGGCGGCGACGAGCAGGAGCGTGGTCTGGTACACCGGCGGCAGGTAGCCGATCGCGAGCGTCACCAGCGCCAGCGCGACGACGATGCCGGGCAACGATCCCGCGATGTAGGTGCTGCGCTCGAGCACCCTGCTCACCCTGCCGGGATGGCGCACCGACAGCCAGGCGACGGGCACCGCGAGCAGGCACGTCGCCGCGGCCCCGGTCACCCCGAGGCCGATCGAGGTCAGCGCCGTGGTCGCGAGCAGGCCGAGCGGGAACGCCGTCGAGGTGCCCACGATCAGCCAGTGCGCGAGGCTGCCCAGCGGCACGGCCAGCGCGAGCCCGGCCAGCGCCGCCATCCCGAGGAGCGCTACCGGCGCGGTCGCACCCAGCCGGTGCGGCACGGCGGCGCGTGCGGCACCGGCGCCGACCCGTGCGAGTCTCGCCCGGCCCGCCAGCCTCAGCTCCCCGACGAGCAGCAGCAGGCAGCCCACCACGAGGACCCCGGCGAGCATCGTTGACGCCGGCCCGTTGAACGTCGACTGGAACTGGTCGTAGATCGCCGTGGTGAAGGTCGGGAACCGCAAGGCCTGCAAGGCGCCGAACTCGGCCAGCAGATGCAACCCGACCAGCAGCACGCCGCCCAGCAGCGCCGGGCGCAGCTGCGGCACGACCACGCGGCCGAACGTCAGCCACGGCCCGTTGCCCAGGGCCCGTGACGTCTCCTCGAACGCCGGGTCCATCCCGCGCAGCACGGCGGCCACGGGCAGGTAGACCAGCGGGAAGTAGGACATCGTGGTGATCAGTACCGCTCCGCCGAAACCCTCCACGGCCGAGGTGACCGACACCCACCCGTAGCTGTTGACGAACGCGGGCACGGCCAGCGGTGCGGCCATGAGGCCCGTCCACATGCCGCGGAAGGGCAGGGTCGTGCGTTCCACCAGCCAGGCCGCACCGGTGCCGAGCACCGCGCAGGCGAGGCAACCGGTCACCGTCAGGGCGACGGTGTTGCGCAGCAGCTCCGCCACCCGCGGGCGCAGCAGCAGGTCCGCGGCCTGCGACGGGCCCTCCGCGACCACGTACACCAGAACGTATGCCAGCGGTACCAGGGTCAGTGCGGTCACGGCCGCCGCCGCGGCGAGCCGGGCGGGTGGGTAGGGCCGCCGCAGCGTCGCGGGCGGCCGAGCACCCGCCCTGGTCATATCAGGCCGACCTGCTGCATCTCCGCGATCACCTTCGGCCCGTTCAGGGTGTTGAGATCGACATCGGGGGGTTGGAGCTCGGAGAACGGTTTGAGCTTCGGGTTGGGCGGCACCCCGTCACCGACGGGGTACTCGAGCGCGTCGGTGTCGGCGAGGATCTGCTGGCCGGCGCGGCTGCTCATGTAGGCGACGAACCGCTGCGCCTCGGCCGCGTGCCTGCTCGACTTCAGCACGCCGGCGCCGGACACGGAGACGAACGCGCCTGCGTCCTTCTGGTTGAAGAACTCCAGCTCGGCGTTCTTGCTGTCGGCGCCGGACTCTGCGCGGTCCTTGTACCAGTAGTAGTGGTAGATCACCCCGGCCGGAACCTCGCCCTTGTCGACCGCGGCCAGGATCGTCACGTTGTTGCGGTAGATCCGCGCGTTCTGCTTGAGCCCGGCGAGCCACTGCTCGGCCGCGGCGTCGCCGTTCACGGCGAACACCGCACTGGCGATGGCCTGGAAGTCGGCGCCACCCGCGGCGATCCCGATCCGGTCCTTCCACCGGGGCCCGGACAGGTCCAGGATCGACTTCGGCAGCTGGTCGGCGCTCACCAGCGACGGGTTGTAGACCACGACCGTCGAGCGGGCCGCGATGCCGACCCAGTCGCCGGATCCCGAGCTGTACTTGGTCGGTACCTGCGCGAGCGTGGCGGGGTCGAGCGGCGTGAGCGCCCCCTTGCTCGACAGCAGGGACAGGGCCGGGGAGTTCTCGGTCATGAACACGTCCGCGGGCGAGGCGTCGCCCTCGGCGAGGATCTGGTTGGCCATGTCGAAGTCGCCGCCCTGCCGGACCTGGACCTGGATCCCGGTCTCCTTCGTGAAGCCGTCGATCCACGCCTGGGCCAGGTCCGCGTGTTGTGCGTTGTACAGCGTGAGCGTGGGGCCCGACGAGCCACATGCGGCCATCGATGCCGCCAGCGCGACCGCGGCGACGATCAGGACGAGGGGGTTGCGCTGCACACCACGCCTGCGCCACATGTGCGTCCTCCTGTAGTTGAGCCGGCAACCGGCGAACAAGTTAGCATGACCTCACCGTTGCTGAGGCTGCCTTACAAGGTTCGTTTACGTCTCAACGACGTCACCGTTTCGCCGGATTGATGTAGCTGAGCCTCGCCTCATCTACTGTGAGCATGGCCAAACCAGCGCAGACGATGTCGCGCGTCGATGCGTTCGACGCCTTCGGCGAGCGCCTGGCCGTGGTGGGGCCGGACGGCACCGAGATCAGCTATCGCGGGCTGGGTGAACGGGTGGAGGACATGCAGGCCCGGCTGGGCGCCACGAGGCGGCTGGTGCTGGTCGCGGCGTCCAACGACGTGGACTCGCTGGTGACCTATCTGGCGGCGACCGGCGCCGGCCATCCCGTGCTGCTCGCGTCGGCGCAGGACGAACGCCGGGTCGCCGCACTGGTCGATGCGTACGACCCCGACGTCCTGGTGTCGCGCGTCGGGGGATCCTGGCTGGTGGACGAGCGCCGGGCGCATCCCCGGCACGCGCTGCATCCCGATCTCGCCCTGATGCTCTCGACGTCGGGGTCGACCGGCTCGCCCAAGCTGGTCCGGCTCTCGGCCGCCAACCTCGCCGCCAACGCCGCCGCCATCGCCGACTACCTCGACATCCGCGACAGCGACCGCGCCGCGGTGTCCCTGCCCCTGCACTACTGCTACGGCCTCTCGCTCGTCAACAGCAACCTGCTGCGCGGCGCCGCGTTGCTGCTGTCCGACCGGTCGGTGACCGAGCCGCAGTTCTGGAGGACCTTCCGCGAGCACGGCGGGACGAGTCTGCACGGGGTGCCCTACACCTTCGAGCTGCTCGACCAGGTCGGCTTCCCCGACATGCGGCTGCCCGACCTGCGGTACGTCACCCAGGCCGGTGGACGCCTCGCGCCGCACGTCGTGCGCCGCTACGCGCAGCTGGGTGAGCGACGCGGCTGGCAGTTGTTCGTCATGTACGGCCAGACCGAGGCCACTGCCCGGATGGCCTACCTGCCGCCGGCCCTGGCCGCGGCGCACCCGTCCGCCATCGGCGTCCCGATCGCCGGCGGCTCGTTCGAGATCGACGGCTCCGGCGACCGCGACGAGGGCGACCTGATCTTCCGTGGACCCGGCGTCATGCTGGGCTACGCCGAGAACCGGACCGATCTCGCCGCCGGGCGCACCGTCGATCACCTCCGCACCGGGGACATCGCGCGTCGCCGGGCCGACGGACTGTACGAGATCGTCGGACGGAGCAGCCGGTTCATCAAGCCGTTCGGCCTGCGGATCGACCTGGACCACGTCGAGCGCATCCTCGACGACGAGGGCATCCCGGCGGCGTGCACCGGCACCGACGAGGAGCTGGTCGTCGCCGCGGTGCGCCCGGCCACGGACCGTATTCGCGGGCTCCTGGCCGATCGGCTGATGGTGCCGTCCGGCCGGATCCGCGTCGTCCCCGTCCCGGAGCTGCCCCGCGGCGAGAACGGCAAGATCGACCACCCGGCGGTCGAGGCCCTCGCCCGGCGCCCCGATGTCCGGGTCCCGTCACGGCTGCGCATCGCGCGCCCGCCGCAGCACCGCTCGGTGTACGACGCGTTCGCCACCGTCTTCCCCGGCGAAAAGCTGCGCCCGGACGCGACGTTCGCGGGCCTGGGTGGCGACTCCCTGACCTACGTGCAGATGACCGTGGCGCTACAGAGCCACGTGGGCGAGCTGCCGCCCGACTGGCCGGTCACGCCGATCGAGCAGCTGTGTCGCCTGGAGCCGCGCCGGCGGTACTGGCCGCTGCTGGAGACCGGGGTGGTGCTGCGGGCCGTCGCGATCGTGCTGGTGGTGGGCACGCACATCGGGCTCTTCGACGTCGTCGGCGGCGCACACCTGCTGCTCGGTATCGCCGGATGGGCCTTCGCCCGGTTCGTCCTGACCGACCGGGCGACCACCACGCCGAGCCGGGCGATCGTGCGCAGCGCGGCCAGGACGGCCGTCCCCACCGCCCTGTGGATCAGCTGGCGAGCCCTCGTCGAGAGCGACGTCCATCTCCACAACGCGCTGTTGATCAACTCTGTCGTCGACCCGCACGCCTGGGGTTACTGGTTCGTCGAGACCCTGGTCCAGACGCTGCTGATCCTCGCCGTGATCTTCGCGATCCCGGCCGTCCGGCGGCTGGAGCGCGCGCATCCGTTCGGCTTCGCGGTCGCCGTGATGGTGTGCGCACTGCCGGGCAGGCTGTTCACCGACGCGGGCAACGAGTTCTCCGACCGGGTCATGAGCACCCACCTGGTGCTGTGGCTGTTCGCCCTGGGCTGGGTCGTCCACCGCGCGACGACGCTGAACCGACGGGTGCTCGCCGCGGCGCTCGTCGTGCTGCTGGTGCCCGGCTTCTTCGCGGACCCGGTGCGCAACCTCGTGGTCACCGCCGGGCTGCTGCTCCTGCTGCTCGTTGCGGGCATCCCGCTTCCGCGGATCGCCCACCGCCCGGTCGGGGCGGTCGCGGCCGCCTCACTGGCGATCTACCTGACGCACTACGCCGTCTACCCCGAACTGCTCCTCCGCCACGTCCCGGCCCTGCCCGCAGTCCTCGCCTGCCTGGCCGTGGGCCTCGGTGCGCAGTACTGCGTCACGACGGCGGTCCGCACCGGGCGCGTGGCCTGGCGGTCCCGTTCCACCCGGATCCGGGACATGGCGACGACCGGCTCGTGTCCGCGGGCCACCGAGCACCTGACGAGGGCATCCCGTCCTGTCCCACGCCCCGGCAGGGCCGGGCCTGGTGACGCAGGGTGGGTGGCCGATCACGATCCGATGCCCCAATAATCAGCCGATCGGCGGTCGTGGCGGGAGTCGCGAACCCTTCGCGGGGCATTTGGCCTTATCATCAGTCCATGAGGTCACAGCCCGACGCCGGCCAGTCGGCATCCACCGACCGCTCCGACATGTTCAGTCGCGTGAACGCAGGGCGCGTGTCGAACCTGATCGTGGACCAGATCCGGTTGTTGATCAGGGACGGCCAGCTCACGGCAGGCGACCGGCTGCCGTCCGAGCGCGAGCTCGGCGAGCGGTTCGGCGTGAGCCGGGTGACCGTCCGAGAGGCGCTGCGCGGTCTCGAGGCCAACGGCCTCGTCGCCATCCGCGTGGGTGCCCGGGGCGGCGCGTTCGTCACCGCCCCGACCAGCGCACAGGTCGGGGAGGGGATCTCCGACATGCTGACGTTCTCGGTGGTCGAGCCCGCCGACGTGACGGAGGCGCGGCAGATCCTCGAGATCGGCCTCGTCCCGCTGGTGTGCCGGCGCGCCGACGAGCAGGACATCGCGGACCTCCTGGAGATCTGCGACCGCGCGGAGGCGTCGATCGAGTCGGCCGACACCTACCCGGTGTCGCTGTCGGCCGAGTTCCACGTCCGCGTGGCGAAGGCCAGTCACAACCCGGCGATCGAGATGCTCGCGCAGTCCTTCCACGGGCCGGTGCTCGCGTCCCTGGCCCGGGCGCAGGAGGAGGACCCCAAGGTCGGCATCGTCGGCACGGCCGAGCACCGCGAGTTCGTCCTCGCGGTGCAGCGCCGGGACGTCGAGGCGGCCACGGCCGTGATGACCACGCACCTCGCCAGGACCGCCGAGCGTCTGGGCGCGCACCCGGGGGAGTCCGCGGCCGTCCCGACCTGACCGCCGGCCGCTACCGCCCGGCGGCCGCGAGCCGCGCGTCGAGCCGGGGGTAGACGCGGCGCGTGTTCAGCTCGAACACCTTCCGGCGGTCGGCCTCGTCCAGGTCCAGCGCGTCGACGTAGCGCTTCGTGTCGTCCCAGGAGTGGCCTGTCGCCGGGTCGGTGCCGCGAACCGCGCCGAGCATCTCCGAGGCGAACAGGATGTTGTCCGCTCCGGCGATCTCGTGCAGCAGGCGGACGCCCGGCGCGTGGTAGACGCAGGTGTCGAAGAAGACGTTGCCCATCAGGTGCTCGGCGACCGGCGGCCGGCCGAGTCGCACGGCGAGGCCCCGGTAGCGACCCCAGTGGTAGGGGACCGCGCCGCCGCCGTGCGGGATCACGAGCCGCAGGGTGGGGAACCGCGCGAAGAGGTCGCCCTCCAGGAGCTGCATGAACACGGCGGTGTCGGCGGCCAGGTAGTGCGAGCCCAGCGTGTGCGAGTTCGGGCTGCAGGACGCCGAGACGTGCACCATCGCCGGCACGTCGAGCTCGACCATCGCCTCGTAGAGCGGGTACCAGTGCTCGTCGGTCAGCGGCGGGTCGCTCCAGCGGCCGCCCGATGGGTCCGGGTTGAGGTTCGTGCCGACGAAGCCGAGCTCCTCGACACAGCGCCGCAGTTCGGCCACACAGCCGTCGAGCCGTCCCCCCGGCGTCTGGGGGAGCTGGCAGACGCCGGCGAAGTTCTCCGGGAACAGCCGGACGACCTGGTGGACCAGGTCGTTGCAGCTGAGCGCCCAGGCCACCGCGGTCGCGGGGTCCGCGACGTGGTGCCCCATGGCCGAGGCCTGCGGGGAGAACAGCATCAGGTCGCCGCCGCGCTCCCGCAGCACCTTGAGCTGGTTGTTCTCGATAGCGTCGCGCACCGCGTCGTCGCCGGCGGCGACGGGGGTGGGCTCGGGCAGCCCCGGGTCGGACAGCCGGGCGAGCTGGGCCGTGCGGAAGTCGGTGTGGCTCACCGGCGACGTGGTGAAGTGGCCGTGACAGTCGATGATCATCTCTGCTGGTCCTCCGGCGCGTGGTCGACGTAGCGCAGGCCCTTGGCGGCGAGCCGGTCGCGCATGCCCTGGATGTCGAGGCCGAGCTCGCCGGCGCGGTAGCGCTCGCGGGACACGGCCTCCTTCCCCTCGCGGGCGGCGGACGCGGCGGCCACCGCGGCGGCCTCCTCGCGGGGCACCACCACCACGCCGTCGTCGTCGGCGACGACGACGTCACCGGGGTGCACCAGCCCTCCGGCGCACGCGAGCGGCACGTTGACGCTGCCGAGCGTCTCCTTGACCGTCCCGAACGCCGAGACGCACCGCGACCACACCGGGAAGCGCATCGCCGTCAGCTCGGCGACGTCGCGACAGCCCGCGTCGATGACCAGCCCGCGGACCCCGCGGGCCGCGAGCGCGGTGGCGAGCAGCTCGCCGAAGTAGCCGGCGTCGGACCGGGTGGTGGGGGAGACGACGAGGACGTCGCCGTCGCGGCACTGCTCGACGGCCACGTGCAGCATCCAGTTGTCGCCCGGCGGCACGCTGACCGTCACGGCGGTGCCGGCGACGTGCGCGCCCGGATAGATCGGGCGCAGGCGCGGCGCGAGCAGGCCGGTGCGGCCCTGGGCCTCGTGCACCGTGGCTACCCCGAACCGCTCCAGCTCCTTCACCGCGTCCGCGTCCGCCCGCGGTGGGTTCCGGACGACGACCGGCGTCATCGGTCACCGCCCGACCACGGCAGCAGCGAGACGTGCACGACGTCCTCCTCGACCTCGCCGCCGACGGCCCGGATCGCCCGGTCCACCTCGTCGAGCCCGAACGTGTGGGTGCCGAGGCGCTCCAACGGGAAGCGCCCGGACGCGAGCTGCGTGAGGGCCAGCTCGCACGCCCGGTAGCTGTGCCCGCGGGCGCTGCGCATCGTGATCGCCTTCTCGGTGAGCTTCTTCATCGGGAAGTCGGGGAACGCGGCGAGCTCGCCCTGGACGACCATCGTCCCCTCGCGGCGCTTGAGCGCGTCGATGCCCAGCAGCACGGGGGCGACCCCGGCACCTGCGGTGCAGTCCAGGACGACGTCGACGCCCTTGCCCCGGGTCACGTCCCTGACGACGGTCAGCGGGTCCTCCTGGCGGACGTCGACGACGTGGTCGGCGCCGAGGTCGCGGGCCAGTGCCAGGCGGGCGGCGTCGCGGGTCGTGCCGGTGACGATGATCGTGGAGGCGCCGGCCTGCTTGCAGGCGACCACCTGGGAGAGCCCCTGCTGACCGGGACCCTGGATCAGCACCGTGGAGTCGTACCCGACGCCGGCGGCGAACAGCGCCCACTCGATGCCGTTGGACAGCGGCGTCACGAGGCCGGCCAGCTCGGCGGACACGCCGTCGGGCACCTTGTGCAGCACCGCGTTCCACGGCAGGTACATGTACTGCGCGAAGCCGCCCCAGAGCTGGAACGGGTTCTCGGCGGAGGTGTAGCCGTAGCGGCGGGCCTCCGGGTTGGTCCGCCAGTCGGTGTTCTCGCAGTGCCGGTACTCGCCCTGGTGGCACCACTCGCAGTGGAAGCAGCCCACGTAGTGCTCGACGAAGACCCGGTCGCCGTCGACGAGGCCGTGCCGCCGGGTGAAGGCGGGCCCCGCGTGCGCGATCGTGCCGACGTTCTCGTGACCCATGATCACCGGCTCCGGGAACGGGGGTTTCGCGTACATCTTCACGTCGGTGCCGCAGATCCCGGCCACCTCGACCTTGAGCAGCGCTCCGTCGTCGGGGACGTGCGGCATCGCGAAGCTGCGCACCTCCGTCGTCCCCGGCGCGGTCCGCACGGCCGCCAGCACGTCCTCAGCCATCCTCAGGCCCTCCTTGGTCTTATGGTCTGCTGTCTTACCATATGCTAGGTTCGCCGAGCCAGAGACGAGAGCGGAGGGCCAACCGATGCCGGAACTGCACCTGAGCACCGTCACCAGGAGCCAGGGCAACAACGCGGCCCTGAAGGACGGCACGGTCCGACCGCGCGGCGCGGTGCTGGACGTCGTCGAGGTCCCGGTGCTCGTGCACGCGTTCCGCCGGATGGTGCGAGACCTCGAGTTCGACGTCTCCGAGATGGCCTTCACCACCTACCTCGTGGCCAAGGCGCACGGCGCCCGGTTCACGGCGCTGCCCACGTTCCTGGTCCGCGGGTTCCACCACGGCGCGATCCGGGTCAACACCGGCGCGGAGGTGCGCGAGCCACGAAACCTGGAGGGCCGCGAGGTCGGGGTCAACCGCGGCTACACGGTGACCACCGGGGTCTGGGCACGCGGGATCCTCGCCGAGGAGTACGGGGTGGACCTCGACCGGGTCACCTGGGTGCTGTCGGGCGACGAGCACGTCCGCGAGTACCGGCCCCCGGCCAACGTCGTGCCCGTGCCCGACGGGGACGACCTCGGGGACATGCTGACCTCCGGGCGGATCGCCGCGGCCGTCGGCGTCGACGTCGAGCACCCGGACGTGGCGCCGCTCATCCCGGACGCGCGTGCCGCGGGCCTGCGCGCCCTGCAGCGCGACGGCGTCTTCCCGATCAACCACCTCGTCGTCGTCCGCGACGACGTGCTCGAGGCCCATCCGGACCTGGCGCCCGACCTGTTCGCCGCGTTCGCCGAGTCGAAGAACCGGTACGTCGAGCGGCTGCGGGCGGGCGAGGTGACGGACCCGACCGCCACCGACCGGATGTACGCCCAGGTCATGGAGACCACCGGTGCGGACCCGCTGCCCTACGGCATCGAACCCAACCGCGCCACGATCGAGCGGCTGCTCGACCACGCCGCCGCGCAGAAGATCCTCGACCGCAGGCCGGACGTCGACGCCCTGTTCGCCAAGGGCACGCACGACCTGACCGCCTGAGCCGGAGGCCGCAGGATGAAGATCGCAGCCAGGAAGATCGCCATCGTCGCCGACCACAACGCCGTGCCCCTGAAGGCACGCCTGGCGGCCTGGCTGGCCGACCGCGGTCACGAGGTCGACGACCGCGGGGTCCACGACGACACGCAGGTCGCCGACTACCCCTACCTCTGCGCCGACGTCGGCGCGCAGGTCGTCGGCGGCCAGGCCGAACTGGGCGTCGTGCTGGGCGGCAGCGGGAGCGGCGAGCAGATGGCGTGCAACAAGGTCCGCGGAGTGCGGGCGGCGCTGTGCCACTGCACGTTCACCGCCGAGATCGCCCGTGCCCACAACGACGCCAACGTCCTCGTCATGGGGGCGAAGGTGGTGGCCCCGGACCTGGCCGAGCGGATCCTCACGACCTGGCTGGCCACCGCGTTCAAGGGCGGGCGTCACCAGGCCCGGGTGGAGCAGATCATGGCCCTGGAGCGGGGCGAGCCGCTGCGCTGAGCCCGTCTGGGCTGAGCCCGTCTGCGCTGCGTCCGTCGAGGAACCGCAGCACGCGCTCGGGGGCGGTCTCCGCGGTCTGCTCCGTCACCGGGACGTCCCAGTACTCGGAGCCGGCGAGGCACTCGTGGAGGAATCGGGCCGCCGACGTCGCGTGCGACGCGTCCTGGCCCGGCACCACCAGCGCGGGGACGTCCAGCAGGAGCAGGTCCTCTGGCTCGGGACCGGGCACCGAGTCGCGGTCGAACATCGTGCGGGCGAGCCCCGCGAGCACCACCTGGTAGCGCTCGGCGTCGTGCGCCGCATAGCTCGCCGCGAAGTCGGGGTCCGTGCGGATCACGGACGCCCACGGCCCGACGCACGGATCCTCGCTGAACCCGGCCTGCGAGTTCTTCACCCGGTCGACCACCTGCGCGAGCCCGTGCTCCGCGACGAACGTGGCGTGGCGGGCGAAGCGGGCGTGCTGGGTCAGCCGGTAGCGGGCGCCGCCGGCGGGGGAGTACAGCACCATGCCCACGACGGCCTCGGGGTAGGCCACGGCGAACGTCGCCGCCACCGAGCAGCCCACGCACCCGCCGAGCAGGTGGGCCCGCTCGATGCCCAGGTGAGCGAGCAGGCCCTTGCCCTGCGCCGCGTAGTCCGCCCAGGTGATCCGCTCGACGCGGCCACCGGAGGAGCCGGACTCGCGCCGGTCGAACGCGATGCACGTGTAGCGCTCGGCGAGCCTGTGGACCAGCGAGGTCCGCCGGTAGACGCCGTGCGTGGCCCAGTTGTCCAGGGTGGCGTTGAACCCGCCGGGGGACAGGAGCAGCAGGGGAGGACCCGTGCCGCTCACCTCGTACCGCGTCACGAGCCCGTCGATCGTGGTGGTGGGCACGGTGGGACCTCTCAGGTCGTCGGGATGCCGCCGCGGATCTGCTTTCCGGCGCGGACGTCAGCGGCGTAGGCGGCGATCGCGTCGTGGCTGATCCGGGCCACGTTGGCGTAGGTGTCCGGCGGGTCGTCGAGCCCGGACGCGGCGTAGCCGATCGCGGCGTTCGCCATGCGGATCCGGCCGTCGAGCCACGGCCCGCCGCCGAAGCCGCCCAGGACCGGGATCGACACCGCCCGTGCCACCGCGGGCCCGACCACGGGCCCGGAGTTGGTGAAGTTGAGCAGCGACGCGCCGGCAGCCTCGAGGCCCTTCGCCTCGGCGACGAGGTCGTCGGTCATCTCGGCGGGCACCTCGCTGCCCCGGCCCGGCGTCGTGCTGTAGGTGACGCCGTAGCGCAGGGCGGTCTGCGGGGTGATCCCGAACTGTGCGAAGACGGGGATGCCGGCGCGGTGCACGGCCGTGACGGCCTCGGGGAAGTCGGCGGCGCCGTCCAGCTTGACCAGGTCGACGCCGCCCTCCTTGACGAGCCGGATCGCGGCGCGGACGGCGCTGTCGGGGCCCTCCTGCAGCGGCCCGAACGGGAAGTCGCACGACACCAGCGCGCGCTTCACGCCCCGCCGCACGGCCTGGCAGACCACCAGGATCTGGTCCATCGTGATCTCGAGCGGGTTGGGCTGCCCCCACAGGTTGACCCCGACGGTGTCGCCGACGGAGACGATGTCCACGCCGGCGCGGTCGACGATGCGCGCCATCTGGTAGTCCCAGGCGACCACGCCGACGATCTTGCGACCGTCGTGCTTCATCGCCTGCAACCCGGGCAGGGTCACCTTCTCCATGCGTTCCTCCGTGGTGGGGCGGGCCTCAGGCGCGCAGCGCGCTGAGGACCTCGGCGACGTCCTGCTCGTCCCGCGTGACGAGCAGGACCTGGGCGTGCGGGCGCAGCGCCGTGACGGTGTCCGCCACGTCGTGCTGCTCGCCGAGCACCAGGCCCGCGGTCATGACGCCGCGGCGCGCGCAGGCCCGGCCGATGACGGCCGCGGCCGGTGCGCTGCCGTTGGTGGTGGCGACCATGACGGCGACGTCGGCCTCGCCGAGCTCGTCGGCCAGCGTCGCCGCCGTGCCGTCGGTCCGGTGCAGGGCCATGTCGGCGGGCGGGCCGCCCCCGTTCACGGGTGGGGACTGGGCTTCATGGGACTGCGCTTCATGGGACTGCGCGACGAGCGTGAAGAAGCGGGCGGCGTTCCAGCTCTCGCGGGCGAGCCGGCGCACGAGGGTGGCGGCGCCGTCGTCCAGTGCGACCACCCTCGTGCCGCGCCTGCCCTCGACCGGCGCGTCGATGCGGAAGCGCGCCTCGGCCGCGCTCGTCGCCACGGCACAGCTGCTCTGCAGGATCGGGCGCATCAGACCGACGCGTGCGGCTTGCCCGGGGCCGCCGTCAGCGCCTCACGGCTCGAGTCGATGAACGACTCGTCCCGGGGCAGGACGACCGCGGCCGAGCGAACCTGCTGGTGGGTGGGGTCCACGCCGGGCGGCACGGTGCCCGCGTCGCGCAGCGCGAGCGCGGCCTTCCGCAGCTTCTGCCGGGCCTTGATGATGCCCGCGTCGGCGGAGACGAGCCGCTCCTTGGCGCGGTTCACGATCGGGCCCATGCTCTCCTGCAGCGAGGAGTCCTGGATCGCGATGCCCTTGACGCCGGAGAAGTGCTCGCCGCGGCGCTGGGCGTCGCGGTCCATCAGGTAGTCGTTGTCCTTGTTGGCCACCGGCCGGTAGGTGCCGGGGATGTTGGCGCTGTGCACGCCGTGCCCGGCCTTCATCGCGTCCACCTCGGCGGTGGTCAGCGGCCGCGTGGGGTGGTAGTCGAA
Organism: Pseudonocardia sp.; assembly: GCF_025965585.1. Taxonomy (GTDB): domain Bacteria; phylum Actinomycetota; class Actinomycetes; order Mycobacteriales; family Pseudonocardiaceae; genus Pseudonocardia. The sequence goes on from NZ_JAOPWR010000055.1 coordinate 14,245, forward strand.
CGAGTAGGCCCAGCAGTTCTCGTCGTCGATCGGCACCCACCAGTGCCCGTGCACCGGGTGGTCGCCGCGCGGGGGCACCAGGGTGAAGCTGGGCATGACCCACGGGGTGATGCGCCAGTAGTAGGTGTCCTCCTCGGCGTTGCGCCGCGCCCCGACGAACAGGCCGCCGTCCGCGTCCGCCACTTCGAAGAACGGCCGGAAGTCGGCCATGTTGTACTCGTTGCCCTTGGAGCCCTTGAACAGCGGATCCGACTTCAGACCGCCCGCGTGCAGCCACGAGACGTGGCTGGAGTCGATGCCGCCCTCGAACGCCTGCAGCCAGTTGCACTCCTGCCAGCGCTTCGACGTGTAGTTCTGCTCCGCCGCGACGTGCGCGAACTCGAACTCCGGCAGCGGCGGCCGGTTCTCCGGGTCGCCCATGTGCGTCCACAGCACGTCGCCGATCTTGACGAGCGGGTAGGACCGCAGCTTCACGTGTGCGCAGAAGTTGCTGTTCTCCGGCTCGGACGGCACCTCGACCGCCTGACCGGTGACGTCGAACTTCCAGCCGTGGTAGGCGCAGCGCAGCCCGGACTCCTCGTTGCGGCCGAACCACAGCGAGACCCCGCGGTGCGCGCAGAACTCGTCGATCAGGCCGTAGCGGCCCTCGCTGTCCCGGAAGGCGATCATGCGCTCGGAGAGCAACTTGACCCGGACCTGGGGACAGTCGTTCTCGGGCAGTTCCTCGGCGAGCAGAGCCGGCAGCCAGTACTGCCGGAACATCTCGCCCATCGGTGTGCCCGGCCCGGTCTGCGTCAGAAGTTCGTTGATCTCCTGCTTGAGCACCGTCGGCCTCCTTTCGCTTGCTGCATCTCGAGGTGGTCCGGTGGCCGGTGGGCTCCGTGACCGCGACAGTAGGACAGTAAGACCATTGGACCTATGCGTCCAGTCGGTCCACTCATCGGAGCGTGGGCCGCGGTGCGAGCAGCTCCTTGAGGGATCGGTCGGGACGACGCGCATCCTCGGCCGCGATCGCGACGCCCGTGGCCAGCGCCTTCCGCACCGTGAGGTAGTCGGCAGGCACGTTCACCGCGTCGACCGCCAGCAGGGAGCCGTCGCGGTAGTAGAGGACCGAGAAGCGCTCGGTCGCCGGGTCGCCGCGGACGACGACCTCGTCGTGGCCGGCCGCGAGGCCGGCGATCTGGAGCTTGAGGTCGAACTGGTCGGACCAGAACCACGGAACCTCGGCGGCGGGAGGGGGTCGGCCCGCGAGCGTCGCGGCGGCGGCCCGGGCCTGCCTCACCGCGTTCTGCACCGACTCCAGCCGGACCCGCCCCTCGCTCGTCAGCGGGTGGGGCGCCACGGTGCAGTCCCCGGCGGCGACCACGCCGTCCCGGCTGGTGCGGGCGTATCGGTCGACGACGATGCCGCCGTCGCAGGCGAGCCCGATCGCCTCGGCGAGCTCGGTGCGGGGCACGATGCCGATCCCCACGAGCACGAGGTCGGCCGGGAGCCGGGTGCCGTCGTCCAGGACGACGCCCCGGACCCGCCCGCCCTCGCCGGACAGGGCCCGCACCGCTGCACCCAGCCGGACGACCGTGCCCCGGCGTTCGTGGGCCCGCCGGTAGAACTCGGAGACCACCGGGGCCACCGAGCGGGGGATCAGCCGGTCCGCCGCCTCGACGACGGTCACCACCCGCCCCTGCGCGCGGGCGACGGCCGCGGCCTCCAGCCCGATGAACCCGCCTCCGACGACCACCACGGCCGACGCCGACGCGAGGTCGCGACGGATGCGGGCGGCGTCCTCGACGTCGCGCAGATGGTGGACCCCGTCGAGGTCGGTCCCCGGAACGGCGAGGCGGCGGGGCCGGGCGCCGACGGTCAGGGCCAGCCGGTCGAAGCCCAGCGTGCGCCCCCGGCCGGTGGTCGCGGTGCCCGACGCCGATGGGCTTGCCGCGAGCGTCAGTGTCTCCACCCGCTCGCCCGCGACGACGTCGATCCCGCGCTCGGCGTAGAAGTCCGGTGTGCGGAAGGCGAGCGAGGTGTCGTCCGCCGTGCCGAGCAGGAACGCCTTCGACAGCGGCGGCCGCTGGTAGGGCGGCCTGGACTCGGCGCCGACCAGCGTGATCGGCTCCCGGTCACCGCCCTCGCGCAGGGACACCGCCAGCTGGACGCCGGCCTGGCTCGCGCCGACGATCAGCGTGCCGCTCACGGCTGGTCCGGCGGGATCTCGAGGGCCAGGCCGTCCAGCTCCTCGGTGACGGTGATCTGGCAGGACAGCCGGCTGCCCGGCCGCCGCTCGGTGACCGCGAGGTCCAGCAGGTCCTCCTCGAGCTCGTCCTCGGGCGGGCCGACGAGCGGGACGAAGTCCTCGCGGACCCAGACGTGACAGGTCGCGCAGCTCATGTTGCCCCCGCACTCGGCGACGACACCCGTGATCCCGTTCTGGGTGGCGGCCACCATCACGGAGTCGCCCGTGCGGGCGTCGACACCGGTCTCGGTGCCATCGGCGGACAGGAACACAACCTTCGGCACGTCGGCCTCTCTCTCGTCCGGGGTGGGCGGTGACTATTGGTATGACATCATACCGCTGCGCTGATGGCCAGTGCGCAGTCGGAATCGAGGAGGGGCCGATGGAGTCGAACCCGTCCGGCCGGACGCTGGTCCTGCTCCGGCACGGGCACAGCGCGGCCAACGGGGCCGATACGGTGAGCGGCTGGCTGGACGTGCCGCTGAGCCGGCGCGGGTACCGGGAGGCGGCGCGCGCCGGGGTGCTGCTGGCCGAGCACGGTTGCCGGCCGGACTTCGTGCACACCTCCGTGCTGACGCGCGCGGTCCGCACGGCGGACCTCGCGCTGGCGGAGCTGGGCCCGCCGGGCCCACCGGTCAGGCGGAGCTGGCGGCTCAACGAGCGCCACTACGGCGCGCTGCAGGGACGGACCCGGGACGCCCTGCGCGCCGAGTACGGGGCCGAGCAGTACGCGCTCTGGCGCCGCTCCTACCGCCAGGCGCCGCCCCCGCTGCCGGTCGAGAGCCCGGACGACCCGCGCCTCGACCACCGCTACGCCGCCCTGCCGGTGGCGGAGCTGCCACGCACCGAGTCCCTGGCCGACGTCCGGACCCGGCTGGTCCCGTACTGGGACGACGCGATCGCCCCCGACCTGCGCGCCGGCCGGACGACGCTGGTGGTGGCGCACGGCAACTCCCTGCGGGCGCTGTGCATGCACCTGGACGCCCTCACCGAGGGCCAGGTCGCCCTGCTGGAGATCCCCACCGGCGTGCCCCTCCGCTACGACCTCGACGCCGACCTGCGCCCCGTGGTGCCCGGAGGTGCGTACCTCGACCCGGTCGCCGGGGTCGGAGCGCTCGACGTCCACAGTCAGGACGGTGCCCGGTGACGGGTCTTCGAGCGGTGTCCGCAGATCGATGGCCTGATCCTTGCATTGGTATGTTGTTAGACCGTACGCTCCCGGCCATGCTGCGGAAACAGACCCTGGAAGGGGCTCAGCCGGTCCGGGGGTCCTCCGATCCCGCCGGCAGCCCGTCGGTCGCGGACACTCCCGCCGAGGCGTCGCGCACCGCCCACCTCTCGGCTCGCAACGTCCGGATCGAGTACCGGGCGCCCAGCGAGAGCGCCTCGGACGTCACACTGGCGGTCGACAACGCGAACCTCGAGCTCCAGCGCAGCGACTTCGTCTGCGTCGTCGGGCCGTCCGGCTGCGGCAAGACCACCTTCCTCAACGCCGTTGCCGGCTTCCTCCCGATTCACGGCGGCAGCCTCGAGCTCGACGGCCGCGACATCCCCGGCCCCGGCCCGGATCGCGCGATGGTCTTCCAGCAGGCCAGCCTGCTCCCGTGGCGCAAGGTGATCGACAACGTCACCTACGGCCTCGAGCTCGGCCGCACCACGAAGAAGAAGCAGGCGCGCGAGCGCGCCCGGGACCTGCTCGACCTCGTCGGCCTGTCCGGGTTCGCCGACCGGTACCCGGCCCAGCTGTCGGGCGGTATGCAGCAGCGGGTCAACCTGGCGCGGGCGCTGGCCGTCGACCCCGCGCTGCTCCTGCTCGACGAGCCGTTCGCGTCGATCGACGCCCAGACGCGCGAGACCATGCAGGCCGAGCTGCTGCGGGTGTGCGCGGCGCGCGACGTCACGGCGCTGTTCGTCACCCACGACATCACCGAGGCCGCCTTCCTGGCCGACCGGGTCTGCGTGTTCAGCCCTCGGCCCGGTCACATCGTCCGCGAGGTCGTCGTGCCCTTCGAGCGCCCGCGTGACCAGCGGCTGCGTCGATCCCCGGAGTTCCTCGCCCTGGTGGACGAGATCGCCGAGACCCTGTACGGCGGCAGCGACCCGACGGCCGGAGAGGTGATCCACTGATGGCCACCGCGATGGAGACCAGGCCGCCCGCGGCCCCGGTGCCGAGCCGCCGGGCCCGCCCGCGGCGGCGGCTGCACCCGAAGTACTTCTACGGCACCCTCTCCGTCGTCGTGGTGCTGGCCCTCTGGCAGCTGGTGGCGGCCATGCGCATCAAGCCCGCGATCGTGCTGCCCGGGCCGTTCGACGTCGCCAAGGCGTTCGGCCAGCTGTTCAGCGCCGACGCCATCTGGACGGACCTGGCCACCAGCGGCAAGGAACTGATCTACGGGCTGATCCTCGCCACGGTCATCGGGCTGCCGCTGGGGCTCCTGGTCGGGTGGTACACGCGGCTGTCCTACCTGCTGAACCCGCTGATCACGTTCCTCTACGCCACGCCCCGCATCGCCCTCACCCCGCTGCTGATCATCTGGCTCGGGATCGGCGACAGCTCCAAGATCGCGATCGTCTTCCTCATGGCGGTCTTCCCGATCCTGATCAACGCGGCGAGCGGCGTGCAGAACCTCGATCCCGCGGTGCTGCGGGTCGCGAGCTGCTTCGGTGCCGGCCACCTGCAGATCTTCCGGACGATCGCGCTGCCCGGATCCGTGCCCTTCATCGTCAGCGGCCTGCGGCTGGCGGTCGGCCAGGCGCTCATCGGCGTCTTCGTGGCCGAGCTCAGCGGGGCCACCCACGGCGTCGGGATGCTCATGAACACCGCGGGCCAGCAGTTCCAGACGTCGGTCGTGTTCGCCGGCCTGTTCATCTTCGCGATCACCGGTGTCGTGCTCACCGGCCTGCTGCGGCGGGTGGAGCAGCACTACGCCGCGTGGCGCCCCCAGAACTGACGCGTCCCAGAACCGACCCCGTCCCAGAACGACCCCGTCCCAGAACAACCCCGTCACCGACGGGCAACGCCCCCACCACGAGGAGATCGACGATGAAGTCGGGTACAGCACGGAGGAGGATCGCCGCGGCGCTCATCGCCACCGCGACGGCCGTGGCGGCCACCGCCTGCGGGGGTGGCGGCTCGGGGGGCGCCGCCGCCGACAACACGATCACGGTGAGCTTCAGCCAGGTCGTCGCCGACGAGCTGCCGCTGTGGATCGCCGACGAGGCCGGCCTGTTCAAGGCCCAGGGTCTCGACGTCAAGCTCGTCAGCCTGAGCAGCTCCGACGGTTTCCCGGCGCTGATCTCCGGCCAGACCCAGCTCGCCTCGATCGGAGCCTCGGAGATGGTCTCCGGTGCGGCCTCGGGTGGTGAGGTGAGCTACCTCGCCACCCTCACGCCGGTCTTCCCCTACGAGCTCTTCGCCAAGGTGAGCGATCCGCAGCAGCTCAAGGGCAAGCGCATCGGCGTGACGTCCACCAGTGGCTCGCTCTACATCGCCACGCTCGAGGCCCTCAAGCAGGTGGGCCTCTCGCCGACCGACGTGCAGCTGACGCCGCTGGGGTCGGTCACCGCCGTCAACAACGCGCTGGTGGCCGGGACGATCGACGCCGCGCTCTCCCACCCGCCGGCGACCACCCAGATCGAGGCCGCGGGCTTCCGCCCGCTCGTCGACCTCGCGAAGCAGAACATCCCGACCTCGAACGTCGGTATCGCCGCGACGAACGACTACGTGAAGAGCCACGGCGACCAGATCCGCCGGTTCATGACCGCGCTCCAGCAGGCCATGAAGCGGGAGAAGTCCGACGAGGCCTACTCCACGAAGGTGCTCTCGGCGCACCTGAAGGTCACCGATCCGCAGTCCCTGCACGAGACCTGGGAGTACTACACCAAGGAGGTGCTCCCGGACGTCCCCACTCCTACCGTCGAGCAGCTCCAGACCTCGGTCGACCAGCTGGCCCCGACCAACCCGGCCGTGAAGAACCTCGACCTCTCCACCCTCGTGAACGCGTCGTTCCTGACCGCCGCGAGCTGACCCGCTCGCGACAGGACCAGACCCGATCCCACCCCCAGAAAGGTTCGTCGACCGTGACGACAGCTTCGCGCACCACCACCGAGGTGACGCACTACCACATCCAGAAGAAGCGGCGGGCCGCCTTCGTGGAGGAGTGGCGCTCGTTCCAGAAGACCGTCATGGCGCTCGCCGACGTCGAGATGGTGGAGACCGCACGCGGCACCCGGGTGGGCGTCTACTGCGGGGAGGACGGCGACCGCCCGACCCGCACGATGGACGCCCTCGCCCACGAGCTCGACCAGGGCGTCGTCTCGACGATCCACCGGCACTCCTGGGACGCGATGGTCTTCGTCGTCGCTGGGTGGGGCTGGACCGAGATCGACGGTGAGCGGATCGAGTGGGGGCCGGGGGACTCGCTGCACCTGCCGGCGTGGTCCTGGCACCGTTCCGGCAACGACAACGCGGAGACGTCGCGCTACATGACCTTCTCCAGCGAGCCGATGCTGGCCACGATGGGCATGTCGGTGCTGGAGGACAAGGGCCACGCCCCGTTCGCCGAGCTGCCCGGACGGCCCGAGTTCTCCCCGGCGGTCGACGGCGCGGATCCCTACGCCCGGCGCACGAGGCGCCTGGCCAAGGAGACGGCCAAGCGCCGCAGCGGCCGCCTGCACACCAGCTGGTCGGAGCTCGAGCTGCTACCCACCCCGCGCGGCACCCGCACGACGTTCCTGCTCGACCGGGCCATCGGCTACGAGGCCTCGGGTATCACCATGGCCATGTTCGAGATCGGCCCGAACCGCGGGCAGTCCATGCACCGCCACCCCGGCGAGGCGTGGCTCTACGTGGTGGAGGGCGAGGGCCACAGCTACCTCGGCGAGGAGCCCGAGGGCGGCACGAACCACCCGTGGAAGAAGGGCGACCTGATCGTCGTCGACCACTTCCTGTGGCACCAGCACTTCAACGACTCGCCGGACAAGACGGCCAAGGTCGTCCGCATCCACATGTTCGACAGCCTGCTCGAGACCATGCGCGTGCTGATGGACCCCAAGGTGCTGTTCGAGGAGCCGCCGGAGGCGGTCCGCGACGCCCAGGCGGGCAACTACCACGAGATCGTGTGGCCGGAGATCGTCCGGCCCACCTGGCCGTGAGCCCGGTGACCGCCCCTGCGCACCTGCCTCCCGGCCTGCTGTCGGTCCACGCGCTGCCGTCGGACCACCACGACGGTCCCTGGGACCACATCCTCGTGCCGCCGGGCACCAAGGAGCGGCTGCTCAACCAGACGCTGCTGCGGCTGCGGCACGGCCGTGCGCTGGCCCATCTCCCGGGGCTGCCGCACGGCCTGATCGTCCTGGCAGGGCCGCCCGGCACCGGCAAGACGACGCTGGCGAGGGGGCTTGCGCAGGCGGCGGCGCGCGCCCTCGCCCCGGTCGGGGCGACGACGTACATCGAGATCGACCCACATGCCTTCCCGAGCGAGATGCTGGGGGAGAGCCAGCGCAACATCACCCGGCTGATGACCGACACACTGCCGGAGTTCGCCGCCCGCCGGCCGCACACCGTGGTGCTCATCGACGAGGTCGAGAGCTTCGCGGTGCGCCGGTCGACGGCGTCGTTCGGCAGCAACCCGGTGGACGTCCACCGCGCGACCGACGCCGTGCTGGCCGGTATCGACTTCCTGGCGGAGTCCCATCCGCGGATCGTGTTCGTCGCGACGACGAACTTCCCGGACGCGGTGGACGAGGCGTTCCTGTCCCGGGCGGACCTGGTGCTGAACCTGGACCTCCCGGACGAGACGACGATCGCGGCGATCCTGCAACGCACGCTGGCCGAGCTGGCCGGTATCTGGCCGGGCGTCCGCGGCCTGGCGGCTGACGACGCTCTGCACCGCAAGCTCGCCGGGCGCTGCGCGGGGTGGGACGGGCGCCGGCTGCGCAAGCTGGTGCTCACCGCGATGGCCCAGCGGCGGGAGGTCGCCCTGGACCCTGATCTGCTGGAGGCCGGGGACCTGCTCGCGGCGGCCGACGCGAGCGACTGAGCCTCGTGGCTCCGCGCGGTCTGCCTGCGCCCGGACGGGGTGCTGGGCCACGGGCACGGCACCACGCTGGTGGTCTGCAGTTCCGTGCGCCGACGACCCAGCGCTCGCCCACCTCTACCACAGCAAGAAGGACCGGATCTTCGTCCGAGCGATCCAGGGGGAGTACGGCCTCGATGACGAACTGCGCCGGCTGACGAAGCCGATGTACCTGTTCATGAACATGCTCTTCCAGAAGCAGGTCGAGCCCCGGGACACCACGCCGACCCCGGAGGGCGAGGGCTTCGTGGCCCGCGAGCAGGAGACCGACCACAACCACCCGCCGGAGGGGTACTGAGATGGCCTGGGACGAGGCCGGCAGCTGGGTGGCCGGCGACGAGAAC
>NZ_JAOPWR010000367.1 GCF_025965585.1 Pseudonocardia sp.
GACGACATGACCGTTACCCAGGCCGAATGCGTCGCGGTGAACACCTACGCGGGGCCCGAGGCGCCGGGCCGCGACGAACTTACCCGCCTGGCGGCGCTGGACCTGGCCATCGCCGCCCGCGAGCAAGGCGAGATGTGGAGCAACATCGTGTTGCGGGCCGAGACCTTCCGGGCCTTCATCGCCGGGGACGGTGCCGAATGATCCGCGCGTACGTCGGTGACCATGGGTTCGGTTTCAGTGTCGGCGTCTCGCTCGTCCTGCACCACGGCGACGAACACACCGGCCCCGCATCGATCATGCGTCTCGGCGAGCTCGGCGAGACCCTGACCTGGGAGTGGGAGGAGATCGCCCCGGGCGCGCAGGTGAAGCCGACCTTCGTCCTCGACCACGGGATGGCCCGGGCGCTCGCCGACGGCCTGAACACCCACTTCAGCGGGGTCGAGGACAACCGGGCGCTGCGACGCGACTACGACGCCGAGCGCAAGCGGGTCGACAAGCTCACCGACGCGCTGGCCGGCATCGCCCACACACTCGTCCAGCCGGAAACCTGATGGCCGCGATGCCAGCCCTGCCGGTCCCGGTGACGCTGACGTGCGGGGCCACTGAGTTGGAGCTCGGTACGGTCGACGTGCCGATGAGGCTCACCACAGGTACAACCACCTCGCACCTTGGCGGCGGCCTGGTCCTTCCCGTCACGGTCGAGGCCGACACGGCAGCCTTCCAGGCCGACCTCGCCGCGCTGCTCCGCCACGCAGCGGACCGCATCGAGGCCGGTGAGGACCGGGTCGCGCAGACCGTCGCCGGGCAGGAGTTCGGATGACGTTCACGCACCAGACGTACCGCGACATCCTCGACGCTGCGGGAGAGGACTTCCGCAATCCGCGCCCGATTGGCGCGCGGTCCCGGGCCGAAGAGGTCATTGCGGGGTGGCAGGGGCCCGATCCTCGCATCCCCGAGTGGCAGATCAGGTCCGACGTGCCCGCGAAGATGCAGCAGGATGCGGCGATCGCGATGACCGGCGGGCGGGCGATGTCTCCATGAGCGGCGGCTCGTACAACTACCTGTACTGCCACGTGCGCGGCCTGGAAGAGCAGCGCGGGGACCTGGAGTCCATGGTCGATCGCCTCGCTGGACTCGGCTATGCCACGGAAGCCGCTGCGGCCAGCCGCCACGTCCTCGACCTCCTCGACCAAGCCGAAGCCGCCGCGCAGAAGCTCGAAGACGTGTGGCGCGCGGTTGAGTGGTGGGACTCGGGCGACTCCAGCGAGGAGAGTGTGCGCGAGGTGGCGGCGAAGTACCGGGGCGAGGACTCGCCGTGAGCACCCCCACGAAACAGATCAGCGACAAGCGGCTCCTGTGGTGGGATCGGTCGATCTGGTGGCGCACCTACCGGCAGGGCGGCTACGACGGGTTCCGGACGATCACGGGCCGGCGGCTGCCGTGCGCGACCATGGACACCGCGCTGCGCCGCCCGGAACTGAGATCTGACATCCGCCTGCTCGCAGCTCGCAGACGACGTAGGGACGCATGGTGAGCCGGGTCAAGCTGAACATCACCGAACCGTTGATCCTGGAGCACCTGCTCCGGCTCGGTAAGGACGCGATGCTCGTCGGCGCGACCGTGGAGCACGCCGGGCCGATGCGGACCCTCGTCCTCGAGGTCCACCTGCCGAACGCGCCGGAGGGCGCCACCGAGGCGATGCCCACCTACAAGCGGGTCTCGGACGTCCCGGATCCTGTCCAGCTCACCGGTGTCACCTGGTTCAAGGACGGCCAGCTGATCGCCGTCGACCGGCCGGAGGAGGGAACGCGATGACGCAGACCCTCTCCGAGCGGCCGCGGCTGTGCCGGGTGTGCGTCGGGGCACTCGCCGACGACGAATTCACCTGCCACCGCGACTGCGCCACCGGGCTTGTGCTGCTGAGGATTCTCGAGCCGGGCAACTTCGTCCATACCTATAACCCGCCGCCCGAGACCGAGGAGCAGCGCGAGAAGCGCCTCACCGGCGTAACGATCGCCGCCGCGGGCGGGCCGAGGACCGCAGCTGAGCTGCTCCGCCTGGCGCCGCTCGAGGTCAGCGCGGCCCACCAGCCGGCAGCGGTTCCGCAGGTTCAGCCGGAAGCTCGACGCCGTACTCCCGTTTCGCCGGCACGGCCAGCGCTTCACGCCACGTCCAGCGCTCGGCTACATCGGCGTACCGGTCGCAGGGCCAAGGCCTGAGAAGTGCGCGCCAGGGTCAGATAGTGCCGGGGCGGTTCGCCTGCCCGCCGCGCCACGCGGACACCGTCAGCACCTCGTAGGTGGGGGCCTCAGGGAACATGACCATCACCTGCACGTCCTTGGGTTCGGACCAGGGCAGCGCGACGACGACGCCGCAGAAGTCCACGAAGGGGAAGTTCTTCAGGGCGGCCCCGGAGATCGCCGGGGGTGTTTTGCTGCCGCCGAACGCGTCACGCAGCTGCCTGAACTGCCAATAGGCCGGGTCGCCGGTGGGGTGCAGGGTGGCCAGGCGCCGGTTCAGCTCGGCGACGATCTCGCTGTCGTCGTTCCAGGCGCCGGGGCTCAGCAGGATCGTCGTGATG
>NZ_JAOPWR010000058.1 GCF_025965585.1 Pseudonocardia sp.
CACTCGCCAGCTTCCGGTGCGCGGCGATGAGCAGGTAGTGCTCGGAGTTGGAGCGCAGCCAGCCGAAGAACCCCGGCGACGTGGTGGCCACCGGGTCAGCCCTTCCGCTTCGCGGCGTCGTGCTTCGCGGCCCCGGCCTGCTTCTTCGCCTCGGCGACGCCGTTGGTGGCGGCCACGACCATCGGCTCGTTCAACGCGCCGATAGCCGGCGAGTACACGTTCTCCATGGTCGAGAGGTCGTGCAGCGTCATGCCGAACCGGATCGCCTGAGCGAGGAAATCGGCGCGCTCCTTGATACCCTCGCCGCCCCCGATCATCTGCGCGCCGATCAGCCGCAGCGAACCCGGCTCGGCCAGCAGCTTGACCTTCACCTTCTGCACACCCGGGTAGTAGCGGGCCCGCGAGATCCCCTCGGCCACGCCGAGCACGTAAGGGATCCCCAGCGCGGTCGCGGTCACCTCCCCGAAGGAGGCTCCACCGATGACCCACTTACCGGCCGGCGTGCCCCACGGGACATACACCGCGCTGTAGGCACGCTCGCCTCCCCCGGCGTTCACGCCCGCGGTCTTGCCCTGCGCGTAGGCGTGCGACCCGGTGAGCCCCTGCAACGGGGTACGGGTCAGCCCGTGCGGGATCTCGACGGCATCACCGGCGGCCCAGACATCGGGCGCCGAGGTCTTCATCCGCTCGTCGACGACGAGCCCACCCGTGGAGCCGACCTTGATCCCGGCCGCCTCGGCGAGCGCGTTGTTCGGTGTCTTGTGGGTCGAGATGACCACCAGGTCCGCGGGCAGCTCGCCCCCGGACGTCCGCACCGCCCGAACCTGACCGTTGTCATCACCGAGGAACGCCTCGAGCGTGGTGTTGAAGTGCAGGTGCACACCCATCTCACGCCAGGACTCCTCGACCGGCGCCATGATGTCCGGGTCGGCCATCATCGCCAGCGCGTACGGGTTCGGGTCGATCAGGTGGGTCTCCACACCGCGGTGCGCCAGCGCGGTGACCATCTCGATACCCAGCGGCCCGGCCTCGACGACCACCGCCCGCTTCGTCTCCGAGATGACCCTGTCCCACTCCATGGCCCGGCGGATGTTCTTGACGAAGTACAACCCGCCCAGATCGCCACCCGGCACACCCGGATCGGCGTAGTCCCAGCCGGTGGCGATGATCAGCTGGTCGTAGCCGACCACGCCCTCCCCCGCGACCGTGACCGTGTGCGCCGCGGTGTCGATCGCGGTCACCTTGGTCTCGTAGTGCACGTCGATACCGGCGTCGACATAGGCCTGCTTGCCGGCGAGGAACAACCGCTCGAAATCCGGGATCTCGCCGCCGTGCACGTAGGGGATGCCACACGGGCTGTAAGCGACGTCCTCGTTCTCGGTGTAGACGACGACGTCCGCGCCCGGGTCGGCTGCCTTGACCCCACCGGCAGATCCCAACCCGGCCGCCCCACCACCGATGATCACAGTCTTGCGCGGCACGTCGGGCCACCTCCGGCACTCGGGTCAACTATGGGACAGAAATATCTCCTATAGTTGACGGCGTGTCAATCCAGACCGGCCCCGAGAGGACCACCCGATGACCCCGCTGGTGCTGCCCGACTCCGTCCAGGTGGTGAACGTCGGGCTGCCGATGTTCGCCGATGCGATCCGCGACCAGGGCGGCACGGTCGAGCAGGTGGACTGGCGGATCCCCGCCGACGGGAACCCCGAGGCCGTCCGGGCACTCACCCGCCTGTACGGCGACGCCGGCCGGGCGGTCGACGAGGCCAACAGCGAGGTCGTCCGGCGGCTCGACCAGGGGGTCCCCCAGCTCGTCGGCGTGGCGACGGCCGGCGAGGCCGTCCCCGGGTTCGACGGCCGGATGCTGTTGCACTCCGGCCCGCCGCTGCCCTTCGCCGAGCACTGTGATCCGTTGCGCCGCTCCATGCAGGCCGCGGTCGTGGCCGAGGGCTGGGCGCCGGACGTCGAGCAGGCCCGCGCGCTGCTCGCGAACGGTGCGGTGACCCTGGACGCCGCCAACCACCACGATGCCGTCGTCCCGATGGCCAGCGCGATCGGGCCGTCGCAGCCCGTGCTGGTGGTGGACAACCGGGAGGGCGGTACGCGCGCCTACTCGTCGATCAACCAGGGCCCCGGTGAGGTGGCGTGGTTCGGACGTGACACCGATGCGGCGATCGCCCGCCTGCGGTTCCTGGTCGACGTCGCCGGCCCGGCCGTCGCATCGATCATCGAACGCACCGGGCCGGTCGACATCCTCGCGGTCGCCACCCAGGGCATCACCATGGGCGACGACCTGCACATGCGCACGCAGGCGGCCACGAACCTGCTCACCCGCACCTGGCTCCCCCACATCACCGCGCTCCCCGACGCGATCCGCGTCCCGTTCGGCGAGTACCTGGCGGGCAACCACCTGTTCTTCCTCAACCTGGCGATGGCGGCGGCGAAGTCGCTGCAGCTCTGGGCGGAGCAGGTCGAGGGCTCGAGCATCGTCACCACGATGTCGCGCAACGGCACGACGTTCGGCATCAAGCTCGCGGGGTCCGCCCGGTGGTACATCACCGACTCCCCGCCGGTGGGTGAGGCGCTCTACTACTCCGGCTACGGCCCGGACGACAGCGCGCGGGACATCGGTGACAGCGCCGTGCTGGAGCTGACCGGGATGGGCGGCCCCGCAGCAGGCGGCTCCGCCGCGGTCGCCGCCTTCCTCGGCGGCACCATGGCCGACGCCCGAGCGGCGACCGAAGGGTTCCGGGCCATCTGCGCGGGAACGAGCAGCAGGTTCACGCTGCCGCCGATGGACTTCGCGGGCAC
>NZ_JAOPWR010000078.1 GCF_025965585.1 Pseudonocardia sp.
CCGGCGGCCGGGCCGCGGCCGACGCGCTGCGCCGCAGCGGCGGCGACGTCCTCACCGGCTCGCCGTCCGCCCGCAAGCGCGACGTGGCCCGGCACCTGGTGCGGGGACTCGCGCCGGCACCCCTACCGCGACGGGAGCGCAACCCCATGACCATTGCAGGGACCACGCTGGGCGAGGCCTACACCGCCTGCGAGACGATCACCCGCACCGAGGCCCGCAACTTCTACTGGGGCATCCGGCTGCTGCCCCCCGCCAAGCGCTCGGCGCTCTGCGCCGTGTACGCGCTGGCCCGGCGCATCGACGACATCGGCGACGGTGACCTGCCCACCTCGGACAAGGCCATCGCGCTCACCGAGGTGCGGACGTCGCTGCGCAGCGCGGCCGACGGCTCCGACCCGGTGGTGCTCGCCGTCCACGACGCGGCGCGCCGCTTCCCGATCCCGATGGGGGCGTTCGACGAGCTCGTCGACGGGGTGGAAGCCGACGTCACGATGGACGCCCGCCCCGACACGAGCAGCCCGTACTACGCCACGTTCGACGACATGGTCGGCTACTGCCGCTGCGTCGCGGGTGCGGTCGGGCGGCTGTGCCTGGGCATCTTCGGCTCCACGCCGCACCCTGACGCGTCGCTCTACGCCGACCAGTTGGGGATCGCACTGCAGCAGACCAACATCCTGCGCGACATCCGCGAGGACCTGACCAACGGCCGGGTCTACCTGCCCCGCGAGGACCTCGACCGGTTCGGTGCCGAGCTCGTGCTCGACGAGCACGGGGTGCTGGTGGACAAGACCGGCGGGCTCGCCGAGCTGATCACGTTCAGCGCCCAGCGGGCCCGCGGCTGGTACGCCGACGGGCTGCGGCTCGTCCCGCTGCTGGACCGCCGCAGCGCCGCCTGCGCCACGGCCATGGCGGGCATCTACCGCCGGCTGCAGGACGATATCGCCGCCGACCCGCCATCGGTCTACAGCCGGCGCCGCTCGCTCAGCGGGGCGCAGAAGCTGGGCGTCGCGGCGCGGTCGCTGGCCGGTCGCGCGTGAGAACACGGATCGGCGTGGTCGGAGGCGGGCTCGCCGGCATCACCGCGGCCCTGCGCTGCGCCGACGCGGGGGCCGAGGTGACGCTGTTCGAGGGGCGGTCGCGCCTCGGCGGGGTGGCGGGGTCGTTCCGGCGCGCCGCCGGCGACGGAGTGCTCGACGTCGACACCGGCCAGCACGTGTTCCTGCGCTGCTGCAGCGCCTACCGCGGGCTGCTGGACCGGCTGGGCGTCGCCGATCTCGTGACGCTGCAGGACCGCCTCGACATCCCGGTCCACGGCCCGGGCGCGCGACCCGGACGGCTGCGCCGCACCGGGCTGCCCGCGCCGCTGCACATGGGCGCTGCGCTGCTGGGCCACCGGCCGCTGCCGCTGCGCGACCGGCTGAGGCTGGGTGTGGCCGCCCTGGCCCTGCGCGGTGTGGACGCCGCCGACCCGGCCACCGACGCGCAGAGCTTCGGCGCCTGGCTCGGCGCCCACGGCCAGAGCCCGCGCGCCGTCGACACGCTGTGGGACCTGGTCGGGATCGCGACGCTCAACGAGCGCGCCCGCGGTGCGTCGCTGGCGCTGGCCGCAACCGTCTTCCAGCTCGGACTGCTCACCGACGCGGCGGCCGGCGACATCGGCTGGGCGCGGGTGCCGCTGGGGCGCCTGCACGACGAGGCGGCACGGCGCGCGCTGCGGGAGGCCGGCGTCGCGGTGCGCACGTCCACGAAGGTCCGCAGCCTGCACCCGGCCGACCAGGGCTGGCAGATCGAGGTCGAGGAGGAGGAGCTCGTGATGGACGGGGTCATCTGCGCCGTGCCGCCGCCGGCGGCGCACACGCTGCTGCCCGACGGGGCACTCGACCTGCCCCCGGGCTGGGTCGAGGGCCTGGGCAGCTCACCCATCGTCAACGTGCACGTGGTCTACGACCGCACCGTGCTGAACACCCCGTTCGCCGCGGGGATCGACACCCCGGTGCAGTGGGTGTTCGACCGCACCGGCCAGTCCGGGCTGCACCGCGTCCACCCCGCGCCCGCCCAGTACCTGGCGGTGTCGCTCTCGGCCGCCGACGACGTGATCGGCGAGCCGGTGGCCGTCCTGCGCGAGCGGATGCTGCCCGCGCTCGTGGCGCTGCTGCCCGCCGCGCGGGACGCGGAGGTCCTGGAGTTCTTCGTGACGCGCGAGCCGCACGCCACCTTCCGTCCCGCCCCGGGCACCGCGGCCCTGCGCCCCCCGGCCCGGACGGCACTGCCCGGTCTCGCTGTCGCGGGGGCGTGGACCGCCACCGGCTGGCCCGCGACGATGGAGGGGGCCGTGCGCAGCGGGGAGGCCGCGGCCGACGTCCTGTGCGGCTCCGCCGCCCGTACCCGGATGACGAGCCCGGGGCGACGTTCTCCGCGCACCACCGTGCGAGGTGCGGCATGAGCGCCCCGGACATCCCGGCGACTCTCGCGCGCTGCCGCGACCTCGTCACACCCGCTCTCCAGGAGGCCGTCGACCGGCTCGACCGGGCGAGCCGCGAGCAGTCCTCCTACCACCTGGGATGGACCGAGCTGGACGGATCGCCCGGCAAAGGCGCGGGCAAGGCCGTCCGGCCCGCGCTCGCCCTGCTGTCCGCGGAGGCCGCGGGGGCACCCGCCGGGACGGGGCTACCCGGCGCGGTCGCCGTCGAGCTCGTCCACAACTTCTCGCTGCTGCACGACGACCTCATGGACGGCGACACCGAGCGCCGCCACCGACCCACCGTCTGGGCCCGCTGGGGTGCGCCCGCGGCGATCCTCGCGGGCGACGCGATGCTGGCCGTCGCCGTCGAGGTGCTGCTGGAGGCGGACTCGCCGTACGCGGCCGTGGCCACCCACCTGTTGTCGGTGACGGTCCGCGAGCTCGTGCGCGGCCAGGCCGAGGACGTGGAGTTCGAGGGGCGCAGCGACGTCGGTGTCGAGGAGTGCCTGGCGATGGCCGCGGGCAAGACCGGGTCGTTGCTGGCCACCAGCGCGTCGATCGGGTCCGTCCTGGCCGGGGCGCCCGCTCCCGTCACGGCGGCGCTCGCCACGTTCGGGCTCGAGCTGGGCGCGGCGTTCCAGCTGGTGGACGACCTGCTCGGGATCTGGGGCGACCCCGCCGTCACGGGCAAGCCGGTGCTGTCGGACCTGCGCTCGCGGAAGAAGTCGCTGCCGGTGACCTACGCGCTGCACCACGGCGGCGCCGCGGGCCGGGAGCTCGCGGACTGGCTCGCCGGCACCGACGAGTCCACCGAGCCCGAGCTGCACCGCGCCGCCGCGCTGGTCGCCGACGGTGGTGGCCGCGGCTGGGCCGCCGCCGAGGCCCGCAGGCGCCTCGCGCTGGCGGAGAAGGCGCTGGCCGGCGCCGAGATGCCCGACACGACCCGAGCCGAGCTGGTCGCGCTGGGGCGCCACCTCGCCGACAGGGAGTTCTAGGCCGGAGTTCCAGGCCGACCGAGAGTTCTCGCAAGAACAGGAGTTCTCCATGACCCTCACCGTCCCCGACACGGAGTCCACCACCACCCCCCAGGACGCCCTCGACGCCGCCGTCGGGTTCCTCCGCTCGCAGCAGGACCCAGCGGGCTGGTGGAAGGGCGAGCTCGCGACCAACGTGACCATGGACGTCGAGGACCTGCTGCTGCGGGAGTTCCTCGGCATCCGCACCGAGCAGGAGACGGCCGAGGCCGCCCGCTGGATCCGCTCCCGGCAACGCCCCGACGGCACCTGGGCCGCCTTCCACGGCGGCCCCGGCGACCTGTCCACGACGATCGAGGCGTGGGTCGCCCTTCGGCTCGCGGGCGACGAGCCCGACGCCGAGCACATGCGGCGCGCACAGACGTTCGTCCGGGCCTGGGGCGGGGTCGAGAAGAGCCGGGTGTTCACCCGGATCTGGCTCGCCCTGTTCGGCCTGTGGTCGTGGGACGACCTGCCCGACATGCCTCCGGAGCTGGTGTTCCTGCCCCGCTGGTTCCCCCTCAACGTCTACGACTGGGCCTGCTGGGCGCGGCAGACCGTCGTCCCGCTGACGGTGGTGGCCACGCTGCGCCCCGCCTGCCCGCTGTCCTTCGGGATCGACGAGCTGCGCTCGGGCTGCCCGGCACCGCGGCGGGCCCCGCTGCTGAGCTGGGCCGGCGCGTTCGAGCGGCTCGACGTCGTGCTGCACCGCTACTCCCGACGGCCGCTGCGGGCGGTGCGCAGGCTGGCGATGCGCCGCGCCGCCGAGTGGATCCTGGCCCGCCAGGAGGCTGACGGCTCGTGGGGCGGCATCCAGCCGCCCTGGGTGTACTCGCTGCTCGCGCTGCACCTGCTCGGCTACCCGATGGACCACCCGGCCGTCCGCGCCGGTATCGAGGGGCTCGACCGCTTCCTCGTCCGCGAGGAGACCCCCGGCGGCACCGTCCGCCGGCTGGAGGCCTGCCAGTCGCCGGTCTGGGACACCTGCCTGGCCGTCACCGCCCTGCTCGACGCCGGCGCCGCCCCCGACGACCCGGACGTGCTGCGCGCCGCCGACTGGATGCTCGACGAGGAGATCACCGTGACGGGCGACTGGTCGGTCCGGCGCCCCGACCTCGCGCCCGGCGGCTGGGCGTTCGAGTTCGACAACGACGGCTACCCCGACATCGACGACACCGCCGAGGTCGTGCTCGCGCTGCGTCGCGTCGCCCACCCCGACCCCGACCGGCTGCGTGGCGCCGTCGACCGCGGCGTCGCCTGGAACATCGGTATGCAGAGCCGCGACGGCGGCTGGGGCGCGTTCGACGCCGACAACACCCGCCTACTCGTCACCAAGCTGCCGTTCTGCGACTTCGGCGCCGTGATCGACCCGCCGTCCGCCGACGTCACCGCGCACGTCGTGGAGATGCTCGCCGCCGAGGGCCGCACCGGCTCGGAGGCCTGCCGGCGCGGCGTCGCCTGGTTGCTCGACGCGCAGGAGGCCGACGGCTCGTGGTTCGGCCGCTGGGGCGCCAACCACGTCTACGGCACGGGCGGCGTGGTGCCCGCGCTCGTGGCGGCCGGGGTGTCGCCGCGCGCGGCGACGATCCGCCGGGCCGTGGCGTGGCTGGAGCGCCACCAGAACCCCGACGGCGGGTGGGGCGAGGACCTCCGCTCCTACACCGACCCTGACTGGATCGGCCGGGGCGCCTCCACCGCGTCCCAGACGGCGTGGGCGCTGCTCGCGCTGCTGGCCGCGGGCGAGCGGTCCGACGCCGTCGAGCGCGGCGTGCGGTTCCTCGTCGACACCCAGTGCGCCGACGGCTCGTGGGAGGAGGACTTCTACACCGGCACCGGTTTCCCCGGGGCGTTCTACATCAACTACCAACTCTACCGGATGGTCTTCCCGATCTCCGCCCTCGGCCGCTACCTGGGCCACGCCGCTGGCCACGCGCCCGCCGAGCTCACCGAGAACACCGCATTCGCCGAGAACACCGCATTCACCGAGAACACCGGGGCCGCACGATGAGCCCACCCGGGCCGCTCGGAGCGGCCGTCGTCTGCGCGCCGCTCGGGCTCGAGTGGGCAGCCGTGCGGCGCTCGCTCTCCCCGGTCCTCGTCCGGCACACGGGCATGGGTCCGGACCGCTCCGCCATCGCGGCCGCCGAGCTCGGGTCGGAGGGCCCGCGGCCCGTCCTCGTGGTGGGGGTCGCCGGGGCCCTCGCGCCCGGGATCGACGCCGGTCACCTCGTGGTCGCCGACGAGGTGCGCCGCGAGGGGAGGAAGGCCGTCCCGGTGCCCACCGCCCGGCCGCTGGCCGCCGCGCTGCGCCGGCTGGGGCTGCGGGTCCACGTGGGGCCGATCGTCTCCTCCCCCGTCGTCGTCGACGGTGCCGGTCGCACCGCCCTCGCCGCGACCGGGGCGCTCGCGGTGGACACGGAGTCCGCCTGGCTGGCGGACGCGGCGGCGGGCGGGCCGTTCGCCGTGGTCCGCGCGGTCGTCGACAGCCCCGACGCCCCGCTGGTCCGGCCCGGCACACCCGTGCGCGGGCTCGCGGCGCTGCACAGCCTGCGCCGCGCCGCGCCCGCGCTGCTCGACTGGATCGCCGCCACCGGCCCGCGCACCGTGGCCCTCGCCGAGCCGCGGTCGTTCTGCGCCGGGGTGGAACGGGCCATCGAGATCGTCGACCGCGCCCTGGACCGCTACGGCGCACCCGTCTACGTACGGCGCCAGATCGTGCACAACGCGCACGTCGTGCGCGGGCTCACACGCCGCGGGGCGGTGTTCGTGCAGGAGGTGGACGAGATCCCGCACGGCTCGGTCACGGTCCTGGCCGCGCACGGCGTCTCCCCCGCGGTGCGCGCGGAGGCCGACGCGCGCGGCCTGTCGGTGATCGACGCGACCTGCCCGCTCGTGGCCAAGGTGCACACCGAGGTCAGGCGGCGCGTGGGCCGCGGCGACACCGTGTTCCTCATCGGGCACGCCGACCACGAGGAGGTCGAGGGCACGGTCGGCGAGGCCGCGAGAGACGACATCTCGGGCGAGGTCGTCGTCGTCGACAGCGCCGAGGCCGCGGCCACCGTCATCGTCCGCGACCCCGACCGCGTCGCCTACGCCATGCAGACCACGCTCGCCGTCGACGAGGCCGAGGAGATCGCCGCCGTGCTGCGCGGCCGCTTCCCCGCCGTGAACGCCCCGCGCCGCGACGACATCTGCTACGCCACCACCAACCGCCAGCGCGCCGTCCGCGCGGTGGCCGCCGACGCCGACCTGGTGCTCGTGGTCGGCTCGCCCAACTCCTCGAACTCCGTCCGGCTGGCCGAGGTCGCCTCCCGCGGCGGCGTCCCCGCCCACCTCGTCGACGACGCCGGGGAGCTCGACCTGCGGTGGCTCGCCGACGCCCGCCGCGTCGGGGTGAGCGCCGGGGCATCCGCACCCGGCCACCTGGTCGACGACCTGGTGACCACCCTGTCCGGCCTCGGCCCGGTGACGGTCACGACGACGACCACCGACACCGAGGACATCCGCTTCACCCTCCCCAAGGAAGTGAGCTAGCCATGGCGATGCCCATGCGGCAGTCCATCCGTCTCGGCGCGTACCTGATGAAGCAGAAGATCAAGCGGGTCGACAAGTTCCCGCTGCTCGTCGAGCTCGAGCCGCTGTTCGCCTGCAACCTCAAGTGCGCGGGCTGCGGCAAGATCGAGCAGCCCGCGTCGCTGCTCAAGCAGCGGATGCCTGTCGAGCAGGCCGTGAACGCCATCGTCGAGAGCGGCGCGCCGATGGTCTCCATCGCGGGCGGCGAGCCGCTCATGCACAAGGAGATCGACGTCATCGTCCAGCGCCTGCTGGACCTCGGCAAGATCGTCTTCCTGTGCACCAACGCGGTGCTGTTGCCCAAGCACCTGCACCGCTTCACCCCGCACAAGAACTTCGCGTGGATGGTGCACATCGACGGCCTGCGCGAGCGCCACGACCAGTCCGTCTGCAAGGACGGCGTGTTCGACCAGGCCGTCGCCGCGATCAAGCAGGCGCAGACGGCGGGATTCCGGGTCAACACCAACACCACGTTCTTCGACACCGACACCCCACAGGACGTCATCGACGTCCTCGACTATCTCAACGACGACCTCGGCGTCGACAACATGCAGATCTCGCCCGGGTACGCCTACGAGAAGGCCCCCGACCAGGAGCACTGGCTGGGCGTCGAGCAGACCCGCGAGCTTTTCCGCAAGGCGTTCGACGGCGGGCGGCGCAAGAAGTGGCGGCTCAACCACTCGCCCGTCTTCCTCGACTTCCTCGAGGGCAAGGTCGACCTCGCCTGCACCGCGTGGGCCATCCCGTCGTACTCGCTGCTGGGCTGGCAGCGGCCCTGCTACCTGCTCGACGACGGCTACGTGCAGACCTACAAGGAGCTCATCGAGGACACCGATTGGAATGCATTCGGCCGCGGGAACGACCCACGGTGCGAGAACTGCATGGCACACTGCGGTTACGAGCCCTCGGCGGTGTTCGCGACGATGGGCTCACTGCGCGAGTCGTTGCGCGCAGCGGTGGGGAGCTGAGCCGAACGACCCGCATGTTCCGGACGTTGGGCCCGTTATCTCCGCGTTACACAGCCCGATACAGTGCCTCCACCCCGAAGGCGACCGGAGAGGCAGCCCCTACGCATGCTGAGGCACCGCACCACGATCCACCTCCCATCGATCGGGTCGTTGCTGCGGCACGCCGGGCGTCCGTTGCTGGAATCCACGCTCATCCCGCTGGGCCTGTTCTGGGTGCTGTTCACCCAGATCGGGTTCGACGCCGGGCTGATCGCGGCGCTGAGCTGGTCGGGGCTGGCCATCGGCAGGCGGCTGGTGATGCGCAAGCCGGTGCCGGCCATCCTGGTCATCAGCACGCTGCTGCTGCTCGTCCGGACCGTCGTGGGCCTGTTCACCGGCAGCGCGTTCCTGTACTTCCTGCAGCCCACGGTGCAGAACTTCGTGTTCGCGGCCGCGCTGCTCCTCACCCTGGGCCTGGACCGGCCGCTGCTGGCCAAGCTCGCGGACGACTTCTGCGCGTTCCCGGAGTCGCTCACCGGGCACCCGCAGATGAAGCGGTTCTTCAAGCGCGTGTCGCTGCTGTGGGCGATGGTCTTCCTCGTCAACGGCGTCACCACGCTGATCGTGCTGGCCACGCAGACCGTCGGGAACTACCTGATGGTCTCCACGGCCGGCTCGTACTCGGTGGTGGCGCTGGCCATCGCGGCATCGCTGGTGTGGTTCCACCGCTCGCTGGCCGGGCAGGGCATCCAGCTGCGGATGGGCGCCAGCCCCGCCTGAGGCCCCCGCTCGACGTCCGTGATCACCGTCTCGGTGCGCGTGCGGCCGCTCGTGGCAGGGAATGCGCCGGACCGGCGGTCGTGGTCGCCCCGGCTCGATCAGCCCCGGGGTGCGCGTGCGGCGAGGGCGCGCAGCGCGTCGTCCAGGTCGGGACGGGCGAACTCCTCGGCCCGTGCGGCCAGCCTCTCGAGCTCACCGGGCGTGTCGCGCAGCCGGCGCACCGTGGCCGTCACGTCCCACGGCCGCGGGCAGACGAGCGCGAGGCCCGCCTCCGCCGTCATCTCCGCCCCCGCCCGGCCGTGGCCGGGGATCGGGGTGGCGAACAGCACCGGACGCCCTGCGGCCAGCGCCTCGGTGGCGATCATGCCGCCCGCGGTGGTCAGCACGACGTCGGCGGCGGTGACGAGCTCGGGCACGCGGTCGGTCCAGCCGTGCACCACCAGCCGCTCCGGCGGCAGCCCGCGGGCCAGGAGCCGCTCCCGCAGCCGCTCGTTGCGGCCGGCGAGGACCACGGCCTGCACGCCCGTACCGGCGGCCAGCACCGCGGCCACCACCGTGTCGAGCCCGCCGAACCCCAGCGACCCGCCCGTGACGAGCACGACCAGCGCGTCCTCGCGCGCCCCGGTGGCGGCACGCGCGGCGGCCCTGTCACCGGGACGGAACCGCGGGTCGACGGCCGCGGCCGCCACCCGTACATCGGCGGCCGGGGCGATCGCCCGCGCCTGGTCGCGGGACGCCGGCAGCAGCGTCCAGGTCTCGTCGACGTCCGGCCACACCCAGAACGGGTGCACGGCCACGTCGGTCACGACGGCGACGGTGCGCCCCGGCAGGCGGCCGCGACGGCGCAGCCAGGCGAGCCCGCCGGACGTCAACGGGTAGGTCGAGACGACCAGGTCGGGCCGGTCGGCGGCCACCAGCGGGGCCAGGGCGCGGCCGAGCCGGGCCGCGGCGACGCCCTTGAAGAACGCCGCCACCCGCGGGAACGCCACCAGCAGGTCGTAGCCCAGGCCGTACAGCCGCGGGGCGACGCGCATCGTGGCGGCGTAGGAGGCCCGCAGCAGGCGGTCGCGCCGCGGTCCGCCGCGCCCGGTGCCCTCCACCTCGTGCACCTGCACGGCCGGCCACAGCGCCCGCATCCGGGCCGCCAGCACCCGCGCCGCGGCGACGTGCCCCTCACCCACCGGGGCCGAGAGCACCAGCACCCGGGCCGGCCCGGCGGCGTCACGACCATCCACGCGCGCACGCTAGCGCCCGCGACGATGCGACGATCACCGGCTCGCCGCGGCCCCGGCGGGATCGGGCCGTCCGTGCCTCGAACCGGTGACCACGGCCCGGATGACCGGGCCGTGGCCGCCCTCTCCTGGGATGCTCCCACCGCTCCACGGCGACCTGGGCCCCGCACCGCCGGCGGGCGCACCCCGGGCCGGCTCCCCGCACGAACCACCGCACCCTCGGCGCCGACGGGCCGAGCGGGTGCTCGACGACCAGCAAGGACCCGGGCATGAGCATCTCCAGCGACACCCGTACGCCGCCCCCCACCGGCCCGACCCCGATCGTTCTCCCGCAGACCGTGGCCGTCCGGGACGGCGGTCCGGTCCCCCGGCCCGATCCCGCTCCGCGCCGGCTGCTGCTGGTCACCGGCAGCATGGGCGAGGGCCACCACGCCGCCGCCCGCGCCGTGGAGGAGCGGGCGCGCTCCGTGTGGCCGGGGGTCGAGGTGACCTGGACCGAGACCCTCGACCACATGGGCCGCCGCACGGGACCGGTCTTCAGAGCGATCTACGCCGGCTGCGTGCGGTACCTGCCCTGGCTCTACGAGCTCTACTTCCGGCTGCTGTGGCACGTGCGCCCGTTCCGCGCCGGGACCCGGGCCGTCATCGGGGTCTGGAGCGCTCGCGGCCTCGCGCCGGCGCTGGCCGCCCACGACCCCGACCTCGTCGTCGCCACGTTCCCCGAGGGCATCACCGGCCTGGCCCGGCTCCGCCGCCGCGGACGGCTGGCCGTGCCGGCCGTGGCGCTCGTCGCTGATCCGGCGCCGCACCCGCTGTGGGCGGACGCGGCCCTGGACCTGCACCTGGTCTCCACCCCGACCGGCGCCGGCCTCCTGCGGCGCGCTGCCCCGGGGGCGGCTGTCCGGGTGGCCGCGCCTCCCGTCGGCCGGCGGTTCACCCCGCCTGCGGCCACCGCCGGCCGTGAGCGCCCGCTCGTGTACGTCTCGTGCGGGTCGCTGGCGTTCGGCGACGTGCCGGCCGCCTGCACCGCGGTCCTCAGCGCCGGGGCCGACGTGCTCGTCAGCTGTGGGCGCGACCCGGCCCTGCGCCGCCGCCTCGACGCCCTGCCCCGCCCCCACGGCGCCCGCATGCGGGTCGTGGACTGGGTCGACGACCCGGCCGCCGCCACCCGCGACGCCGACGCCGTCGTCACCAACGCGGGCGGCGCCACGGCGCTCGAGGCGCTGGCGTGCGCGCGGCCCCTGCTGCTGTTCGCCCCGATCCCCGGCCACGGCCGCGCCAACGCCGCCGTCCTGGAACGCGAGGGCCTGGCGACGGTCTGCCCCACGCCCGCCGAGCTGGGAGCGGCGGTCGGGGACCTGCTCGACCCGGCCCGCCGCGCCACGCTCGTGGACGGCCTGCGCGCCCGTCAGGCCGCCGGTGACGCCTTCGCCGCGGACGTCGCCGGACTCGCGCAGCTCCTCGCCCCGGCTGCCGCCCCGGCCCGCCCAGCCGCTCTCGACCGCCCAGCCGCTCTCGACCGCACGGCCGCGCAGGACCACCCCGGCGCGCCGCGGGAGCGGGGGGCCCGGGTCCGCGCGCAGGACGCCCTGTTCCACTACGCCGCGACCCCGACCGTGCCACAGCAGGTCGGTGCGCGCGTGCTCGTCGAGGACCCGGGCCTGCAGGCGGGCTGGCCCGCCTACGTCACCGGGCTCGTGTACACCCGGATGCCGCAGATCGGGCTGCTGCAGCGCCGCCTGGCCCGGCCGCGAACGGGCGGGCCGCTGCGCTGGGCCGTGGACGACCGCGCCGAGGGCCACGTGCAGCCCGACGTCGTCGAGATCGGCCCCGGGGAGGCGCTCGGCACCTGGGACGACGCGACCACGGCGTTCTTCGCGGTCCCGGTCGACCCCGTGGACACCGGCTGGGAGCTGCAGGTCGTGCGCGACCGGGCGGCCGGCGAGGTGGCGCTGCTGGTCAAGGTGCACCACGCCCTCGGCGACGGCCTGGCCGTCACCGACGCGCTGATCCGCCTGCTCACCGACGAGGTCCCACCACCGGCCCGGGGACGGGCCGCGGCGCAGGAGTGCGGCGCACGCGAGCACCTGCACCGGGCCGTGACGGTCGTGCGGGGCGTGGCCGCGCTCGCCGTGGCCGGGACCGCCGGACCGTCACCCCTGACGGGACGGGTCGAGGGACCCGCCCACCGCCGGGTCGGCGTCTGCCTCGACGGCGCCCGCGTCCGGGCCGCCGCCCGCGCCCATGGCGTCGGCACGACGGCGTTGATGCTCGCCGTGTTGGCCGGCTCGCTGGGCGACGTGCTGGCCGTCACGGACCGCACGGCGCACCTGCGCACGATGGTGCCGATGACCACGCGCACGAGCGCGGGCGTGGGCAGCCACGCGCCCGGCAACCGTACGGCGGCGGTGTCGGTGGCGCTGCCGATCGGGCCGATGCCCGAGGCCGAACGGGTGGCGCGCGTGTCCGCCGCGCTGACGGCCGGTGCCGCAACGGGCGAGCCCGAGGGCGCCGCCGCGGTGCTCGGCCTGCTCGGGCTGCTCCCCGGACGGGTGCAGGCCTTCCTGGTCCGGCGCGTCTACGGGCGGCGCTTCTTCCACATGCTGGCCTCGGTCATGCCGGGAGCGCGGCGCACGCTGCACATCCGGGGCGGGCTGGTGCGCGAGGTCTACCCGGTGCTGCCGCTCGCCGACGGCGTCGGGCTCTCGGCCGGTGTCATGCACTGGGGCCGGACGACGACGGTCGGCATCACCGCAGATCCTGGGCTGGTACACGGAATCGAGGGAATACCCGGTCGGCTCGAGGCGTCGTTGGAGCGTATGTAAGAACTGTGTGTAGTAGGACTTCGCACGACGAGATCGAGTGACGTATCGGGGGGTGGCCGTGGAAGCTTCGCTGCTGATCGCCGTGCCCGCGGCGGTACTGGGCGCGGCCGGTTTCGGCCTGGCCTCGGCGGCGCAGCAGCGGGCCACCAAGGAGGTCGCGGTCACACCGACCCTGAGCCCCCGGCTGCTGGTGGAGCTGCTCGCGCGGCCGATGTGGCTGATCGGGCTGGTGGCCACGGTGCTCGCGCTCGCCATGCAGCTGGTCGCCCTCGCGTTCGGCCCGCTCGCGGTGGTGCAGCCCCTACTGGTCACGGGCGTGGCGTTCGCCGCGGGGTTCTCCGCGCTGATGGCGCGCCGCCGCCCTGATCCGCTCATCCTGCTCGGCGGCCTGATGTGCGCCGCGGGCCTGTCGGCGTTCCTGCTGCTGGCCCGGCCGGTGTCGCAGGGCACCGACGAACACATCGACATCGGCTCCGGCCTGCCGCTCGCGATCTCGCTGGTGGTCCTGGTGGTGGCCTGCCTCGTGTACGCGGCCACCGTGCACCACTCCTCGCGGGTGCTGGCCCTCGCGCTGGCCACCGGCGTGCTGTACGGGGTCACGGCCGGGCTGATGAAGGTGGTCACCGGCCAGCTCCGCGTCGACCTCCTCGAGCCGTTCCTGCACCCCACGCTCTACGTCGTGTGCGTCATCGGGCCGATGGGCTTCCTGCTCAGCCAGAACACCTTCCAGCAGGGCAGGCTCATCTCCCCCGCCGTGGCGGTGATCACGAGTGTCGACCCCGTCGTCGGGGTCATGATCGGCGTCAGCTGGCTGGGCGAGCAGCTCGACACCTCCCCCGCCGCGCTCGCGGGCGAGTGCGTCGCCGCGGTGCTCGTGATCGCCGGCATCGCCTTCATCACCCTCCGGGGTACGACGCTGCTCCACCGCCTCGACGAGGCGGGCGACTCCGTGCCGGTCGGTCCCCGCACCGCCCCCGGATGACCCGGCCGCTGGCCGTCGTGACGGGGGCGTCCTCGGGCATCGGGGCGGCGGTGGCCGATCGGCTGGCCGACGACTGGGACCTCCTGCTCGTCGGTCGCGACGAGGCGCGGCTCGCGGCCGTCGCCGCGCGCACCGGGGGGCACGGGCTGGCCGCAGACCTCGCCTGCCCCGACGGTGTCGAGGCCGTGCGCGCCGCCGCCGACGGCCGCGTCCGGCTGCTCGTGCACGCCGCGGGCCTCGGTGCCGCGGGCCCGCTCGAGGCGACCCCCGCGACCACGGTCGACGAGCTGATGGCCGTGAACCTCGTCGCACCCGTGCAGCTCACCCGCGCGCTGCTGCCCACCCTCGTGGCCGGGCGCGGGCACGTGGTGTTCGTGGCGTCGATCGCCGCGATCGGCGTGGCGGAGGAGGTCGCGTACTCCGCCACCAAGGCCGGCCTGCGGGGCTTCGCCGACGCGCTGCGCCTCGAGGCCCCGATCGGCGTCACCACCGTGCTTCCCGGCGCCGTCGCCACCGCCTACTTCACCCGGCGCGACCAGCCCTACCACCGCCGCTTCCCCCGGCCGGTCAGCGCCGACCGCGTGGCCGTCGCGCTCCTGGACGGCGTGCGCAGGCGCCGGGGCGAGGTGTTCGTGCCCCGCTGGCTGACCCTGGGCGCCCGCGTCCACGGTGCTGCGCCGGCGCTGTTCTCCCGCCTCTCCCGGCGCGCCGACCCGCACTGACCCCGGGGGCAGCGTCAGGAACGGGCCGCCGACACCGCGGCCACGGCGGTCACGAACCGGACGAGCTCAGCGCAGGCCTCGGCCTGGTCGAGGACGTCGTGCCCGCCGTGCGGGACGGTGCAGACGCGCCCACGCGGGAGGACCGCGGCGACGGCCTGCGCGGTGGCAACCGGAGCCACGGCGTCGTCCTGCGCGTGCAGGAGCAGTACCGGCAGGTGGTCCAGCGCTCCGACGGACACCAGCCGGCTCGTGCGCGCGGCCGCGCCACCGAGCGCGCGGACCGTCTCGGGCCGCAGCGGGCCCGTCCAGCCCAGCGGGTCGCCGCCCGCATCGGGGAGCGCCTGCACGCCGGCGGCGCTCGTCAGCGACGAGTCGGCCAGCACCAGGCCGACGACGTCCGCCGCGGGGTCGTCGGGCGGGCCCCCGGCGTCGGAGCCGTCGCGGACCTCGCCCACCAGCAGCGTGGCGACGGCGGCACCGAGGGCGTGCCCCGCGACCACCACCGGCAGCCGGGGCCGGGCGCCGCGCAGCGCGCGCAGCATCGTCTCGGCGTCGGCGACCAGGTCAGCGACGTCCGCGACGAGTCCCCGCTCGCCATCGCTGCGGCCGTGACCGGCCTGGTCGGGGGCCCACACCTCGATGCCCGCCGCCGTGGCCGCCTCCGCCAGGTCCGCGTACCGGCCCCCGTGCTCGCCGAGCCCGTGCAGGAGCAGCACCGCTGCCACGGGCGCGCCGGAGGGCCGCCAGCGGTGGTAGCGGACGGTGCCGGAGCGACCTCCGAAGGACGCGGTGACAGTGGCGGCGGTGGTGGCAGTGACGGTGGTGCCAGTGGCGGCAGTGCTCATGCGGTGCCTCTCGGTGTGCGTGGGTCACCGCAGATGGAACCACGTCTAGACGCGAGCGGGCTCCGCGGCCGGTGCCGGTTCCTCCACGTGGTGGTACTTGCCTCCGCGCAGCGCCGACGCGACCGCCGCGATCAGGCACGCCGCCGCGGCGAACCCGAGCGCGAGGCCGAGGCCCGACTGGAACGGGCCGGCGATCAGCTCCGGGAAGAACGATCGCCCGGTGAGGAACTCCGCCTGCTGCGGCGTCACCCCGGCCAGCACCTGCGGGCCGAGCAGGTTCTGGATCGGGTTGTAGCCCAGCAGCGCCGCGAACAGCGTGCTGACCGGTGGCAGCTGCGACACCTGGGTCGCGACCGCCGCGGGCACCCCCTGCCCGACCAGTCCGGAGTACATGGCACCGGGCAGCGTCCCGGCGAGGCCGAGGATCAGCATCGAGAAGAACACGCCGATCGAGAGCACCGTCGCCGAGTTCTGGAACGTCGACGTCATGCCCGCGCCCACGCCGCGCTCGGCGGCCGGGAGGCTGTTCATGATCGCGGCGCGGTTCGGCGAGCTGAACAGCCCCATCGCCAGGCCGTTCACCGCGAGCAGCGCGGCGAAGATCCGGTAGTCGAAGTCGACGGGCAGGAACGCCAGCAGCCCGAAGCTCACGGCCGCGAGCACCATTCCGCCGGTGGAGAACGCGCGGGCGCCGAACCGGTCCGACAGGATCCCCGAGATCGGGCCCGCCACGAGGAACCCGACCGTCAGCGGCACCATGTAGATCCCGGCCCACAGCGGCGTCTGCTCGAACGCGTAGCCGTGCTCGGGCAGCCAGATCCCCTGCAGCCAGATGATGAGCACGAACTGCAGCCCGCCACGGCCCAGCGCCGCGAGCAGGCTCGCGATGTTGCCGGCGGTGAACGCGCGGATCCGGAACAGCGACATGTCGAACATCGGCTCCGCGACCCGCGACTCGATCATCGCGAACAGCGCCAGCACCAGCACCCCGCCGATGATCATCACGAGCACGGTCGGGCTGGTCCAGCCCATGGTGTGCCCGCCGTAGGGCTGGATGCCGTAGGTGATGCCGACGAGCACGGCCACGAGCCCGACCGCGAACGTGACGTTGCCCCACCAGTCCAGCCGCGCGGGACGCCGCACGCCGGTGTCCCGCAGCTTCAGGTAGGCCCAGATCGTGCCGAACACCCCGACCGGCACGGACACCAGGAAGATCAGCCGCCAGTCGAGCGGGGCGAGCACACCGCCCACCACGAGCCCGATGAACGAGCCGGAGATGCCGGCGACCTGGCTGATGCCCAGGGCGAGGCCGCGCTGGTTGGTGGGGAAGGCGTCGGTGAGGATCGCCGTGGAGTTGGCCAGCAGCAGCGCGCCGCCCACCCCCTGCAGCACACGCATGACGATGAGCCACAGCGCCCCTGCGCCACCCTGGAGCCAGGTGGCGGCGAGCAGGATCGAGAACACCGTGAACACGGCGAAGCCGAGGTTGTACATGCGGGTGCGCCCGAACATGTCGCCCAGCCGCCCGAAGCTCACCACCAGCACCGCGGTCACCACGAGGTAACCCATGATCAGCCAGAGCAGGTAGCTGATGTTCCCCGGCGCCAGTGGGTCGATCCCGATGCCGCGGAAGATGTCGGGCAGCGCGATCAGCAGGATCGACATGTTGATCGTCACGATCAGCACGCCGATGGTGGTGTTCGAGAGCGCGACCCACTTGTAGCGATCAGAGGTAGTTAGCATCAGCAACTAAGGTACGCCTGATCACCGCACGGGGACCACCAGGAACGACGAGCAGAACCTAGCCGACGCCCGTGCCGCTCATCCGCTCCGACATCGGGACGCGCAGCCGCGTCGGCATCAGCTGCGGCACCGGGTGCACGTGGAAATCCGCCAGCTCCGCCTCCCCGGCGAGGTACTGGGCGGCGCGGATCCAGCCGTTGTGCGAGACCAGCACCACCCGCGAGGTGCGGGCGGGACCGGCCACCTCGTCGAGCACGGCCGCGACCCGGGCGAGCAGGGCGTCGAAATCCTCCCCGCCGGGCGGGGTGACCGTGACGTCGAGGTGGCCGCCCGGGAAGTCGGCGGGGTACTCCCGGCGCACCTCGTCCTTGCGGCGGCCCTCCCACACCCCCATGCCCCGCTCGCGCAGCCGCTCGTCCACCGTGACGGGGGCGCCCGGGAAGATCGCCGCGGCGGTGCGCGCGGCCCGCCCCAGCGGCGAGGTGAGCACGTGGTCGGCGTCGAGCCGGAGCCTGGCCGCGCGGGCGAGGCTCTCGGCGGTCGGCGCGATGTCGAGCGCGCCCATGAACACGCGCTCGCGGTTCCAGACGGTCTCGGCGTGGCGGATGGCGGTGATCAATACATCATCCGGGGGTCGTCGTAGTACTTGAACTCCAGCAGGTTGTGCGTGGGATCGGCCAGCACGAACGTCTCGTGCTCCTCCGAGCGGCCCTCGAACCGGCGGAACGGCTCCGCGAAGAACTCCAGCTTGCGGTTGCGGGCCAGCCGCAGCAGCCGCTCCCAGTCCTCCTTGTGCCGGAACGTGACGCCGAAGTGCCGCGGGTAGAGCCCCGGCGACTCGTCGACCTCCTCGGAGAGGTGGCAGACCACCTGGTCGCCGAAGAAGTCCAGGGTGATCCGGTCTGCGTAGCGGCGGGCGAGCTTGCACCCCAGGCCCGCGACGTAGAACTCGTAAGTCTGATCCAGGTCCTGCGCCGGGATGGCCAGGTGGAAGACGTCGTCGGTGGTGCGCATCAGGCGCCGGCCAGCGGCATGTTGAACGTGTCCGAGCGCAGGCCCAGACGCAGCGTCTCCAACCCGATCACGTCGTCGGAGCGGATGTTGCCGAGGTTGACCCCCGAGCCGAGCCGGCGCACGAAGTAGGTCTGCAGCTCCTTGTTGGGCGCCTCGAACAGCAGCTTGTCGAGGTCCGCGCCCGAACCGAGGATCTCCTCGACGAGGTCGTCGCGCGGGATGCCGTCGGCGGTGCAGAAACCGCTGCGGCCGCTCTCCCGCGCCTCCGCGGTGACGAGGTGGGCGCCGGCGTCGAGGTCCTCGAGGATCGACGACACCCACTCCTGCGACGACAGCGCCTCCGACCGGACCGCGTCCTTGAACCCGACCTCGCTGATCACGGTGAAGTCGTCGGCGAGCTTCGCCACCCACCGGGCCTTCTCCGCGTTGCCCATGCTGATCGTGCCGTTGGAGACCTCGACGTGCGTGGCGCCGAGGCTGCGACAGAGCTGCCTCCAGTCGTCCACCATCCCCTCGACGGCGAACCGCTCGAACAAGGTGCCGCCGAAGTAGAAGTCGATGCCGGCCCACCGCAGGATGTCGATCTTGCGCTTGATGTCGTGCGTGACCAGCGCGGTGCCCCATCCGAACTTCACCATGTCGACGTACTCGCCGACGCTGTCGATGGCGTCCTCGAACTGGCCGGTGTGCAGGCCCGGGTCGATGACCACCGTGAGGCCGCGGCGGCGCGGGGCGGACTCGCGCTCAGGAAGGTTCAGCCGGGTGTCGATCATCGCCGCATCTCCGTCATCTCGTCTCCTCGTGTCCGGTCGGTCCCCACCGTGGCGGATGTAGGTGGAGTGGGCCCTGTGTCCAGGCTGTGCGCTTGCTGTGGAGATCGGCGCGAACGGGACTTTCCGGTCAGCGCGACGCTCAGCGGCGTGAGGCGCAGCACCTCGAGGATCGCCAACGACCCCACGACGGCGATCACATACGTCACGACGCTCGACCACGGAACGGGCAGCATCGCGGCCGTCGAGCCGGGACCGCCGATCGTGAGCGCCCAGAGGATCACCGGGTGCACCAGGAACACGCCGAAGGAACGGTCGGAGGCGCGGTCGAGGAACCGGGACCCGGGACCACCGTCGCGACGGTCGGACCAGGCGGCGCCGATCGCCCAGAAAACGGCGACCACGGCCACCACCCAGGGGATCATCACCCACTGGAAGACGTCGGTGCCGAAGATCGCGCCCACGTCCGGCACCGTCCAGAGGTACCACGCCTCGGCCGCCGCCCCGGTGACCACGAACGCGCCGACGACGACGCCGACGCGCCCGCGGACCCAGGCGTCGACCTCGTCGAGGTGCATCGCCACCACCCCGCCGAGCACGAGGAAGAACTGGTAGCTCAGGAAGATCGACCCGGCGTAGGGCAGGACAGCGGCCTTGAACCCGACGGGGGCCGGGTCGTGCAGCCAGATGTCGGTGAGCACCTGCAGCACCAGACTCGCGGCGATCAGCCACCCGTGGTGGCGACGGGTGGCACGCAGCAGCCACCGGAACACCGGGAACAGCAGGTAGAACTGCATCGAGACCAGCAGGAAGTACAGGTGGAACCAGGCCCGGCCGGTGAGCAGGTTGTCCAGCAGGAACCACGCGGCGGCGTCGGGCGGCTGCGGCGCGGTGACCAGCTGCAGCCCGGTGTAGATCACCGACCACACCACGTACGGCACGCCCACCAGCAGGAACCGGCGGCGCCAGAACGGCAGCGGCTGCGGCCCGCGGTCACGGTAGCGGTGCATCAGCACGAACGCGGTGAGGACGAAGAACGCCTCGCGCGTGAAGTGCAGGAGCATCGTCAGGGCGCCGAAGGGCACGCTGTCGAGCGGGTTGACCGTCGACACGGTGTGCACCGCGATCACGCACGCGAACGTCAGCACGCGCACCATGTCGGCCGGGTAGACGTGCGACGACCGGGCCGCCATCAGACCCCCGCCAGCTGGTCGCGCAACACCGTCCGGCGGACCTTGCCGGTCGGGCCGAGCGGGAAGGCGTCGATGACGCGGATCTCCGCAGGCCGCTTGAACCGGGCCAGGCGCTCGGCGCAGCGGGCCTCGAGCCGCTCGACGAGCGCGGCGGTATCGGCGGCGGCCGTGCGCACGAGGGCCACCGGAACCTCGCCCAGCACGTCGTCCGAGCGTCCGAGCACCACCGCCTCGACGACGTCGCCGTCGCCGAGCAGCACCTCCTCGACCTCCCGCGGGTACACGAGCTCGCCACCGCGGTTGACGACGTCGTCGGCGCGGCCGACGAGGTACAGGAAGCCGTCGGCGTCGAGCCGCCCGAGGTCGGACGTGTCGAGCCAGCCGTCGGCGTCGAACCGGTCGGCGGCCCGCCCACCGGCGTAGCCGCTGATCACGCCGGCGCCGCGGATGAGCACGCGCCCGGCCACGTCCGGCGGGCACGGGTCGCCGTCGGCGTCGACGACCTGCAGCTCGACGTCCACCGGCCGCCCGACCGAGCCCGGACGCACGGGCCCGTCGAGCGGGGTGGCGGTGATCTGGCTGGCGGCCTCGGTCATCCCGTAGCTCTCCACCACCGGCACTCCGGTGCGCGCGGTGATCAGCTCGCGCACCACCAGCGGGAGCGGTGCCGACGCCGAGCGGAAGAACCGCAGGCCGGGCGGCACGACCGGGCTGTGATCATCGGTTCCGGCGTCGCGGGACAGGATGGTGAGGATCGAGGGCACCGCGTTGATCCACGTCACGTCCTGCTCGACGAGCAGCGGCCAGAACCCGGTGCGGTGGAAGCGCCGGTCGAGCACGAGCTCGCCGCCCGCCACCAGGGTGGCGAGCAGGGCAACCACCTGCGCGTTGATGTGGAACAGCGGCAGCGCGTTGTAGCCGCGGTCGGAGGCGGTGAGCCGATGGTGGCGCGCAACGGCGCCCGCCACGTGCAGCAGCTGCGCCTCGCCGAGCTCGACGGCCTTGGGCTCGCCCGTGGAGCCCGACGTCAGCAGCACCACCGAGCCCGGTCCCGGCTCGGGGCCGTTCCCCCACCCACCCCCCGGCCCGTCCGACGGCTCCTCCGGCAGCCCGGTGCCCGGTGCCACGAGGATCCCGGCGCGGTCGGCACGGTCGGTGACCACCAGCGCGGGGCGCAGTGCGTCGCGGACCCGGGTGGCCTCGGCCGGCGGCGCCGACGGGTCGACGGGGGCCGAGCAGCGGCCCGCCGCCATCACCGCGAGGTGGACGACGGCGAACGCGAGGGGGTCGTCGACGTCGATCAGCACACGTGCCCCGGCCGGCACCGCGCGGGCGTCGAGCTCGCGGGCCCACGTCCGTGCGGCCGCCGCGAGAGCCGCCCGGCCGACGAATCGGGCACTGCGCGCGTCGGACACGAATCGGACTTCTCGGGCCTCTGAGCAGCCGGAAAGAACGAACTCACGCAATCGACGGCCCATGTGCACCTAGGGTGGACCATCGACCTGTGGACTCGCTGAGAGGCCCCCTGCGCCTCCGTTCGGCCGCGCCGCCGCGGCGCGCATACTCACCTCCGTGAAGCTCTGGGCCCGGGCGCGCGGGCCGCGCGCAGTGCAGCTCGCGCTCCTCGTGGTGGCCGCGGTCGTCGTCGGCGTCGCCGCGTGGGGCGGGTTCGACACCCCAGGCAAGCCCGTGCTGGCCGCCGCGCAGACGACCGCGCCGCCGTCGGGCGGCGTCGAGCACTCGATGGTCGTCGCCGGTCTGACCCGCACGTTCCGCACGTTCGCGCCCGCGAACGGGCACGACCTGCCGCTGCTGGTGGTGCTGCACGGGCGCGGGCAGTCGTCCCGGACCGCGATCACGCAGACGGGCTTCCTCGGGCTGGTGCAGCAGGGGCACGCGGCGCTGGTCTTCCCCGACGGCATCGGACGCTCCTGGAACGCCGAGGGCGGGTGCTGCGGCATCGCGGGGGCCCGGCGCACCCCCGACCTGCAGTTCGTGACGGCGGTGGTGGCGGCGTCGGTGCACGATCTGCCCGTGGACCCGTCGCGGATCTACCTCGTGGGCTACAGCAACGGCGGCAAGCTCGCCTACGGCGAGGCCTGCGCCTATCCCGGGCTGTTCGCGGGCGTCGCCACGTACGGCTCGGTGCCCCTGACGCCGTGCGTGCACGGCACCGCGATGCCGTTCCTGCTCGGGGCCGGGGCGCTGGACCCGATCCTCCCCTACCGCGGCGCCACCCGGGCCCACCCGCCGCTGCCGCCGGTGCCCACCGCCGTCGGCTGGCTGCGCACCCAGGACGGGTGCAGCGGCACCCCGAAGTCCGTGACGGTCGGGCCGGCGGTCGTGGAGCACTGGACGCGGTGCCGTCCCGGCTCCGAGGTGACGTTCGTGCTCTACCGCCACGACGGCCACACGTGGCCGGGGACCGGCGTGGTCGGCACGCCCGCCGCGGCGGCCACCCTGATGTGGTCGTTCCTCGACGGGCACCGGCTCGCCGGCCCCCTGGCCTGATCGGTGCGGGCAGGTCCTACTGGTGCACCGACGCGATCCCGGCCGGCGCGGAGGCGACGGACTTCATGATCGCCTCGGCCAGCGCGACCGCGGCCTCCTCCGTCAGCTCCACGGCGACGCGCGCCGACGGCCCCCGGCCCGGGTTGAGGAAGTCGATGTTCACGGTGTGGCCGAACGGCGCGTGCACGGGATGGTCGACGTAGACGGTGGCGTCGCTCAGCGCGAACCACCCCTGCGCGCCCTTGCCGCTGCCGACGATCTCGACCTTCTCGGTCTGGTAGGTGCACATGGTCTACGCCGCCAGGTGCGTGCCGAAGAAGGTGAAGATCTTCTGCCAGCCGTCGACGGCCGCCTCGACCCTGTAGGCGGGCCGGTCCACGGCGAAGAACGAGTGCCCGGCACCGGGGTAGGTGTGGAACTCGTGGGGCTTGCCGAGGCGCTCGAGCTCGGCCGACAGGGCCGCCGTCTCGTCCGGCGCCGGGTTCTTGTCATCCTCGCCGAACAGCCCCAGCAACGGGCAGGACAGGTCCGGCGCCAGCCCGATGATCGGCTTCATGCTGATCGGGAACGCGGGCGGCACCTCGTTGACGATGAACGCTCCGTAGCAGTCCACCGCCGCGTCGACCTCCAGGGAGCAGGCCGAGAGGAACGTCTGGCGCCCGCCAGAGCAGTGCCCGATGACGCCGATCTTGCCGTTCGCGCCGTCCAGGGACCTCAGGTGCGCCGCGGCACCCGCGACGTCACCGACGAGCCGCTCGTCCGGCACGCCCCCGTTGGCCCGCACGAACGCGGCGGCGTCGTCCGGGCTCGCGCCGGGAGCCTCGCGCGAGTAGAGGTTCGGGCACAGCGCCGCGTACCCGTTGACGGCGAACTTCCGCACCATCTCCTTGGTCGCCTGGTCGTAGCCGGGCATGTGGTGGATCACCACCACGCCGCCCCGCGGGGTGGGGTCCAGCGGGCGGGCGAGGTAGGCCTCGATCTGGTCGTCACCGTGGCCGGAGATCGTGATCGTCTCCGCCGTGATCGCATCGGTCATGCCTGGAGTTCTATACCGGCGGCCGCCGTCCCGCCCTCGGGGTGGCCGTTCCCACACGTCGGGCGTGCCTTTCGCGGGAACTCTGCGACGATTGTGCCGTTCGTCCGCCACACCGGCCGGATCAGCTCTCTCTCCGCGCGATGAGGTCGCGCGCCTCCTGCTCCGTGGCCACCGCCGGCTGCGATCCCAGCAGCTGGCGGCGCGCGCTCTCGCGCAGGAAGTAGACGCTGATCAGCCCGATCACGCCGGCACCGATGAGGTAGTAGCCGGGCCAGTCGAGGTCGCCGGTGGCGAGCACCAGCGCCCCTATCACCGTGGCCGCCGTCC
Organism: Pseudonocardia sp.; assembly: GCF_025965585.1. Classification (GTDB taxonomy): domain Bacteria; phylum Actinomycetota; class Actinomycetes; order Mycobacteriales; family Pseudonocardiaceae; genus Pseudonocardia. The sequence goes on from NZ_JAOPWR010000078.1 coordinate 23,975, forward strand.
CGCCGAACGCCGAGACGAAGATGTTGAACGCGACCGACAGACCGGTGTAGCGGACCTCGGTGGGGAACAGCGCCGGCAGCGTCGACGGGGCCACCGCCGAGAAGCACACCAGCGCCAGACCCATGATCATCAGACCGGAGAAGGTGGCGGGGAGGCCACCCGCGCGCAGCAGCAGCACCGACGGCAGCCCCAGCACCACCAGTGCGACCGAGCCGACGAGCAGGATCGGCTTGCGCCCGATCCGGTCCGAGAGCCGGCCGATGAAGGTGATGATCACCATGAGGACCAGCAGCACCACGATCTGCAGGATGTTGGACGCCGACGCGCTCGTACCCCTCTCGCCCGCCGCCGGCAGCGTTTCGGTCAGGTAGGTCGGGATGTACGCGGTCAGCACGTAGTTCGTGACGTTCCAGGCCACCACGATGCCGCCGGCGAGCAGCATCGCGCGCCAGTGCTTGGTGAAGATGAGCCGGAACGCGTCCTTGGTGGGGGTGCCCTGCTTCTGCGCCGACTTCGCGACCATCACCCGGAACGCCGGGGTCTCCTCGAGCCGCGCGCGCAGGTAGAGCCCCACGACGCCGAGCGGGAGCGCGAGCAGGAACGGGATCCGCCAGCCCCAGCTGTCCATCTGGTCCATCGGGAGCAGGGTGCCCAGTACGGTCACGATCGAGGCGCCCAGCGCGTAGCCGGTGAGCGTGCCGAACTCCAGCCAGCTGCCGTAGAAGCCGCGGCGCCGGTCGGCGGCGTACTCGGCGATGAACGTCATGGCGCCGGCGTACTCACCGCCCGTCGACAGGCCCTGCACGACGCGGACCAGCAGCACCAGCAGAGGCGCCGCGATGCCGATCGAGGCGTAGCCCGGGATGAGGCCGAGCACCGTCGTGCCCGCCGCCATCATGATCACGGTGACCGACAGCACCCTCGTGCGCCCGATCCGGTCACCCAGGGGCCCGAAGATCAGGCCGCCGATCGGGCGGACGATGAACGACACCGCGAAAACGCCGAACGCGTAGACCGTCGCCGTCGCGGGCGGGAGGTTCGAGAAGAACACCCGCGTGATGACGGGCACCAGGTACGAGTAGACGCCGAAGTCGTACCACTCGGTCACATTGCCGATGGCGGCTGCCGCAACGGCCTTTCTCATCGTCTTCTCGTCAGTGATCGTGATTCCGCTCACATCCACGGCGCGGCATCGTATCCCCCATTTCCGCCGTTCTCAGAATGGAGCACGAGAAAACCGGACAATGCGCCCACACATACTAATCGGGACGACCACCGAAGAAGACGTCCCTTTGCCGGTCACGGTCCGCTACAAAAAAGGACCCCACCGTTCCGCCGATCAATCGGACAGGTCCAGAATCACAGTGCGCAGGGGGACCCGGTCAGAGCGGCCGGTAGCGCCTCGGCGGGACGGAGCGGGCGGATGGGGTGGCCCAACGGGCGAGCGCGGCAGTGGACCTCGCTGGGACTCGGCCTGGCCGTACTGGTCGGGCTCGGGCTGGGCGTGGCCGTCGCGACACACCCCTCGGTCGCCGACGCCCAGACCACCGGCGGCGACCGGCTCGCCTCCGGCGCGACCCCCACCACCACGGCGGCCGTGCAGCCCGTCGTCTCCGTCAGCCCCGCCGACGGCACACTCAACCCGACGCAGCCGATCGTCGTGAAGGTCGACAGGGGCACCGCCAGGGCCGTCACCGTGAAGAACGACTCCGACGGGACCAGGGTTACGGGCACTCTCGACGGCGCCGGCACGACGTGGACCTCCACGGGCGAGCTCGAGTACGGCACCACCTACGACGTGGGCGTCGACACGCTCGACGCCCACGGCACGCCGGGCCACCAGGACGTGACCGTGTCCACGCTCGACCCGAAGGCCCAGGCCTACCCGTCGTTCATCCCGCCGCCCGGGCAGGCCACGGTCGGCGTCGGCCAGCCCATCGTGGTGCAGTTCAACCACCCGGTGAAGGACCGCGCCGCGGCACAGAAGGCGCTCAGCGTCACGTCGAACCCGCCGCAGCCCGGCTCCTGGTACTGGCTGTCGAGCACCGAGGTGCACTACCGGCCGCCGACCTACTGGACGGCGAACTCCACGATCACGCTCAAGGCCGACATGTTCGGCGTCGACCTCGGCGGCGGCACGTTCGGCGAGACGAACCGCACCGAGACCATCCACGTGCACGACGCCTGGGTGGCCAAGGCCGACGGCGCCTCCGAGCAGATGCAGATCTTCGACAACGGCACGCTGGTCAAGACGATGCCGATCAGCCTCGGCTCGCCCGGCCACCCGTCGCACGTCGGGCCGCACGTGATCTCCGACAAGCAGCCGAGCATCATCATGGACTCCTGCACCTACGGCGTCTGCCAGGGTCAGCCCGGCTACTACAAGGAGCAGGTCAACCTCGACGAGCGCATCTCCGACGACGGCGAGTTCGTGCACTCCGCGCCGTGGTCGGTGGGCTCCCAGGGCGGCCAGAACGTCTCCCACGGCTGCGTGAACCTCTCCCCCGCCAACGCGCAGTGGTTCTTCGACCACTTCGGCATCGGTGACGTCGTGGAGATCACCAACTCGGGCGGCCCGCAGCTGCCGCTGAGCGACACCTACGGGGACTGGGAGCTCACGTGGGCGCAGTGGCAGAAGGGCAGCGCGCTCTAGCTGCTCCTAGGCTGTCGCCATGGAACCGACCGTCGTCGACCACAGGGCCGCGCCGATCGGGCTGACACAGGCCGAGGCTGACGCCCGCCGCCGGCGCGGGGAGTCCAACGCCGAGGCGTCCGGGGGCACCCCCGGCTACCTCCGCATCCTGCGTGTGCAGGTCTTCAACTTCTACAACAACATCCTGTTCGTCATCGGCGTCTCGCTGCTGGCGCTGGGCCGCTACAACGACGCGTTCGTCAGCGTGGGGCTCGGCCTGGTCAACGCCGTGATCAGCTCGGTGCAGGTGATCCGGGCGAAACGCAAGCTCGACCACCTGCAGCTGCTCGGCCGCACCGAGGTGCTGGTGCTGCGCGACGGCCGCGAGGCCGGGGTCTTCCCCGAGGACGTGGTGCTCGGCGATGTGCTGGTGATCCGACCCGGTGACCAGATCGTCGTGGACGGCCCGGTGGTCGGTGACGGCGGCGGCCCCCTCGTGATCGACGAGTCGCTGCTCACCGGGGAGCCCGACGGCGTGCCCAAGCAGCCGGGCGACGACATGCTCTCGGGCAGCTTCTGCATCTCCGGGCGCGGCCTCCAGCTCGCCCGCGACGTCGGCGAGGCGAGCTACGCGCAGCGCCTGACCGCCGAAGCGCGCCGCCCCGCGGTGGACAAGACCCCGCTGCAGCGGCGCATCGAGTTCGTCATCCGGCTGGTGATGGTGCTCGTAGGGCTGATGAGCGCCGCGATCGTGGCGCAGGCGGCGCTCGAGGGCGTCACGCTGCTGCGGATCGTGCAGATCTCGGCGGTGCTGTCGGGCCTGGTGCCCTACGGCCTCTTCTTCCTCATCGCCGTGGCCTACACCGTCGGCGCCACCCGCATCGCCACCCGCGGCGCACTGATCCAGCAGGTCAACGCCGTCGAGTCGATCAGCAACGTCGACGTGCTGTGCACCGACAAGACCGGCACGCTCACCAGCGGGCGGATGAGCGTCCAGCACGTCGACGTACTGGACGGGAACGAGGCGGCCGACGTCGAGCGCCTCCTCGGCTCCACGGCCCGCAGCACGGCGGACCCGAACACCACCGTCCGCGCGATCGTCGCGGCGCTGCCCGGCGAGGCGTGGGCGGTGCGCGAGGAGGTGGCCTTCACCTCGTCGCTGCGGTGGAGCGCGCTGGCCACCGCCGACGGCGTCTGGGTACTGGGCTCCGCCGAAGCACTGGGCATCGACGACCCCGAGCTCGAGACCGTGGTGGCCGAGCGCGCCGGCGCCGGGCTGCGCGCGCTGGTGTTCGCCCGCGCCGTCGACCCCGAGGCCGCGCTGCACGACGCCGCCGGGCGCCCGCAGCTGCCCGCGCTGGAGCCGCTGGCCCTGGTCGCCATGGCCGACGAGCTGCGCGACGATGTCGAGGAGACGATGGCGGGGCTGCTCGGCGCGGGCGTGGAGGTCAAGGTCCTCTCCGGGGACGACCCGCGCACCGTGGCGGTGCTCGCCGCACGGGCCGGCCTGGCCGTGGGCGTGCCGGTCGCGGGCAGTGCCCTCGGCGGCATCGACGACGCAGCGCTCGACGAGCTCGTCGCGCGGACCACGGTGTTCGGGCGGGTGTCGCCGGAGGACAAGGAGCGCGTGGTCGAGTCGCTGCGCCGGCAGGGCCGCTACGTCGCCATGATCGGCGACGGCGTCAACGACGCCCGCGCGCTCAAGCACGCGCAGGTGGGTGTCGCGATGCGCAGCGGCAGCCCCGTCACCCGCGACGTGGCCGACGTCGTCCTGGTGGACGACTCGTTCGCCGCGCTGCTGCCGGCACGGCGGGAGGGCCGCCGGATCATCGACGGCATCGCCACCTCGATGTACGTGTTCCTGGCGCGCGTCGGCACGCAGGCCCTGGTGATCCTCACCGTGACGCTGCTCGGGCTCGGGTTCCCCTACGAGCCGACGCAGGTCGGGCTGACGCTGCTCACGGTCGGTGTCCCGACGCTGTTCCTCACGTTCTGGGCGCAGCCCCGCGAGCCCGACCACAACCTGCTTGCCTCGCTCGCGCGGTTCGTGATCCCGGCGGCCGTGATCACGGCGGCGTGCGGCGTCGGCGTCTACACGTTCATCTACACGCGGGTGATGCAGGGCCTGTCGAGCTCGAGCGTGCCCGAGGGGGTGATCGAGGACTTCCAGCGCTACACCGGCCTCACCTACACCGACGCCGACTTCACGACCGCCTCGGCCACCATCGGGGCGCAGACCGGCCTGTCGACGTTCGTGACGCTCGCGTCGTTCGGGCTCATCCTGTTCCTCGAGCCGCGCACCCGCTTCTTCGCCGCCTGGACGGCGCCCAACCCGGACCGGCGCCCGTCGATCCTGGTGACCGCGCTGCTCGTGGCGTTCGTCGGCGTGCTCTACACGCCGTTCCTGTCGGACTACTTCGGGCTCACCGGGCCGGCGCGGCCGATGGTGGTGGCCGTGATCCCGGCCCTGGTCCTCTGGTTCGTGGCGCTGAGCGCCGCGTACCGCTGGCGCGTGCTGGACCGGCTGCTCGGCATCGGCGAGCTGCCGCACGGGGTCGCCTCTCGCTCCTGACCCGGGCACGTCCGGCGTCCCTCGCGCGTTGCCCGGTCACGGCGCGGGGACACCGGCCGCTACCTGAGGAGTGCTACATGGGTGCCATCGGATCGGTGCTCGGGGTCCTGCTGCTGCTGTTCGAGCTCGTACTGATCGTTCGCGTCGTCGTCGACTGGGTGGACGTGCTCTCGCCCGGTCCCGCACCGGCGTGGCGTCAGCAGGCGCGGCGCGTGACCCACGGGGCTACGGAGTGGGCACTGGCGCCCGTCCGGCGCGTGCTGCCGCCGGTGCGGGCCGGGTCGATGGGCTTCGACCTCGCGCTGCCGGTCGTGTTCATCCTCGTGCTCGTGCTGCGGGCGATCGTCGGGGGCTTCTGAGCCGCCGGCGACCGGCGCGGCGGGCGGTCGCGAGACGCGCGGGCGGCGGGCATACGGTGGCGCGGTGCCACCATTGACCCGCCGACTCGCCCCCCTCGCCGTGCTCGCGGCGCTCGCCGTCCCGCTCGCGGGGTGTGGCACGTCGGCACCATCGAACACCCCGGTCCGCGCAGGCGTGAACGGCTCGCTGTCGGACATCCAGAACAAGATCGATCTCATCGCGGAGGACGACTGCGCCATCAAGCCCGCGGCCTCGGTGTTCCCGAACTGCCCCCGTTTCATCGCCGAGGTGAGCAACGCGGCGATCGCGGCGAAGGGCGCTGCCCCCGGGCGCCCGGGGGCGGCGCAGCTCGAGGCCGCCGCCACCACCCTGGGTGACGCCGCGTCGGCCTTCACCGGCGACGGGTGCGTCGCCTCGCCCAGCCAGGTCCCACCGTCGGCGGCGACGTGCGGGCCGGCCCTGGAGAGGATCCAGTCCGCACTGCGCACGCTCAGGTCGGCCGTCGCGAGGTCGGCGGTCACGCCCGCCACGCCGACCCCCACGCCCTGAGGGCGGCGGTCAGCCGATCGCGGTGCCGACCAGGTGCCCGATGCCGTAGGTGACCGCAAGACCGAGCGCACCACCGATCACCACGCGGAGCACGGCACGGCGGGCGCCGCCGCCCCCGATGCGGACGCTCAGCAGGCCAGTGAGCGCCAGCGCTACCAGCACCGCCACCACCGTGACCGGCACCCGGAGCCCGGGCGGGGGCAGCAGGACCGCCAGCAGCGGCAGGAGCGCGCCGAGCGTGAACGACAGCGCGGAGGCGAAGGCCGCCTGCCACGGGCTCGTCAGCTCGTCGGGGTCGAGGTTGAGCTCGGCGTCGAGGTGCGCCGCGAGCGGGTCGTGGGCGGTCAGCTCCACGGCGACGGTCTGCGCCGTCGCCGCACTGAGGCCCTTGGCGCGGTAGATCGCCGCGAGCTCCGCGAGCTCGGCCTCGGGATCCTCGGTCAGCTCCCGCTTCTCCTGGGCGAGCTGGGCCAGCTCGGTGTCGCGCTGGCTGCTCACCGACACGTACTCGCCCAGCGCCATCGAGACGGCACCGGCGACGAGGCCGGCGATGCCCGCGGTGAGGATCGGGCCCCGTTCGAGGGTGGCGCCCGCCACGCCGACCACGAGGCCCGCGACCGACACGATGCCGTCGTTGGCCCCGAGCACGCCGGCGCGCAGCCAGTTCAGCCGCCCCCCCAGGGCCCGGCCGTGCGGCTCGAAGGCCTGGTCGGGCAGCGCGGTCGCCATGTCGTCGAGCATCTCGTTCTCGGGCATGGGACCAGCCAAGCACGTTTTCTGGAATGATTCCAGATAACTGAGCCTCACCTGGGTGCACCGCGTCACTCGATCGCGTCCACCACACAGCCCAGGCACAGGTGCGCCACAGCGCCGGGACAGTCCGCTGCGTCAGGGTCGGCACGCTCCCCCCGTCCGACCCAGCACGGAGACTCCCCGCATGACCATCACGCTCGGCCCCGCGTGCCCGTCGCCCGCGGCGGCAACCCCGCCTGCCCGTTCGACGCGAGCCCGGTGGGAATGGCCCGCACTGGGCCTGCTGCTGGCCGCCACCGCCGCGCTGTACCTGTGGGACCTGGGCATCAACGGCGACGGCAACGCCTTCTACGCCGCCGCGGTCCAAGCCGGCACCCAGAACTGGACGGCGTTCCTGTTCGGCAGCCTCGACCCGAGCAACTTCATCACCGTGGACAAGCCGCCCGCGTCGCTGTGGATGATGGCGCTGTCGGGCCGGATCTTCGGCTTCTTGCCGTGGAGCATGCTCGTGCCCGACGCACTGATGGGCGTGGCGTCCGTCGGCCTGCTGTACGGCGCCGTGCGACGCGTGGCCGGGCCCGTGCCCGGGCTCGTGGCGGGTGTGGTGCTCGCGCTGACGCCCACCGCGGTGCTGATGTTCCGCTTCGACAACCCCGACGCCATGCTGGTGCTGCTCGTCGTCGCGGCCGCATACGCCACGGTGCGGGCGATCGAGGGCGGGAGCACCCGGTGGCTCGTGCTGGCCGGGGTGCTGCTCGGGTTCGGCTTCCTGAGCAAGATGCTGCAGGCGTTCGTGGTGGCGCCGGGGCTGCTGCTCGCCTACGTCTGGGCCGCGCCCGGCGGGCTCGGCCGCCGGATCCGGCAGGTGCTCCTCGCGGGCGTCGCGCTCGTCGTCGCCGCCGGATGGTGGCTGGTGGTCGAATGGCTCTGGCCGGTGGCCGACCGTCCCTACATCGGCGGCTCCACCGACAACAGCTCGCTGGAGCTGGCGTTCGGCTACAACGGATTCGGCCGGATCCTGGGCGGCGGACACGGGGGCGGGTTCGCGGGCGGAGCCGCAGGCGGCCGGCTCGCCGATGCCGCCCGGCCGGTCGCGGGGTTCGCCACGGGCGGGTTCGGGGGTCTCGGCGGCCAGGCCGGGGCCACCCGCATGCTCGGCGACGCCGTGGGTGGTCAGGTGGCGTGGTTGCTGCCGGCGGCCGTACTGCTGCTCGTGGCGGCGCTGTGGGCGACCCGGCGCGCCCCGCGTACCGACCCGACGCGTGCATCGCTGCTGCTCTGGGGCGGCTGGACGGTGGCCTGCGCCGTGGTGTTCAGCTTCATGCAGGGCATCTTCCACCCGTACTACACGATCGAGATGGCCCCCGGGATCGCCGCGCTGATCGGCATCGGCGGGGCCGTGGCGTGGCGGCAGCGCACGGCGGGGCGGATCACGCTCGCGGTGGCGGTCGCGCTGACCGCGGTGTGGGCGTTCGTCCTGCTGGACCGCACACCGACGTTCCTGCCGTGGCTGCGGTGGGCGGTGCTCGTCGTCGGGGTGGTGGCGGTGCTCGGGCTGATCGTGCCGGCGGGAGGGCGGCGGGCCGGGGCGGTGGTCGTCGCGGTCGCGATGGCCACCGGGCTGGCGGGGCCGGCCGCGTACGCCGCGGAGACGGTGGGCACGGCCCACACGGGCGGCGGGGTCAGCGCCGGACCCGCGGCCACGGGTCGAGCCGGCTTCGGCGCGACGAGCGGGCGGGCCATGTCCCGGAGCGGTACGGGCGGCACAGCCGGTGGCACGTTCAGCGGCACCGGACGGGCGCGCGACGGCAGCACCACGGCGGGCACCACGGGCGCCCTCGCGGCCGGGGCGAGCGGCTTCGGCGCGGGCTGGTTCGGGGGTGGCTTCGGCGACCGGCCCACCGCATCCCCCGCGCTCGTCAGCATGCTGAAGGCGGCGGGCACGCGCTGGAGCGCCGCTACCGTCGGCTCCCAGGGGGCCGCAGCGCTGGAGCTGGCCGGAGCCGGCCCGGTGATGGCCATCGGCGGGTTCAGCGGCAGCGACCCGGCGCCGACGCTGCAGGAGTTCGAGCAGTACGTCGCGGCGGGCGACGTGCGGTACTTCCTCGGGTCCACGGGCGGACGCGGCGGGCGGGGCACAGGCGGACAGATCGCAACGTGGGTGCAGCAGCACTTCACGGCGACCACGGTGGGCGGCCAGACCGTCTACGACCTGAGCCGCCCGACCGCCTGAGCGGTCGGGCGGCCCGGAGCCGGCCCGATGGCGTCGACACTGGGACCCGGATCAGCTCCCGGCGGGGGCGAGCACCTCGTCGAGCACGCCCTTGCGCACGTCGGCCACGAGGTCGGCCAGCTGCTCCAGGCTCATCTGGATGCGCTGCCCGAAGTCGTCGGTGATCACCACGCGGCGCTCGGGTGCCGCGGCGTCGTCGACGTAGAGCTCGGGGCACCCGCAGTTGCAGTTGCCGCAGAAGGTGGCGATGTGGCGCATGGACGAGCCTCTCTGTTGGGTCACTTACATCTGTTGGGTCACTTACAGTGGTCGGACGGTCACGCGGATCAAGCGTAGACAGATCGGCCGCCGGCGGGCCAGCCTCAGGCCATCACGACGAGCATCAGCACCATCGCCGTGTCCATCGCCAGGCACGCGACGGGCACGCCCCGCACGAGGGCGTGGGACGCGGGTGCAGCGGGCGACGCCGCGCCCGGGCCCCCCATCGCCGCGGCGACGGCGGGCTCGGCAGCCGGCACGTTCGCGGTGACGGGGTGGGCCAGCAGCCGGACGACGTCGGAGAGGAACCAGGCCGCGAGGGCGAGAGCGACGGCCGAGGTGAGCAGCCCCGAGCCGCTCGTGCCCATCGTCGCGTGCGGGTCGGCGAGCAGCATGAACAGCATCGCGGCGGCGCCGACGACGTGGTGGCCGGCGTCGCCGAACAGCGATCCCCCGCCGCGGCGGACCACGCCGACCCCGAACCACACGAGCGACGCCGCGAACACCGCGACCCACACCGGCGGCGGCACGGGATCGGCGGCGGGAAGGAACATCGACGCCATCCCGAGCCCCATGAGCGCGTACGCCAGGGCCGACACCGCGGGGGCGCGCCCGCCCACCGCCAGCCCGAGGTGGTGCAGGCCGGCCAGCAGGCAGGCGACCCCGAAGGGGACGTCGAGCCACATCACACCCAGCCCCACGGCCTGCTCCCCTCGCCCGGTCGGTATCACGCTAACCGGACGGAGCGCCCCGAATCCATACCGTGACGGGGTAGGGGCACCCGTGGGCGGCTCCTCAACGGGGCGGCGGCACCGCCGGGTGGCGCTGCAGCGCGCTGCGGGTCACAGCGAGCTCGTGGGCGACCTCGGCGGCGATCAGCTCGGCGTGCAGGCCGTCGTACTCACCGTCGAGCGCGAGTGCCCGGTGGCGCCGGACGAGGTTCTCCAGCGCGGACAGCAACCGCTCGGCCGCAGCGGCGCGGCGCTGGTCCCGGGTGGGGCGGACGTCGGCGGGCGGGAACAGGGGCAGGGACAGGCGTGCGGTCATGGTGACTCCAGGCAGGAAGGGGTGGACGAGCAGGCGAACCGGGGCGGTTCAGCGACAGAACTCGTCGAACGCCAGACCCCGGCGCGACGGCCAGAAGCGCTCGAGGGACGACGGAGTCACGTCCATCCGACCATGGTGAACCGGCAGACCGGGCCGTGGCAAGCTCCGGGTCGTCAGCACGGTGACGGCGGTACAGGGGGGATCGGATGGCGGGAGCGGGGAACGACGCCGCCGAGCCGACCGGCCCGGTCTCCCGCGGGCTCGCCCTGCTCGTGGCGGGCGCGTTCTTCATGGAGATCCTCGACGGCACGATGATCGCGCCCGCGGCCCCGCGCATCGCGGCCGACTTCGGCATGCCGGCCGTCGGCGTCAACGTCGCGATCACGGCCTACGTGCTGACGCTCGCGGTGCTCATCCCGATCAGCGGCTGGCTGGCCGACCGGTTCGGCGCGCGCCGGGTCTTCGTGGTGGCGATCGCGCTGTTCACGCTGGCGTCCGCGGGCTGCGCACTCGCGGTGAACCTGCCGATGCTGACGGCCACGCGCGTGCTGCAGGGCGTCGGCGGGGCGATGATGGTGCCCGTCGGGCGGCTGGTGGTGCTGCGCACCACGGCGAAGTCCGCGCTGGTCACGGCCATCGCCTACCTCACGTGGCCCGCACTCGTCGCGCCCGTGATCGCCCCCGCGCTCGGGGGTGTGCTCAGCACCTACGCGTCGTGGCGCTGGATCTTCGTGATCAACATCCCGCTGGGGCTCGTGGCCCTGGTCCTGGCGCGCCGGATCGTGCCGGACGTGCGCGGGCCCGCCCGCGGCCTCGACGTCCGGGGGTTCGCGCTCAGCGCACTGGGGGTGGCCGCGCTCGTCGTGGGGATGGAGAGCCTCGGCGGCACCGACCCCGAGTGGGCCGTGGTCGCGGTCGGGCTCGGCGTCGCGGCCGTGGCACTCGTCGCGGCCGTGCTCTACCTGCTGCGGACCCCGCGTCCGCTGCTCGACCTCCGGATCCTGCGCGTCGCCACCTACCGCGTGACGGCGTCGGGCGGTTCGGTGTTCCGGGCCGTGATCAGCGCCATCCCGTTCCTGCTGCCGCTGTTCTTCCAGCTGGGCTTCGGGTGGACCGCGGCGCAGGCCGGCCTGGTGGTGGTCGCGCTGTTCGCCGGCAACGTGGCGATCAAGCCGGCCACCACGCCGCTGATGCGCCGTCTCGGGATCCGGACCGTCATGGTCGGGGCGGTCGTGGCGTCGTCGGCGTGCCTCGTGGGCATCGCCACGGTCCAGCCGACCACCCCGCTGCCGGCCCTGCTCGCCCTGCTCGTGCTGAGCGGGGTGTTCCGGTCGATCGGGTTCACCGCGTACAACAGCGTGGCGTTCGCCGACGTCGAGGCCGCGCAGATGACGCCGGCCAACACGCTGATGTCCACGCTCCAGGAGCTCGGCGCGGGGCTCGGTGTGGCGGTCGGAGCGCTGCTGGTGCGGCTGGGCGATCCGGTGGCCGCTGCCGTCGGCCTGGGCGGCGGCGCCGACCGGCCGTTCCGGGTGGCGTTCGTGCTGCTCGCCGTCGTCCTGCTGGGCCCGGCGATCGAGGGGCTGCGGCTCCCCCGTTCCGCCGGGAACGTGGTGACCGGCCGGACGGGCTGACCGGTTCAGACCACCCCCGCCGAGACGAGCCGGCCGATCTCGGCGTCGCTCAGGCCCAGGACCTCGGTGAGCACCTCGGCCGTGTCCCGCCCCAGCGCGGGCGGAAGGCCCGCCTCGGAGTACCGGCCGTTCCACCGCAGCGGCGAGCGGGCGGTGATCGCGTCGGCCTCGCCGGGCAGCGTGATGTCGGCGAGCACCGCGTGGTCGCCGCGGCGGTGCGCGTCCACCACCTCGGTCATGCCCTGGTAGCGACCCCACAGCACGCGCGCGGCGTCCAGCTCGTCGCTGACCTGCTTGCGGTCGCGCGCCGCGAACCACGGGCGCAGGATCGCCGCGATCGTCTCGCGCAACCGGTAGCGGTCCGCCTCCTTCGTCAGGTCGGCGTCCATCGCCACCTCGAGCGCGTCGAACACCTGCCGCGTGCCCGTCACCGAGCACAGCGCCGCCCACTGCCCCTCGGTCAGCGCCACCACCATCACCCGGTGCCCGTCGCTGCACGCGAAGTCGACGCCGAAGCTGCCGTAGACGTGGTTGCCGTGCCGCGGCCGCTCCACCCCGCGCGACGACGCCTCCGACAGCCAACCCAGGTTCGCCACCCCGGCCAGCGCGACGTCCGACAGCGCCAGCTCCACGAACGCGCCGCGGCCCGACCGGTCGCGGTCGCGCAGCGCCGCCAGCACCGCCGTCGACACGCTCAGGCCCGTGACCAGGTCCCAGGCCGGCAGCACGTGGTTGACCGGAGCCCCGCCCTCCTCGGTGCCGGTGATGCCGGGCAGCCCGACCTCGGCGTTCACCGTGTAGTCGACGGCCGGGCGCCCGTCCGGGTAGCCCTGCACGCGCACGTGCACGAGATCGGCGCGCCGGGCCGCGAGCGCGTCGTGGGCCATCCAGCGCCGCCCCACCACGTTGTCGACGAGCACCCCGCGCTCCGGGCCCGGCGCGGTGATCAGTGCCGTGATCAGCTCCTTGCCCTCGTCCGAGCGCATGTCCACGGCCACCGACCGCTTGCCCTTGTTCAGCGACGCCCAGTAGTAGCTCTCCCCGTCCGGCGCCACGGGCCAGCGCAGGTGGTCGCTGCCACCGCCGATGGGGTCGATCCGGATCACGTCGGCGCCGAGCTGCGCGAGGGTCATGCCGCCGGTCGGGCCGGCCACGAAGCTCGCGCACTCGACGACCTGCAGGCCTGCGAGTGGGTTCACGCGCCCCATCATGACCGCTCCCTGATAATCTACGCCGAGTTCAAAACATGGTGGGCGAGGAAGGCCGGTGCGGCATGGAGATCGTGAAGGAGCTCATCGGACGCGACGGGGCGAAGCGGCACCGGCCGTGACGAGGTCCCCTAGGCTTCCCGACGTGCCCCGCAGCACTCCTGACCACCCCATGCCCGTCCCCGGGCCCGACGTCCCTGGTGGCGCCGACACCGCCACGTCGAAGTCCGCCCGCACGCGGGGCCGGCTCCTCGACGCGGCCGCCAAGGTCCTGAGCCGCAAGGGCTTCGCGGGCACCCGGCTCGCCGACATCGCCGAGCAGGCCCACGTGCAGGCCCCGGCGATCTACTACTACTACCCGTCGCGCGAGGACCTCATCGAGGAGGTCATGTACGTCGGGGCCGCAGCGATGCGTACCCACCTCGCCGCCGCGCTCGACGCGCTGCCGCCCACCGCGACGCCCGCCGACCGGATCGCCGCCGCCGTCGAGGCGCACCTGCGCCACGAGCTCGAGATCTCCGACTACTCCACGGCGATCATCCGCAACGCCAACCAGCTCCCGGAGCAGGTCAGCCGCCGCGCGCTCGCCGAGATCGCCGCCTACAACGACGTGTGGCGCGTGCTGGTGGCCGATCTCGACGCGGCCGGCGAGCTCCGCCCCGACGTCGATCCCGCGGTCGGCCGGATGATGGTGCTCGGCGCGCTCAACTGGGCGGCGGAGTGGTGGGACCCCGAGGGTGGCCCGCTCGACGAGGTCATCCGCACGGCGCAGTCGATGGTGCTGCACTCCCTGCGCCCGTGACCGACACCTACCAGGACATCCGCTACGAGGTCGAGGGCGGCGTCGCCCACATCGAGCTGCACCGGCCCGACGCCCTCAACGCGTGGACGCCCGCGATGGGCCGGGAGCTACTCGACGCGGTGCGCCGCGTCTCGGACGACGCGGCCGTGCGCGCCGTCCTCGTCACCGGTGCGGGCCGGGCGTTCAGCGCGGGCGCCGACGTGAAGAACCCGCGCGAGACCACCCCCGAGGGCCATCCCGACCTCTCCACGCGGCTGCGCGAGATCTACAACCCGATCGTCCTGGCGATCCGGGCGGCGCCGAAACCGTTCGTCGCGGCCGTGCAGGGGGCGTGCGCGGGGCTGGGCGTGTCGCTCGCGCTGGCCTGCGACCTGATCCTGGCCGCCGACGACGCCTACCTCCTGCTGGCGTTCGTGCGCATCGCCGTGATGCCCGACGGCGGCACCACCGCGTTCCTGACCGAACGCGTCGGGCTGGCCCGGGCCACCCAGCTGTGCATGCTCGGCGACCGGCTGCCCGCGGCGCAGGCGCTCGACTGGGGCCTGGTCAACGCCGTGCACCCGCGCGCCGAGCTGCCGTCCGCCGCTCGGGCCCTCGCCGAACGTCTCGCGGCGGGCCCGACCGTGGCGCTGGGCAACACCAAGCGCGCCCTGAACGCCGCGGCGCAGGCCCGGCTCGCCGACCAGCTCGAGCTGGAGGCCACCCTCCAGCAGGAGCACGGGCCCACCCACGACTACGCCGAGGGACGCGCCGCGTTCGTCGAGAAGCGCCCCGCCGCGTTCCGGGGCCGCTAGCCACCCGGTCGCGGGGCGCCGGGATAGATTCCCGGGCATGACGATCACTGCTGGACCCATCACCGTCGGCGACACCATCCCCGACACCGACCTGCGGGTCATGACCGCGGACGGTCCGACCACCGTGCGCTCCTCGGAGATCCTCGGAAAGGGCAAGGTCGTGCTCTTCGCCGTGCCCGGCGCCTTCACCCCCGGCTGCTCCAACGTCCACCTGCCCGGGTTCGTCGAGGGCGGGGACGAGCTCCGCGCCAAGGGCGTGGACACCATCGCCTGCGTCGCCGTCAACGACCCCTTCGTCATGGATGCCTGGGGCAAGGCCCACGGCGTCGGGGACGGAATCCTCATGCTCGCCGACGGCAACGCGGAGTTCACCACCGCCATGGGCCTGCTGCTCGACGGCAGCGGCTTCGGTCTCGGCCAGCGCTCGAAGCGCTACGCGGCCGTCCTCCAGGACGGCGTCGTGACCAGCATCGACGTCGACGAGACAGGCATCGACCTTTCCACCTGCTCGAACCTGCTGCTCAAGGTCTGACCCCTCACGCGCCGGGCTCGTCGAGGTCGCGCAGCAGGTCGGCCAGGCCGCCGGTGGCGCGGCCGACGGTCCGGGCGCTCGTGCGGACCCGCACGGCGGTGGGCTGCTCCAACCGGTGGCCCGTCGCCCGCAGCCGGGACCACAGGCCGTGGTCCTCCCCCGGGCCGTCCGGCGGGAACCCGCCGACGGCGAGATAGGCGTCGCCGCGCACGCCGAGGTTGGCGCCGTAGACGTGGCGATGCCGCTCACCGTCGGCGTGGTCGATGCCGTTGCGCACGATCATCTCGTGCCGCAGCGCCGCCCGCGGCGACGGGCCGTCCGCGCCGACCGGGGCCACCGGGTCGGCCATGCCGGCCACGCCGACAGCTCCGCGACCGGCGCGGGCGAGGTGGGCCAGCGCCCAGTCCGGTGGCACCGTGGTGTCGGCGTCGGTGGTCAGCACCCAGACCGACCGCGGCGGGTGCGGGCGCAGCCGGCGCAGGGCGTCACGCACGCCGAGGTCGCGCAGCGCGCCCACCCCGGAGCCGGCGACGATGTGCGCGGTCACCGCGCCCCGGGCCGGCCCGCGGTGACCGCCGACGGCCGCCACGTGGAGCGCGACGGCGCCCGCCCAGCCGGTCAGGATCGCGTCCACCTGCTGCGGCGTGCGGTCGGTGCACCGGTCCAGCACCACCGTCACCGCGGTCGCGACCCCGGACGGCAGCCGGCCCAGCGCGGTCCGGATGCTGGTCAGGCACGCCTCGATGTCCTGCTCCTCGTCCCGCGCGGGGACCACCACAGCGACGGCGCTCATCCGGGCGGCGCCGATCGGTGTGGCAGTCACCGCCGCCTCAGCACCTGCAGCAGGAACTCCTCGTCGACGTGGGCCATGACCGGCTCCAGCTCACGCCGCTCCGCCAGCATCCGGTGGGTGGCCGCGGCGTCGCGCGGGGCCTCGGGGGGCCACCCGCGCCAGTGCACCGCCACGACGTCGCCGCCCGGCTCGAGGGCGGCGAGGGTGCGGTCGAGCACGGCCGCCACCGTGTCGTCGTCGAGGTAGTAGAGGACCTCACTGAACACCGCGAGGTCGAGCGGGCCGAGCGGTACCCCGTCCGGCAGCGCCGCGCGTTGCACCACGACGCCGGGCCGGCCCGCCGTGGCCGTCCGGGCGCGCTCGACGACTGCGTCCACCGGGTCGGACGCCAGGAGCCGGTCGCAGCGCCCCGCCAGCTCGACGGTCAGCTCACCGGCCCCGCATCCCGGCTCGAACGCCGACGCGTAGCGCTCCCGCGGCAGCGACGCGACGACGACGGCCCGCTTGCGACGCTCGTACCAGGAGTCGGCAGCCCACGGGTCGCGGCCGCCCGCGTAGAGATCGGCGAACCGGTCGACCGGTGCCGAGGCGGTGCGCGGCTCGCGGAAGACCACGTCGGCCGCGCGGTCGACGTGGTCGAGCAGGCCCGCCGCCAGCACGGCGGGCGAGCCGTCCGGGCCGGGCCCGACCTGCGACACGTAGCAGTCCACGGCCGCGCGGCGGGCCCGGCGCGCGGCGGTGTCGAGCGGGACGGCCCGGGCGCGGTCCCACGGGATGCCCGTGTCACCCGGCTCGGTCCACGCCCACATCCAGATCGGGTACGACCACGCGTGCGCGGTCACCGGGGCGGCCGCGATCGCGGCCAGACCGGCGGCGCGGTGGTCGGGATGCGGGTCGCCCGGCCACGGGGCGAGGACGGCGTCGGCCCCGGCCAGCAGCGGCGCGAGGGCTGTGCAGAGCGCGTCGGCGCGGTCGGCGAGCCCGGAGTCGGGAAGGCCCAGCCACGTCACCGGCACGCCGTCCAGCCCCTGCGCACGCATCGCCGCGGCCAGTTCCGCGCGCCGGACGGTGGCCAGCTCGCGGCGGGCCGGGGCGTCGAGGCCGGGGTAGGCGGCCTCCCCGTCGGTCGCGACCACCAGCGCGAGCTGCGCCCCGGCCCGGTGCAGCGCCCGCAGCACACCGGCGGCGCCGAGCGTCTCGTCGTCGGGGTGGGCCGCGACGACCACCACCCGGCGGTGCGCGGCGGCGTCGAACGCCGGGAGCCCGTCCAGTGCGGGCATCCAGGCCTGCGGCGAGGTGATCGGGCGGGTAGCGCTCACGACGCGTCCCCGCGCCCCGCGGCGGCCAGGCGGGCCGCGCCCAGACCGGCGTGGTCACGCTCGCCGTGGTGCTGGCGAACGTACATGCCCAGGTCGGCGAGCGTCCGGGCCAGGTCGGCGTCGGTACTCAGTGGGCCTGGGCCGAGCATCCGCGGCACCCGGTCCAGCACCTCCCGCACCACCCGCTCGACGGCGCACCGCACGCGGGCCACCCGCAGGGCGTGGTCGGCGGCGGGGTCGGCGTCGACCCCCGCGGCCGCCCGCGACAGCTGCGCGCCGGTGGCGTCGAGCAGCGCGTCGAGCTCGCCGAGATGCGCCAGCTGGTGCGCGTCCGGGGACGCCGGCAGGTGTGTCACGGCCCGGTCCAGCAGCCCGGCGGCGCCGCCCCACCACACGGCGGCCACGCCGCCGCCCCCGATCGCGAACCCCGGTCGGTCGACGTACCACCCTGGTCGGCCGACCAGGTCCTCCCGGCCGACGGCCACCGCGTCGAACCGGACGTCGAGGGTGTCGGCCGCCGCCATCGCCGCGCTGCGCCAGGACGTGGGATCGGGACGGACCCCCTCCCGCCGGACCGCTACGTCGACCAGCCGCCGCCCGGCCGGGTCCCCGGCCACGACCAGTGCCCGGTCCACGGCGTGGGCACCGGAGCAGAACCGGACCGTGCCGTCGAGGAGGAGGCCGGCCCCCAGGTCTGCGCCCACGTCGCCGGGGCGGGCCGCCCACACCCCGTACAGGGCGGCCGGATCAGGGGTCCGCCCCGCCTCGGCGAGGATCGCCACCGCGTCGGCGTGGCCCTCCGCGAGGCGGGCGAGCGCGAGGTCGACGCGACCCAACGCGGCCAGGGCGTCCCAGCGCTGCGGGGTCGCCCCACCTCCGGGCAGGGGCAGGTCGAGCCGGCCGGCGCCGAACAGGGCGCGCAGCTCGTCCTCGACCGCGTGGCGCAGGGGCGCGTGAGCGGTGTCTCGCGTCAGGGGCACTGTCCCGGGTTCCCGGTCCTGAAGATCTCAATCTCCCCCGTTCCACGGCGTGCGGTGGACGACGGACCCGATGTACGGTGCGCCGTCGCCCGTCATGCCACGGAGGTCCCGCCGGTGAGCGAGAGAGCATCGGAGTCACTCTTCGCAGGCGGCGGCGAGATGGGCCGCGTGATGGCCGACCACGACTGGGCCGCCACCCCCCTCGGCCCGCCCGACACCTGGCCGCAGGGCCTCCGCAGCGTCGTGCGCATCCTCCTGACCTCGCAGTTCGCGATGTGGATGGGCTGGGGCGACGAGCTGGCCGTCCTCTACAACGACGCCTACCGCCGCGACACGCTCCGCGCGAAGCACCCGTGGGCGCTTGGCAGGCCCGCCCACGAGGTGTGGGCCGAGATCTGGCCCGACATCGGCCCGCGGATCCGCACGGTGATGGACACCGGCATCGCCACCTGGGACGAGGGCCTGCAGCTGTTCCTGGAGCGCAGCGGGTACCCCGAGGAGACCTACCACACGTTCTCCTACAGCCCGCTCGACGACGGATCGGGCCACGTCACGGGCATGCTCTGCGTCGTCAGCGAGGACACCGAGCGGGTGCTCGGCGAGCGCAGGCTGCGCACGCTCAGCGAGCTCGGCGACATCTCCGCGGTCACCGCCCCGACCGTGGAGGCGGCCTGCGAGGCCGCGCTGGCCGCGCTCGAGCGCGGTCGGGCAGACGTCCCGTTCGCGGCGATCCACCTCGCCGAGTCCGACGGCACGGGGAGCGTCCTGCTGCGCACGGCCCACTACGGCGTCGCCGACGACTCCTCGGTGGTCCCCGAACGGCTCGACCGCGCCACCGATCCCGGCTCCCCGGCGTGGAACGTGCTCGACACCGGGCGGACCCGGACGCTCACCGGCCTCGCCGCCGCACACCCGGGCCTGTACGCGCCAACCGCACCGCCACCGCGCGACGACCTGCCCGACTCGCTCGTCGTCGTCCCGCTTCCCGGTGGGGCGGCCGGCGGCCGGGCCGGGGTGCTGTTCGCCGGCCTGAGCCCGTTCCGGGCGCCGGACACCGAGTACCGGCGCTTCCTCGACCTCATCGCAGGCCAGATCAGCACCGCGATCGCCGACGCGCGGGCCTTCGAGGTGCAGCGGCGCCGCAACGAGGACCTCGCCGCGCTGGACCGGGCCAAGACGGAGTTCTTCACGGGGGTCAGCCACGAGCTCCGCACCCCGCTGACGCTGATCGCCGGTCCCGCCGAGGACGGGCTCGCCGACACCGACGAGCCGCTCCCCCCGGGCCAGCGCACCCGGATGGAGATCATCCACCGCAACAGCGGCCGGCTCCGCAGGCTCGTCGACGTGATGCTCGACTTCGCCCGCCTCGAGCGGGCCGCGGACGCCTCCGACCGGGTCGCGGTCGACCTGCCCGGGCTCACCCGCGATCTCGCGGAGTCCTTCGCCCCCGCCGTGCACCGCGCGGGTCTCGAACTGAGCATCGACTGCCCGCCGCTCCCATCGGCTGTGTCCGTCGACGTGGACATGTGGGAGAAGATCGTCCTCAACCTGCTGTCGAACGCGCTGAAGTACACGCTCGCGGGCCACATCCGGTTGTCGTTGCACCGCGAGGCCGACGGGGTGCGGCTCGCGGTCGCCGACTCCGGCATCGGGATCCCCGCCGCCGACCTGCCGCTGCTGTTCCAGCGCTTCCACCGGGTCCGGGGCGCGGAGGGGCGCAGCCACGAGGGCTCCGGGATCGGGCTGGCGCTGGTCGCCGAGCTCGCCGCGCTGCACGGGGGCACCGCGGGCGTGGAGAGCGAGCACGGGACGGGCTCGACGTTCACCGTCACGCTCCCGCCGTCGCTGCTGACGGGCGAGGCGCCGGCGCCGTACCGCACCTCCACCTCGGCGCAGCTCTACCGGGAGGAGGCGCTGCAGTGGAGCGGGCCGGTCGAGGACCGGCTCCCGCTCTCGCCGGTGGACGCCGGACCGGCCGCGGGGGCCACGGTGCTCGTCGTCGAGGACAACGCCGACCTGCGCGCGTTCCTCGCCCGGCTGCTCGAACCGCACTACACGGTGCGCCTCGCCGCCGACGGGCGCGCGGCGCTCGACCGCATCGCCGAGTCCGTGCCCGACCTCGTGCTGACCGACGTGATGATGCCCGGGGTCGACGGCTTCGCGCTGCTCACGGCCATGCGCGCCGACCCCGCGACGGCCACCACGCCGGTGGTGGTGCTGTCGGCGCGCGCCGGCGAGGAGGCCGCGATCGAGGGCCTCGGCGCCGGGGCGGACGACTACGTCGTCAAGCCGTTCTCGTCGCACGACCTACTGGCGCGGGTGCGGTCCAACATCGCCCTGTCCCGGCTGCGCAACCACGAGACGTCGTGGCGCCGCGCCCTGGTGGCGGCACTCCAGGACGGCTTCTACGTGATCGACGACGACGACGCGGTCATCGAGGTCAACGACGCCTTCGGGGCGATCCTCGGCTACGGCCCCGAGGGACTGCCCTACCGCATGCCCTACCCCTGGGTGCCGTCGTCCGAGGTCGACCCGGAGGCGGCCGCACTCGCCGCGCAGGCGCCCGCCGGCCGGTACAGCACCCGCTTCGTCACGCCTCTCGCCCATCGCGACGGCCGTCGCGTCTGGGTCGAGGCCGTCCACAACGTCGCCACCGACCCCTCCACCGGACGCTCCGTGCGCGTCGGGACGCTGCGCGACGTCACCGAGGCCCGGCGCGCCGAGCAGGCCAACGAGCTGCTGGCGGAGATCGGCAGGCTGCAGGGCGACGCGGGCACGTTGGCCGACCGCCTCCGTGCGATCCTGCGAGCCGCCGCACCCGTCCTGGCCGACGCCGCCGTCCTGGGCCTGCGCCGGCCCGACGACTCGTTCACACCGTTCGCGGCGGGCGACCCGCACCGCCCCGAGGTCGAGGAGCAGCTGCTCGGGCTGCCGCCGCAGCGCGCGACCGCCGACGATCTGGCCCGCCTCGCCGAGGGCGAGCCGTACGTCGTGGACGCGCCGCCCGACGCGCCGCTCGCGACCCGCACCGCGCTGCTCAGCCCCCTGATGGCCGACGGCCGGATGCTCGGCACGCTCGCCTTCCTGTCGGCCACCGGATCGCACCGCTTCGACGCCGCCGACCGTGCGCTGGCCGCCGAGATCAGCCGCCGGGTCTCCCGCCTGGTCGACACCGAGCTGGCGCGGGCGCAGGACCGCCAGGTCCACCGGATCGTCGCCGAACTGGGCACGGCCGCCACCGTGGACGAGGCCGCGCACGTGCTCGTCCACGGGATCGCCGACCTGCTCGGCGCGGAGGCGGTGGGCGCGCTGATCCAACGGCCCGGCCGGGGGCTGGAGCTGGTCCACCAGGTGGGCTTCTCCCCCTCGATCGTCGCCCGGTACGAGTTCTCGCGCGCCGACGAGACGCATCCGCTGGCCGACTGCGCCCGCACCGGCACGGCCGTCTGGCTGCACGACATCGACGACTGGGCCGCCGCGTACCCGCATCTGATCGCGGAGCACGACGGCATCGCCTTCGCCGGGTACGCGGCGCTGCCGCTCGTCGTCGGAACGCGGGTGGTCGGAGTGTTGTCGATCGCCTTCGCCACGAGCCGGAGCTTCGAGGAGAACGAGCGGGAGCTGGCGGGGTCGCTGGCCTCCCGCGCGGCGCTGGCGTTCGAACGGCTCACGCTGGCCGCCATGCGCGACGAGGTGGCCGACACCCTGCAGCGCAGCCTGCTGCCGAGCGCCCTGCCCGTGCTGTCCCGGCTCGATCTGGCCGCGCGCTACCTGCCGGCCGCGTGGGGCAGCAAGGCCGGTGGCGACTGGTACGACGTCCTGGAGCTCGACGACGACCGCGTGGCGGTCGTCGTCGGGGACGTGGTCGGCCAGGGCCCGTCGGCGGCCGCCGTCATGGGCCAGCTCCGCAGCGCGCTCGCCGCCCACCTGCTCCACGAGCAGCCGCCGGCCACGGCGCTGCGGCTGCTCGACCGGTTCGCCCAGCGGATCGACGGCGCCCGGGGCAGCTCGGTGGTCTGCCTGGTGATCGACACCCGCACCGGGGTACTGCGCTGGGCCCGGGCCGGGCACCCGCCCCCGCTGGTGCTCGACGAGGCCGGCGCGCGCTACCTCGACGACGCAGAGGGGTGCGTGCTCGGTGTGCCCGGGGCACCGCCCTTCACCGAGGGCGGGGCCGTGCTGCGACCCGGGGCGAGCGTCCTGCTCTACACCGACGGCCTCGTCGAGCGGCGCACCGAGATCATCGACGACGGGCTGGACCGCCTCGCGGCCGCCGCCGGGGCCCACGCGTCCGATCCGACACCCATGCTCATCCCGGCGGTGCTGCGCGACGTCGTGGACGGCGCCGGGCCCGCCGACGACATCGCCGTGCTCGTGGCGCGGCTGCGCCCGGGAGCCCTGGTCGAGGACCTGCCGGCCCTCGCGACCGGGCTCCCGGGCATGCGACGGGCGGTCCGCGCGTGGAGCGTGGCCTCGGGGCTGGGCGACGAGCAGCTGGACGACCTCCAGTTCGCGCTCGGCGAGGCCGTGAGCAACGCCGTCGAGCACGCCTACCGCGACGAGGCTCCCGGCACCGTCCGCTACCGCCTCGAACGCACCGCGTCGGGCGACGTCAAGGGCGAGATCGTGGACACGGGCACGTGGCGTCCCGTCCCCGCCGATCCCGGCCACCGCGGACGCGGGCTGGAGATGATCCGCGCCCTGACAGAGGACGTGGTGGTCGAGACCCACGACGGCGGCACCACCGTCCGCTTCACAGTGCCCGGCCGCACGGAGCCCGCTCCCGCGGGGGCCGGGGACACCGCGCCGACGCCGGCCCGTCGCGAAGAGCCTCCCGCCACGTGCGAGCTGCGCATCCACCGCGAGCCCGGCGGTGACCTGCGGATCGAGCTGACCGGCGCGCTCGACCTCGCGACCGTGACCCCGATCGCCGCGCAGGTGGACGACACGGTGCGCACGGCCCTCGCCGGGGTGGTGCTGGATCTGCGGGGGGTGACGTTCCTCGGCAGCGCGGGCGCCGGGCTCGTGCTCGGCGCGGCGCACGCCGCGGGCGGGCGGCTCCGGCTGCTCACCGACCCGGACGGCGCCCCGCACCGCATCCTGGCGCTCACCGGGATCGGCGGGCACGTACCGATCGGACCCGCCCCCGAGCTCGCTGGGTAGGTTGCCGACCGTGTCCGATCCCGATCAGGCTCCCGAGCAGGAGCAGCTGCTGACCCTCACCACCCGGCGCGAGGGCGAGGCCACCGTCGTGACCGCCACCGGCGAGGTGGACCTGGTCACGGCAGGCAGGCTGCAGGACGCCACGGCGGCCGCGCTCGCCGAGCCGACGGCCGTGGTGGTGGTGGACCTGACCCACGTCACGTTCCTCGGGTCGTCCGGCCTGTCCGCCCTGGTGGCCGCGGCCCGCACCGCCGCGGCGCGCCGGGAGCCGCTGCGCGTGGTGGTCGACCACACCCGTCCGGTGGTCCGGCCCATCGAGGCGTCCGGGCTCGACGGGTTGCTGAGCCTCTACACCGACGTCGAGGACGCTCTCATCGGGCCGGAGGCCGAACGGCGGGGCTGACCGTCGCGCCTCAGCGGGTGGTCGCCACGACGTCGGCCAGCACGTCGAGCGCCTCGGCGAGCAGGGGCTGCGGGATCGCGAGCGGCGGGAGCAGCCGCAGCACGTTGCCGTGGCTGCCGCAGGTGAGCACGATCAGCCCGGCCGCGTGGGCGCCGGCGGCGATCGCCTTAGTGGTGGCCGCGTCGGGGCCACCGGTCGCCGGGTCGACGACCTCGACCGCGACCATCGCCCCGCGCCCGCGCACGTCGCCGATGCGGGGGTCGGTCGCCTGCAGCGCGCGCAGGCGGTCGAGGAGCATCTCGCCGATCGCCCGGGCCCGCCCGACCAGGTCGTCGTCGCGGATCGTGCGCAGGGTCGCCAGCGCGGCCGCGCAGGCGATCGGGTTGCCGCCGTAGGTGCCCCCGAGCCCGCCCGCGTGCGGGGCGTCCATGATCTCGGCGGTGCCGGTGACCGCGGCCAGCGGAAGCCCGCCGGCGATCCCCTTGGCGGTGGCGATGAGGTCCGGCACGACGTCCTCGTGCTCGCAGGCGAACATCGCGCCGGTGCGGGCGAAGCCGGTCTGCACCTCGTCGGCGACGAAGACGATGCCGTTCGCCCGGGTCCAGTCGCGCAGCGCGGGCAGGAAGCCGGGCGCGGGGACGATGAAGCCGCCCTCGCCCTGGATCGGCTCGATCACCAGCGCGGCGAGGTTGTGGGCCCCGACCTGGCGGTCGAGGATCTCGATCGCCCGCCCCGCGGCCGCCGGGCCGTCCAGCCCGTCCAGGAACGGGTAGGACATCGGAGCGCGGTGCACCTCCGGCGAGAACGGACCGAAGCCCTCCTTGTAGGGCATGTTCTTCGCGGTCATCGCCATCGTCAGCGACGTGCGGCCGTGGTATGCGTGGTCGAACACGGCCACGGCTTGGCGGCCGGTGTGCGAGCGGGCGATCTTGACGGCGTTCTCCACCGCCTCGGCGCCGCTGTTGAACAGCGCGCTGCGCTTCTCGTGGTCGCCGGGCGTGATCGCGTTGAGCGCCTCGGCCACGGCGACGTAGCCCTCGTAGGGCGTGATCATGAAGCAGGTGTGGGTGAACCGCCCCACCTGGTCACGCACGGCGTCGACCACGGCGGGGGCGCTGTTGCCCACGCTGGTCACGGCGATGCCGGACCCGAGGTCGATGAACGAGTTGCCGTCCACGTCGACGAGCACTCCCCCGCCCGCCGCGGCCGCGAAGACCGGCATGGTCACGCTGACGCCCGCCGGCACCGCTGCCGACCGGCGCGCGGCCAGCTCACGGGAGCGCGGCCCGGGGATCTCGGTCACCAGCCGTCGCTCCTGGGGGAGAGTGGGACCGCCGGTCGTCGACACGCGGGCGGTGACGGTGGCGGACATGGTGTCTCCTCGGGACGGGCCGATGCGGTGGGACGACGGTAGGCCGGTCCCGGTCCGAGCACAGGGTCCCGTGTGCACCATCTGTGATGATCAATGGTGCGAGACTGACACCCGTGCCCACCCTTGCCGAGGTGCTCCGGACCCCGTCGCTCGACCTGAGCGTGCTCGTGCCGGGCGACCCGGACCGGCCGGTGCGCTGGGTGGCGGCGAGCGAGCTCAGCGACCCGACGCCGTTCCTCGAGGGCGGCGAGATCCTGCTGACCACCGGTCTCACCACCGCGGGCTGGGACGCGGAGTGGCACGGCTTCGCCGGTCGCCTGGCCCGAGCAGGCGTCGTCGCGCTCGGACTCGGCATCGGGCTCACCCACCACGACGTCCCCGCGGCCCTGGAGCGGGCGGCCGCCGGCGCCGGGCTGGCGCTGTTCGCGGTGCCCAGGGCGGTGCCGTTCGTCGCCGTGACCAGGGTGGTGGGGCGGCTCGTCGAGCAGGAGGAACAGCGGGCGCTGCGCGACGCCCTGACCGTGCAGCGGCGGCTGACCCGTGCCGCCGCCACCCCCGAGGGGCCCGCCGAGATCCTGCGGACCCTCGCCGCGGTCGTCGACGGTGACGCCGTGATCTGTGACCCGGACGGCGCCGTGCGGCTGCGCGACCGGCCGGGACCGGTCCTGCCTGCGGAGATCCGGGAGCGCATCGCCCGGCTGCGCCCGGCCGGCCTGCGGGGGTCCGACAGCGCGTCCGGGCCGCCCGCGGGGGCGCTCGTCCAGCCGCTCGGGCTGACCGGGCGGCCGCGGGCCTACCTGGTGGTGTCCGCGTCACGGCCGTGGGGCGCCGGCAACCGCGGCGCCGTCGCC
>NZ_JAOPWR010000110.1 GCF_025965585.1 Pseudonocardia sp.
ACGCAGCTGCGGGGCGGGATCAGCGGGCGCAGGCCGCGCGCACCTCCGCCACGAGCGCCTCGGCGGCGTCGAGGGTGGCCGTCAGCTCGACGGGCGAGGACCCGACCCGGGCGAGCAGGGCGTGGGCCAGCTCGGTGAAGCCCCTCGGTGCCCCGTGCAGCCCTCCCGCGGCCGCGACCAGGCCCTTCTCGGTGATCGCCCACCGTCCCGCGTGGGCGTGCAAGGCGTGCGCGCACAGCCCGACGGCGCGGAACACGCACCCGGCGACGTACGCGGCATCGCCGCGGTCGACGACCTTGCGCGCGATGCCCACCGTGAGCTCGGCCTCCCCGAGCCGCGCCACCAGTGAGCGGGCCAGCAGCGCCGGGTACATCCGCGTGTCGCGGTGCAGGGCGGTGAGCTCGCCGGACGGGTCGGCCAGCACCACGCCCAGCGCCACCTCCCCCGCGTACGCGACGTCGAGGAAGCCCAGCGGGTGGCCCACCTGCACGTACCAGGCGTGGCGACCGCGGCGGGCATCGCGCCAGGCGGCATGGACGCGGTCGAGGTCGCGGTAGATCCAGTCGACCGCGGTGCCGTCGACCCGCAGCCAGGCGCCGCCGTCGACCCACTCCCCCCAGGCGCCGGGCTCGGTGACCTCGGCGTCCGGTCCGGCGAGCTCGCGGGCCAGTGCCCGCAGCGCCGCGACGTCCAGCGACGGCCGGTAGTAGACACCGAGGTCCGCATCGGACTCGGGCACGTGGTCGCCGCGGGCGCGGCTGCCGCCCGACATCACGCCCACGACGCCATCGACGGCGACGAGCGCGGCGGCGACCTCGCGCAACCGATCGTCGGAGATCACGAGGCGAGCATGAACCTCCCGGGAGCGAAATGGCAGGGTGTGCCGCATGAACGCCCCCTCCACCGCCACCGCCGCCGTCGTCACCGGAGCCGCCCGCGGCTTCGGCAAGGAGATCGCCCGCCGCCTCGTCACGCGGGGCCACCGCGTCCTGATCACCGACCTGGACGCCGACGCGGTCGGCGCCGCCGCCGACGAGCTGGGCGCCACGGGGATCGCCGCGGACGCACGGCTGGCGGCCGACCACCGGTCGGTCGCCTCCGCCGCGGCCGAGCTGGGGCCGGTCGGGGTGTGGGTGAACAACGCGGGGGTGCTGCGTGCCGGAAAGGCGTGGGAGCACCCCGACGAGGACGTCGCCCTGATGATCGACGCCAACCTGCTCGGCGTCGTCCACGGCTCGCGGGCCGCGGTGGAGGCCATGCGGTCCCGCGGCGGGCACCTGCTCAACATCGCGTCGATGTCGGCGCACGGGCCCGTGCCCGGGCTGGCTATCTACGCGGCCACCAAGGCGGCCGTGCTGAACTTCAGCACCAGCCTGCAGGGCGACCTGGACCTCGAGCGCATCCCGATCCGCGTGCACGCGCTGTGCCCGGACGCCGCCGACACCGCGCTCGTCCGCGACGAGCAGTCGCACCGCGACACGGCGATCCTGTTCTCGCAGAAGGCGTTGCTGACGCCGCAGGCCGTGGCCGACGCCGCGATCGGGATGCTCGACGGCACGCGCGTCGTCCGGTCGATGCCGCCCGTCCGGGCCGGGCTGGCCCGGGTGGGTGGCCTGCTCCCCCGCGTCGGGCTGCCGGTGCTGGCCCGGATGCGTGCGCAGGGCGACCGCCGCCGCGTCGCCGGATCATGACGGGCAGGACCCCCCGACGCCACGACCACGACGCCGGCGGCGACGCGGACCTGCTCGCCGCCAAGGCCGCCCTGCGCGACGAGGTCTGGACCGCGCTCACCGAAGCCCGTGTCGCCCGGTTCCCCGGTGCCCGCAACCGGATCTCCAACTTCACCGGCGCCGAGGCCGCGGCACAGCGGCTGCGGGAGACCGACGCGTGGGCGGCGGCGCGCACGCTCAAGTCCAACCCGGACTCCGCGCAGCTACCCGTCCGCCAGCGCGCGCTGGAGGACGGCCGCACCGTGTACATGGCGGTGCCGCGCCTGGCCGAGCCCGAGCCGTTCTTCCTGCTCGACCCCGCCCACCTGGCCGACCCGCCGCGCAAGGCCGCGTCGATCGCGGGCGCCACGCGCTCGGCCCGCCGGGTGGCGGTGGCCGAGCTGGAGCCGGTGGACCTCGTGGTGACGGGCTGCGTGGCCGTCGGGGAGGACGGTGCCCGGCTGGGCAAGGGCGGCGGGTTCGCCGACCTGGAGTTCGCACTCGCCATGGCGGCCGGGCTGATCGGGCCGGACACGCTCGTCGTGACGACGGTGCACGAACTGCAGGTGCGACCCGCGGGCGTGATCCCGACGGCGGCGCACGACGCGCCCGTCGACCTGGTCGTGACACCGGACCGCGTGCTCGACTGCCGCGGGAGGCGCGGCGAGCGCCCCACCGACGGCATCCGCTGGTCGGAGCTGACGGAGGAGAAGATCGCCGCCATCCCCCTGCTCACGCGGCTGCGGGACGGCTGAGGACTCCGTCTCCTCCGTGCTCCTCAGCTGTGACGAACGCCCGAGGAGTGTGGTGGGGGCGTGGACACCCGCGCCATCCCGCGCGGTTCGCTCGCCACGGCGCTGCGCGCCGACGACTTCGCCGTGTGTCCCGAGGCGCTCGCGGCCGCGATCCCCGGCGCGCAGCCGCGGCCGGTGCCGGGCGACCACGTGGGCGTCGTCGTCGCGTCCCCGCAGTTCAGGGACGCGATCGTCGAGTTCCTCGGGTGACCCGCTCGTGCGTCGGCGGGCGGCGCGCGTCCGTTCGGCCGTAGGCTGCGGAGCGACACCGGCGAGAGGGTGACGGCGATGAGGTGGTGGCGGCCCGTCCTGCTCCTCGCGGTGGCGCTCGGGCTTGCCGCGGTCGCCGTCGAGATCGGCGTGCCCCCGCTGGAGGTGATCCGCGGCTGGGTCGCGGCGGCCGGGTGGGCCGGGCCGGTGCTCTACGCGGCCCTCTACGCGGGGCTGTCGCTGACACCGGTGCCGGCCAGCGTGCTGAGCGTCGGCGGCGGGGTCCTGTTCGGACTGGGACTCGGCCTGCCGGTGGTGATGGTCGGTGCGGTGCTCGGCGCCGCGGCGGGCTTCGCCCTCGCGCGCCGGCTCGGGCGCGGCAGCGTCGAACGCCTGCAGGAGCGCGCCGGCTCCGGCGCCGCGCGCCTGACCCGGCTCGACGACCTGCTGCGCCGTCGCGGCCTGCTCGCGATGACCACCATCCGGCTCGCGCCGATCCTGCCGTTCGCCGTGCTGAACATGGCCTGCGGCCTGACGTCGGTGCGCACCCGCGACTACGTCGTCGGCAGCGCGATCGGCATGACGCCCGGCGCGGCGGCCTTGGTCGCGATCGGCACCTACGGAGCCGACCCGGGCTCGCTGCCGTTCCTGATCTCCGTGGCCGGCCTCGTGCTGGTCATCGGCATCGGCGCGGTGCTGGCCCGGCGACGCCACGACGGCGCGGCGTGTAGGACGATGCCGCACGCCGTGCTGGTCGGCGGACCGTGCGACGGCCACACCGAGCCCGTGGAGCTGCGCGACGACGGGCTCCCGCCCCGCCTGCTCCCCTGCCACCACGACACCACGATCTACGCCGAGGACACCGGCCACATGCCGGTGCGCATCCCGGAACCCGCCGACCGGCGGCGTGGGCCCGACCCTGCCGACGCCACCGGCGATCGGTGGATCTACGAACCGGACCTGGACGACCCGCTCGCGTAGGTCACGTCCGAAACGTCCGCCCCCGGGACGCACCCGGACCACGACGTCCGCGTCGGGCTAGTCGGCGAACCAGACCGCCGTGTCGACCGGGACAGCGGCGCCGGGGAGCGGGCCGGACGCGAGCAGCACGGTGGCTCCGGCCGGCAGGGCGACGGGCTCGCCGGACAGGTTGACCACGCAGGCCAGGCCCGGTCCGCGCCGGAACGCGAGGACCCCGGGCCCGCTCGGCAGCCAGGTCAGCTCGCCGTCACCGAGCTCCGGGTGCTCGCGCCGCAGCCGCAGGGCCGAGCGGTAGAGCGTGAGCATCGAGCCGGGGTCGGCCTCCTCGGCCGCCACGGTGACGCCCGCGAAGCCCGCGGGCTGGGGCAGCCACGGCGTGGAGCCCTCGGGCCCGAAGCCGAACGGGCTCGCGCCGCCCGACCACGGGATCGGCACCCGGCAGCCGTCGCGGCCGCGCTCGGTGTGGGCGGAACGCTCCCAGGTGGGGTCCTGCAGCACCTCGTCGGGCAGGTCCTCGACCTCCCACAGGCCCAGCTCGTCGCCCTGGTAGACGTACGCGCTGCCGGGCAGGGCGAACATCAGCAGGGCCGCCGCGCGGGCGCGCCGGGTGCCCAGCTCGAGGTCGAGCGTGTCGATCGGAGACAGCGACGACAGGGTGTGCCCCTTCCCGACGGGCCGGCCCAACCGGGACACGTGCCGCACGACGTCATGGTTGGACAGCACCCAGGTGGCCGGCGCGGCGACACCGGCGAACGTCGTCAGCGAGCCGTCGATCACCTCGCGCAGGGCCGCGGCGTCCCACGGGGCGTCGAGGTAGGCGAAGTTGAACGCGGTGTGGAGCTCGTCGGGACGCAGGTACAGCGAGAGCCGCTCGGCGTTCGGGGCCCAGGCCTCGGCGACGAAGATGCGCGCGCCCTCGAGGGTGTCGGCGTAGGAGTCGGCGACGGCGCGCCAGGCGCTGTAGATCTCGTGGACGCCGTCGCGGTCCCAGTGCGGGTGGTCGAGCCGGTCGGACGTCCCGAGCATCTCCTGCTTGTCGTCCCCGACGTCGGGGAGGCCGTCCGCCTTGACCATGCCGTGCGCGACGTCGATGCGGAAGCCGTCGACGCCGCGGTCGAACCAGAAACGCAGGATCGACTCGAACTCCGCCCGGACCTCCGGGCTGTTCCAGTCGAGGTCGGGCTGGGTGGGGTCGAACAGGTGCAGGTACCACGACCCGTCCGCCACGCGCGTCCACGCCGGACCGCCGAAGACGCTCTGCCAGTCGTTCGGCGGCAGCTCGCCGTCGACGCCGCGGCCCGGTCGGAACAGGTACCGCGTCCGTTCCGCCGCCCCGCCCGCGAGCGCGGCACGGAACCAGTCGTGCTGGTCGGAGGTGTGGTTGGGGACGATGTCGAGGATCACCCGCAGGCCCGCGGCATGGGCCTCGTCGATGAGCGCGGCGGCGTCCTCGGAAGTACCGAAGGTGGGCTCGATCGCGCGGTAGTCGGCCACGTCGTAGCCGGCGTCGGCCATCGGCGACGGGTACCACGGGTTGATCCACACCGCGTCGACGCCGAGGTCGCGCAGGTACCCCAGGCGAGCCCGGATCCCCGCGATGTCGCCGATCCCGTCGCCGTCGCCGTCGGCGAAGCTGCGGATGTAGAGCTGATAGACGACCGCGGAGCGCCACCAGTCGGTGGTGGTGGCGGGCAGTGTCGCGGTGGCGGAGGGGTGAAGGTCCACGGCACAACCCTGACACGATTCAGCCGACACGGTCGAGGCACCCCGTGCCTGCAGGTCTGCCGGCGTGGATCACCCCGCGCGCACCACCGTCTCGTCCACCGCGTCCGGCGCGTAGACGCGGCGCGCCACGAGCCGTGCCAGGCCGCGCACCGTGGCGCGGGCACCCAGGTTGCTGCCCTCCACCACGGGGCGCGCGCGCTCGGCGACCGTGTCGTAGATCCGCTCACGGACGCGCTGCACCAGCGGCGGGAGCACGCCGAGCGCGCCGCCGAGCACGAGCCGGTGGGGGTTCACGGTGGTGACGGTGGTAGCCAGCGTGACGCCGAGGACGTCGGCGGCGTCGAGCAGCGCGGCCAGCACCGCGGGATCGTCGACGCCGCTGACGATGCCGGCCAGGGTGTCGACGCCGTGCGGGGCCAGCCGTTCGAGCAGCGCCCGCCCCGAGCTGTACGCGGCGAGGCACCCGGTGCGGCCGCAGCGGCAGAGCGGCTCCGAGCCGGCGCCGGGCACGATCGCGCGGACGTGGCCGATGTCGCCCGCCACCCCACGGGCGCCGCGCAGTACGTCGGCGCCGACGACGATGCCGCAGCCGATGCCCGTGGCGACCTTGACGTGGACGAGCGTCTCCTCGTCGGTGCGCGACTCCCCCACGGCCGCCGCGCGCGCGTCGTTCTCGACGACGACGGGCAGGTCCCAGCGGGCCCCGACGGCGTCGACGGCCGACTCCGCGGGCCAGCCCTCGAGGGTGGTGGGGTGCAGGATCCAGCCGGTGGCGAGGTCGACCGCCGCGGGAACCCCCACCCCGATGCCGACCAGCTGCTCCCCCGAGCCCTGGGCCACGAGTTTCTCCCCGTGGTCGAGCACCGACCCGAGCACGGACCGCGCCCCGTCCTCGATGCGCAGGGGCAGGTCGGCGCGTCGGATCTCGCTGCCGAGCAGGTCGGTGATGCTGATGCGCGCGTGGGTCTGGCCGAGGTCGATGCCGAGCACGACCCGCCCGCGGTCGTCGAAGCGGATACGCCGCGGGCGCCTCCCGCCCGTGGCGCCGAGGCTCTCGGCCTCGTAGACGAGCCCCAGGCCGGCGAGGGTGTCGAGCCGGCCGTAGAGGGTGCCGCGGGACATGCCCGTCTCGGCGATCAGCTGCTGGCGGGACATGCCGCCGGTGGAGCGGATCAGGTCGAGCAGATAGCCGTGGCTGGTGACCCCGTGACCGGTGACACCGCTCATGTTCCCTCCTCGACACCGTCGGCCCTTGACAGTACTCCAGTTCTGTTCTTCCATTGAACAGAAGTTGGCAGCGACGCTGAACCGAGGAGATTCCATGCGTCCGCGCGTGCTCTCCCGGTCCGCCGGAGTGTTCCCCCGATCACTCTCCGCTCATACTTTCGGCGCCACCGGCGATAGGCCCTCTGTCCGGCGCACGACCACCCCCGAACCGGCGTGAGAGGCCATTCCATGATCGGCACGATGCTCGAAGCGGGTCTGCTGCGCCCGGCTGCGGTGGAGGTCCTGCGCCGCAACGACCTGGGCACGGTCACCAGCGCCGCTCCCGACCTCTACCCGCACCAATGGAGCTGGGACGCCGCGTTCGTGGCGATCGGCCTCTCGCGCGTGGACGTCCGCCGCGCCGTCACCGAGCTGCGCAGCCTGCTCTCGGCGCAGTGGAGCACCGGGATGATCCCGCACATCGTGTTCTCGCCGCGGGTGGACGACTACTTCCCCGGTCCCGAGCGCTGGGGCACCGACGAGGCGCCCGCCAAGCCGGCCGGGGTGCGCACGTCCGGCATCTGCCAGCCGCCGGTGCACGCCATCGCCCTGCGCCACATCCTCGACCGCGGCCGCGAGAACGGCGGCGCCGACGCCGAGGCCGCCGAGGCGTTCGTCGCCGAGACGTTCGACGGCTGGCTGGCCTGGCACCGCTGGCTGGCCACCGCCCGCGACCCCGACGGCGTCGGCCTGGTGGAGATCCACCACAGCTGGGAGTCGGGCTTCGACAACTCCCCGCGCTGGGACGGCCCGTACTCACGGATCACCGCGGGCGAGGTGCCGGCCTTCGTCCGCCGCGACACGCTGCACGTCGGCTCGTCGGCCGAGCGCCCGAGCGACGGGGAGTACACGCGGTACCTGTGGCTCGTCGAGCAGATGCGCTCCGTGCACTACGACGACGACCGCATCCTCGACATCGGTGACTTCCGCGTCCGCGACGTGTTCTTCTCCGCCATCCTCGCCGCCGCCGCCGAGGTGCTGGCCGGCATCGCCGACGAGCTGGGCCGCACCGACGACGCCGCCGAGCAGCGCGCCACGGCCGCCCGGTTCCGCGCGGGCGTGGCCGCCACGGTCGACCCCGTCACCGGCCTGGCCCGCGACTACGACGTGCTGGCCGAGGAGTGGATCGGCCCGCTGACCGTCGCCGGCTTCGCCCCCCTCGTCGCGGGCGCCGACGGGGTCGACGGAGCCGACCTGCTCGCGCGCCAGCGCGGCATCCTGCTCGGCCAGCAGTGGATGGGCCACCCGGCCCTGCGCTACCCGCTGCCCCCGTCGACGTCGCCGGCCAGCCCCGGCTTCCGCTGCCGCACCTACTGGCGCGGCCCGGTGTGGCCGTTCCTCAACCTGCTGCTGGGCTGGGCTTGCGCCCGCGACAGCGCGTGGCAGCTGCGGGGCGTGCTGCGCGAGGCGTCGCTGGAGCAGCTGGGCGACCTGACCTTCGCGGAGTACTACGAGCCGATCACCGGCGAGCCGCTCGGGAGCCACGACCAGGCGTGGACGGCCGCGGCCGCGCTGGAGTGGCTCGGGTAACGGCCCCCGCCGACGGTCCGGACCGGGTCATCTAGCGTCGCAGCCATGAGCACTGGCAGCAGCGCCGCCTCCTGGGCCCCGTCGGACCGCGTCCTCGACTACACGCAGCGGTTCGGCGCCTTCCTCTCCTCGGAGATCGACCCGCTGGAGAAGGAACTCGCCGCCGCCGGTGTCGGCACGCCGTGGAACCCCGCCCTCGACGACGACGGCCGCATGCACCCCGTGGTGTGGGAGGCCCGGCGCGAGGCGCAGCGCCGCTCGGCGAAGGCGGGGCTCTACAACCCGCACGTCAGCGCGGCGCTGGCCGGTGGCGGGTTCTCCCGTGTGGAGATGCAGCACGTCGAGGAGTACGTCTACCGGCACGGTGGACTCGGGCTGGGCATCGCCGCGCTGGCCTGGACCGAGGGCGCGAACCCGGCCATCGAGCACTGCTCCGACGCCGCCCGCGGGCGCTACCTCGAGCCGCTGATGGCCGGGGAGATCACCGCGGCGTTCTGCAACACCGAGGCCTCCGTCGGCACCGACGTGCTGGCGATGAGCACGCACGCCCGGCGCGACGGCAGCGACTGGATCCTCGACGGCGCCAAGGCGTGGATCACCAACGCCGCCTTCGCCGACGTGCTGCAGGTCGTGGCCGTCACCGAGCCCGGGGCGGGCACGCGGTCGCTCTCGATGTTCCTCGTGGACGCGAACGCGCCCGGCGTCCGCCGCGGCCGCGACATCCCCACGATGCTGTCCGACGGCCTGACCGGCGAGCTGGAGTTCGACGCCGTGCGGGTGCCGGCGGAGAACGTCGTGCGCGAGGTCGGCGACGGGTTCGCGCTGGCCATGTCCTGGATCAACTGGCGGCGGCTGTGCCGCGGCGGGATGTGTGCGGGCTGGGGCTACTGGCTGCTCGACCGGGCGCTGGAGCGCGCCCGCAGCCGGCAGACGGGCGGTCGGCCGATCGCCGACCTGCAGGCCGTGCAGCACCTGCTGGCCGACATGGACGCCGACGTCTACGCCGCACGGGCCGCCTCGCTCGTCGCGCAGGCCGAGCTCGACGAGCTGGGCCCGTACGGCATCCCGTTGCACCGCGACGCACCGCGGCTGATCAGCCTGGTCAAGGTGATCAACGACGAGGCGTTCTTCCGGGTGGCCGACAACGCCGTCCAGATCCACGGCGGCACGGGCCTGCTGCTGGGCTCCCCCGAGGAGAAGCTGTTCCGCGTGGCGCGCAACCTCAAGATCCCCGCGGGGACGGTGGAGATCCAGCGCAACGCGATCGCTCGCGGCCTGCTGCGGTGACCCCTCCTGCGGTGATGCCGTCCGACGGGACGCTCGGCTGCGTGACGGGCCGGTTCCAGCCCGTCCACGACCAGCACCTGGAGCTGATCGGGATCGCGCTCGACGCGTGCGAGCACGTGATCGTCGCCGTCACCAACCCCGACACGGCCGCCCGGCACGAGGAGGCCACCTCCGCCCACCGGCACACACCGGCCGCCAACCCCTTCACCTACTACGAGCGGTCGCGGCTGCTCATCGCCGCGCTCGACGCCGCCGGGTACGGCGACCGCACCACGGTGGTGCCGTTCGACCTGACCCGCCCGCACGTCTGGCCCGAGTACGTGCCGCCATGGGCCCACCAGTTCGTCCGCGCCTACGACGGCTGGGAGCGGCAGAAGGCCGACGCCCTCCGGGTGGGCGGGTACGCGGTGACCGTGCTGGACGGCGACCCGGCCACGAAGCGCTCGGCCTCCGACATCCGTGTCCTCCTGCGCGAGGGCGCCGACTGGCGCGGTGCCGTGCCCGCCGGGGTGGCCCCGGTGCTCGACGCGCTGCTCGCGGCCCGCTCATGAGGGCACCCGGCTACGGCGAGACGCAGCCGCGCCTCGACGACGACCGGCTGCCGGTGGTGCTGGTGGTCCTCGACGGGCTGGGCGACCGGCCGGTCCCCGAGCTGGGCGGACGGACGCCCGCCGAGGCCGCCGCCACCCCCGTGCTCGACGCGCTGGCGGCCCGCGGCGCGTCGGGGTGGCACCTGCCGTTCGGGTGGGGCCGCGCGCCGGCGTCGGAGCTCGCGCACTGGGCGATGTTCGGGTTCGCCGACGTCACGTTCCCCGGGCGGGCGGTGCTGGAGGCCGTGGGAGCGGGCATCGCGGTCGAGTACGGCGTGGCGGTCACTCACGCGGCGCTGCGGACCTCGCGATCGGACGGGGACCGGGTGTGGATCACCGGCCGGGTCGCCCCCGGCGACGCCGACGACGCGGCCGCCCTGCTCGCCGGGCTCTCCCCCGTGCTGGGTGCGCACGGCGCCACGCTGCGCACCCTCGGCGGCCGGGGCGAGGCCCTGCTCACGCTGCCGCAGCACGCGTGCGGCGCCGTCACGGACTCGGACCCGTTCTTCGAGGACCGCCACCCGTGGCTGCGGGTGCGTGCCGCCGATCCCGCGGGCGAGGCCACCGCGGAGGCACTGACCGCGCTGCTGCTCGACGCGCGCGCCGCGCTGGTGGCGAGCCCGTTGAACGCGGCACGCGCGGAGCGGGGCCTGCCGCCGCTGGATGTGCTCACCACGAAATGGTCGGGCGTGCGGGAGCCGATCCCGACGTTCACCGAGCAGGCCGGGGTCGCCGGCGCGGCCGTGACGCAGACGCGGCTCTACCGCGGGCTGGCGGGCGTCCTCGGGATGGCGCAGCAGCACGTGACCCCGATGCCGGACGTCGCCGCCGACCTCGCGGCGCGCCTGGCGGTGGCCGACGAGCTGATCGGCCGGGGCGCGCGGTTCGTCCACGTCCACACGAAGGCCACCGACGAGGCCGGGCACACCAAGGACCCGTACGCGAAGCGCGACGTGCTCGAGGCGGCCGACCGCGGCCTGGCCGGCCTCGCGGAGCTGGCAGGCCGGGCGGTCGTCGCGGTGACGGGCGACCACGCCACCCCGTCCGTGGACGGCGTCCTGCACACGGGGGACCCGACGCCGCTGGTGGTGGCGGGCCCGGGCGTGCGCGCCGACGGCGTCACGGCGTTCGGCGAGGTACCGGCGCAGCAGGGCTGGTACGGCGTCGTGCGGGCGTCGGAGCTGCTGCCGCTGCTCTTCGGTCACGCGAACCGGCCGGTGTTCCTGGGTCACCGGGCCACGCCCCGGCCGACAGCGGCGTTGCCGGACGACCCGGAGCCGATGCCGCTCCGCTGATCGCCGCGGGGCTCAGGCGGGCGCGGGGCTCAGGCCACGGACTCCGCGTGGCAGCGCCGGGCCAGGTCGGCGACCCCGTGGATGGAGCACGGCCACGACCGGGCGGGCAGCCCGGTGCCGCCCTTCGTGCACGTGCGGCACCGGCCGGTGCGGTCGGGGACGTGCTGGGCGAGCAGCCGCTGCCACACGTCGACCATCGGAGCGAGCTCGACGGCGAGCTGCCGCATCTCCGGGGTGGGCTCCTCGGGGATCCGGCGCCGGACCGTCACTCCGGCACCGGGCCTCGCGGGCGCGTGCACGACGGGCAGGCTGTCGGTGCGGGCCGAACCCAGCCCGACTCCCCACGAGTAGCTCATGGCTCCCTCTCCCTCGCGTTGCCGATCGTCGCGAGAACAGGACACCGTCACCCGCTGGAGTGGGTGTCCCCACAACGATCGTGGAACGTCAGGGTTGCCATTGCAAGTGCTGCTGCATGAACATCTGCACGTGCACCGTGCAGGACGGGACCTCAGTTGGCGCAAGAGCTCGGCCAGCAACCCCAGCGGGAACTGCGTCGAGATCGCCGTTCTCGCTGGTGGGGACGTTGCAGTACGGCACTCACGACATCCCAGCGGTCCCACGATCGTCTACACGAGGGCCGAGATGTCGGCGTTCATCCGTGGCATCCGGAGCGGCGAGTTCGACGACCTGGCCGACTGACCGGCACTCTTCCTCCACACGTTCACTCATCAGGTGAATCCGTTTCGCTCTCCCGTGCGAACATCGGTGGGTGTCGGTGGCGGACAGCAGCGAGGGGCACAGCACGATGGACGCGGCACGTGGTCAGCGGGCCCCCGAGGGCGCTCGTGGGGGATCGTCCGGCGCGGGCACCGGTCCGACGGTGCTGCGCATCGCGCTGGGAGCGCAGCTGCGGGCCCTGCGTGAGTCGGCCGGCGTCACGCGGGAGGTGGCCGGGGAGGCCATCCGCGCGTCGACGGCCAAGATCAGCCGCGTCGAGCTGGGCCGGGTCGGGTTCAAGGAGCGCGACATCGCCGACCTGCTCACCCTCTACGGCGTCCACGATCCCGACGAGCGCGAGCAGTTCCTCGCCCTCGCCCGCGGCGCCAACGCCCCCGGCTGGTGGCACCGCTACTCCGACCTGCTGCCCGCCTGGTTCGAGACGTACCTCGGCCTCGAACAGGCCGCGTCGCTCATCCGGTGCTACGAGCTGCAGTTCGTGCCCGGGCTCGTGCAGACGCCCGCCTACGCGCGCGCCGTCACGCGGCTGGGCCACACGGATCCCGAGGAGGTCGAGCGCCGCGTCGAGCTGAGGATGCGACGCCAGGTGATCCTGACCGCGCCCGGTGGCCCGACGTTCTGGGCGGTCGTCGACGAGGCGGCCCTGCGGCGCAGGCTCGCCGGTCCGGAGCTCATGCGTGACCAGCTCGACCACCTCATCGCGATGAACCGGCTTCCCAACGTCTCCCTGCAGATCGCGTCGCTCCGCGACGGCGGGCACCCGGCCGCCGGCGGGCCGTTCTCGATCCTCCGCTTCGCCGCGCCCGACCTGCCCGACCTCGTCTACCTCGAGCAGCTGACCAGCGCGCTCTACCTGGACAAGCGGGCGGACGTCGAGCACTACGCGGTGGTGATGGACCGGCTGTGCGCACAGGTCTCCCCGCCCGACGCCACGGAGTCGGTGCTCACCGCCATCCGCGCGGAGCTGTAGGGCCCGGGCTCCGGGCGGTCCGTAGGCTGGCGCCGATGAGGCGCAAGCTGCGGTCCCCGCTGCCACAACGGCACGGGCTCGACGCCGTGCGGCTGCGCACGCCCGCGGAGGGCGGCTGGGCCACCATGCGCGACCACCTCGTCGAGCGGTTGCCGCGCGTGTCACCGTCGCGGATCGACGCGATGCTGCGCGAGGAGCGCATCGTCGACCTCGACGGGCCCATCGCGGTCGACGCCCCCTACGTGCCGGAGTCGTTCCTCTGGTTCCACCGCGACCTGCCGGTGGAGACGTCCGTGCCGTTCCCGATCGGGATCGTGCACCGCGACGAGGACCTGCTCGTGGTGGACAAGCCGCATTTCCTCGCCACGATCCCGCGCGGTCAGCACATCGTGGAGACCGCGCTGGTGCGGCTGCGCCGCGAGCTGGACCTGCCGGCCCTGATCCCGGCCCACCGGCTGGACCGCGTCACGGCGGGGCTGCTGATGTTCGTGGTGCGGCCGGAGCGGCGCGGGGCGTACCAGACGATGTTCCGCGACCGGGCGGTCTCCAAGACCTACGAGGCGGTCGCCCCGTACGACCCGGCGCTCGCGCTCCCGCTCGTGGTGCGCAGCCGGATCGTGAAGGACCGCGGGGTCATCTGCGCCTACGAGGAGCCGGGCGAACCCAACGCCGAGACGCAGGTGGAGCTGCTCGAGCACCGTGACGGGCTGGGCAGGTACCGCCTCTCCCCCGCCACCGGGCGCACCCACCAGCTGCGCCTGCACATGAGCGGGCTGGGCGTGCCGATCCTGGGCGACGACTTCTACCCGGTGCTCACCGACAAGCCCCTCGACGACTTCCGCCGCCCGCTGCAGCTGCTGGCCTCGACGCTTGAGTTCACCGACCCGATCTCCCGCAGGCCGCGCCGGTTCACCACGCGGCTGCACCTGCAGGCGTGGACCGACCCGGCGGCCTGGCGGGCCTGAGCGCCGAACCGGCACGCCGGCGGCGCCGGACACGACCGACGGTCGCGCTCCGTGACCGTCCGAACAGCGGAACACGAACGAGCAGGTCCGGGGGCCGCTCGGCTCAGGGCAGAAGTGGTGCACGGTCGAATCCGACCTGCCAGTAGGTTGAACCACTGGGAGGGCGAAACGTCGTGGCAGTCTGGAACGACGTCATCACCGAACGCTCAACAGGGGTAACCTCCCCTCCCCGACCGGGTGGTCGGGGCGCGACACGAACGGAGGCCGGGGTGCGGCCTGGCGACAACGGCGAGGACCTCTGGGAGGGGTCCGAGCCCGACCGCCCGATCGACATCGAGGCATTGCGCGCCGACGACGAGTTCGTCGAGTCCCTGGTGTCCGGCATCGTTCGTGCACCTCGTGAGCAGCTCCCCTCCGACGACCCCGAGGCCGTGCTGCGGTCGATGCTCTCGGCATGGGTCAGGGATGTGCGGCCGGAGACGGTGGGGGGCGCATCCGACTCCGGGGCCACCACCGACGCGGCGGACGTGGACGACACGGTCGTGTCCGGGCCGACCGTCGTCGCCGCGGCCACCACGGGCGCGGCGGCGATCCCGTTCCGAACCCGTGTCGCCGGTGCGGGCAGGCACCGCACCGCGGAGCCGCCGCTGTACGCACGGCGCCTCGCCGTGGCAGCCGCGCTGGTGGTGCTGGTGGGGTCCACCCTCGCGGTCGGCTCCTACGACGCTCAGCCCGGCGGCACGCTGTGGCCGGTCACGAAGGTGCTCTACGCCGAGCGCGCCCGGTCCGTCCAGGCCGCCGCCGACGTCTCCACGGGGCTCGAGACGGTTCGCACCGCGCTCAAGGAGGGCCGCAAAGCCGACGCCGAGGCAGCCATCGCCGCGGTCGCCGCAACGCTCCCGCAGGTAGCCCCCGAGCAAGGCCAGGCCCAGCTCGTCCAGCAGCAGCAACAGCTCGCCGCCGCGGTCGCCGATCCCGAGGTCGCGGCGTCGCTAGGACTCATCCCGCCGAACCCCGTCGACGGCGGCACGTCCCCCGCCGCGCTCGCGGCCGGCGCCCCGGCGCCGCTCACCGACCGCGCCGCCGAGACCCCCCGCACCACCACCGTCACCACCACTGCGGCGTCCACGGCCGCCCCCAGCGCGGATCCGGCCGCTCCGGTCGCGCCGACGGACCCCGCCCCGGCCTCCGCGGCCCCTCCCGCGGTCGACAACGGTCCGTCCAAGGCCGACGTGCCGCCGTCGGCTCCGCGGCCCACGCAGGACCCCGCTCCCCAGAACCCGCCACCTCAGGGCCAGCCGCCCGCGGTCGGGTCGACCACCGTCGACCCCGCTCCGCCTGCGGCCGGCTCCGGTCAGACCGCGGGACAGCAGGTTCCGGCCGCCACCACCGACACCGGCACCACCAACACCGGCACCACGCCGGCCGATGCGTCCGCGGCCACCGGCGCGCCTTCCCCGGACGTCCGGGCCGCCGCTGCCCCGGGGCCCGTCTCCCAGGCCGAGACGGCGCCTCCGACGGGCACCCCCCCGACGACCGCCGGGGCGCCGACCACCAACGCGGGGCCGACCACCAACGCGGCGCCGCCCCCGGCCGATCGGGCGGACGCTCCGACGCAGCCCCACAGCCCCGGACTGCTCAAGACGGTG
>NZ_JAOPWR010000148.1 GCF_025965585.1 Pseudonocardia sp.
GACTTCGACGGCGTCTGGGACTCCGTGCGCAACGCTCACGAGCTGCACGCGGATCCGCAGGTGCTGGCGAACGGGTACCTGCCGCGGCTGGAGGACGGGAGCGGCACCGAGTTCGCGCTGGTGGACAGCCCCGTGCAGTTCGACGAGCGGCCCAGCGTTCTGCGCCGGGCCCCTGAGCACGGCGAGCACACCGACGATGTGCTGCAGGAGATCGGCTACGACTGGGACGAGATCATCGCCCTGAAGGAGAACGGCGCCGTCCTCTGACCGATGCGCCGGCCCACGCCGTTCGCACACCGACCTGAACATCTGCGCCCTCGTCGCCGCCGAGGCGTTCCCGCGTGCACCGCGCGGGTCCGGACCGGTGGGCGGCGCCGGTTGTCGGCCCGGTGATCGTCGGTTGGGCACGTGAAACCGTCTGTGGTGCGGTGCCGTGTCCCGAACCGCTGATCATGGCGGGTCGTGCGCTTGTCGACCGTCGTCGACGCCGGTGATCGCGGTTCTGGGTGCCGAGCGGTCCGTGGCGCGCCGCAGTGTCCGGAAGTGCTGCTCATCGCCGCCGCGGGTGGCGGTCCGTTGCCGGGGTGGGCGTTCGGCCGTCGGTTCCGAGCGCGTTGATCCTCGCTCGGGGGGAGCAGGCCGTCGGTGGAGGGTGCGCGGTGCCGATGGCGGTCCGCAGTCTGCGACCGCAGGCCGGCTGAGAGGAACACCATGGGGTCGCGGGTCCCGCCGGTCCCCACGGTGTCCATCTCACCTGCGTCAGACGCCCAGTCGGCTCAGTAGTCGCTCGTGGTACTCACGCGGCCCGCCGAACAGCAGCTGGGAGGACTTGGCGCGCCGGAAGTACAGGTGCGCGGGGTGTTCCCAGGTGAAGCCGATGCCCCCGTGGACCTGGATGTTCTCGGCGGCCACGAACATGAACGCCTCCGAGCACACCGAGTGCGCCACTGCCGCGGCCACGCCGTGCTCCGGTGATCCCTCGACCCCGGCTGCGGCGTTCGCCGCCTCGATCGACGCCGCGTCGGCCAGCTGCACGCGGGTGAGCATGTCCGCGCACTTGTGCTTCACGGCCTGGAACGAGCCGATCGGCCTGCCGAACTGCATCCGGTCCCGGGCGTAGGCCGCGCTCGCCTCCAGGCACGCGCGCGCCCCGCCGACCTGCTCGGCGGCGAGCGCGGTGGTGGCCAGGTCGAGCACGCGATCCACCAGCGGGCCCGCCGCGCCCGGCTCGCCGACCGGTGTCGCAGCCGCGTCGGAGAACGTCAGCCGCGCGAGACGGCGGGTGGGGTCCAGCACACGCAGGGGAGTGCGGGTGACGGCGTCACCGGCCACGGCGAAGAGGCCGGGACCTGCGTCGGTGGCGGCGACGACGAGCACGGTGTCGGCCGTGGCGCCGTCGAGCACGAAGGACTTCTCGCCGCGGAGGGTCCAGGCCCCCGCCGACCGCGTCGCGGTGGTCCGTAGCGCGCCGGTATGCCACCGGCCGTCAGCCTCGGCGACGGCCAGCGTGGCGGTGGTCTTGCCGCTCGCGATGCCCGGGAGGTGCGCGGCCTGCGCGTCCTGATCGCCTGAGGCGATGAGCGCCGACCCGGCCAGGACGACGCTGGACAGGAACGGGCTCGGCAGCAGCGCTCGGCCCATCTCCTCCAGCACCACCCTCAGCTCGACGAAGCCGAAGCCGTCGCCGCCGTACTCCTCGGGAAGGGCGAGCGACTGCAGCCCGAGCTGGTCGGCCATCTGCGTCCACACGGCGTCGTCGACGCCGCGATCGGACTCCATCACCGCCCGGACCTGCTCCTCGCCGGACTTGGCCGTGAGGAAGTCCCGGACAGAACTGCGCAGGTCGTCGAGCTCACTCATGAGCTGCTCCCCGAACGCCGCATCTCCCGGAAGGGGGACTTCGTGTCGATGCCCGGCTCCTTCGGAAGCCCCAGCACCCGCTCGGCCAGAATGTTCTTCATGATCTCCTCCGTGCCGCCGAGGATGCGCAGCGCCGGCGTGGAGAGCAGCAGTTCGGTCCACGACCAGGTTCCCCACTCCCCGGTGTCGGCGATCATCCGTGGGCCGGACACCTCGCCGGCGAAGTGCGCGGTGCGCGTCAGGTTCTGGGCGAACAGCAGCTTGGACACCGACGCCTCGGGGCCGGGTTCCTGCCCCGCGCGCATCCGGCGGATCGCCTGGTGGTTGAGGTACCCGGTGGCGGCCTGGTCGGCATAGAGCTCCGCCAGCCGCCGCCGCGTGGCGCGATCGTCGAGCACGCCGTTGGCCTCGAGCATCGCGGTGAGGAAGGGCAGCGACGTCGCGCGGGCCACCGGCCCGGCCCCCTCGCCACCGACAGTGGCGCGCTCGTTCATCAGGGTGGTCAGGGCTACCCGCCAGCCGTTGTTCACCTCGCCGAGGCGGTGGTCGTCGGGCACCCGGACGCCGGTGAGGAAGACCTCGTTGAAGTCGGCGCCGCCGCTCATCTGCCGCAGCGGTCGCACCTCGACGCCGGGGGCCTTCATGTCCACGACGAACGCGGTGATGCCCTTGTGCTTGGGGAGGTCGGGATCGGTGCGGCACAGCGCCATCCCGATCTCCGCGTGCTGCGCGATCGACGTCCACACTTTCTGGCCGTCGAGCACCCACTCGTCACCGTCCTTGACGGCCTTGGTCTCCAGGCTCGCCAGGTCCGATCCCGCCGCGGGCTCGGAGAACAGTTGGCAGGCGATGGTGTCGCCGCGGTACATGGACGGGAGGTAGCGGTCCTTGATGTGGTCCTGCGCGTGGGCCAGGATCGTCGGCCCGATCATGCCGAGGCCGATCACTGCGAGCACGCCGGTGTCGGGCACGTCGTACTCGGCCTCGATGCCGTCGTAGACGAGGTCGTGCAGCGTGTCGAGCCCGCGGCCGCCGTACTCCGCGGGGCCGGTGACCCAGCCGAAGCCCGCCTCGTAGCGGGTGGCCTGCCACGCCCGCGCCTGCGCGACCTTCG
The DNA here is from genome assembly GCF_025965585.1 of Pseudonocardia sp. Lineage (GTDB taxonomy): Bacteria > Actinomycetota > Actinomycetes > Mycobacteriales > Pseudonocardiaceae > Pseudonocardia. The sequence goes on from NZ_JAOPWR010000148.1 coordinate 2,975, forward strand.
CCGCGTCGACCTCGGGCGGGTCGGCGCTGAAGTACGCGATCCGGTCCGGTCCCACGCCCCACTCGACGGTGCCGGCGTCCTCGCGGCGCGACGCGTGGCCGTCCAGGAACTCCCGGACGGACGCGGCGAACTTCTCCATGCTCATCTCCCTCAGACCTCCACGACAGGGTCCAGCGGAGCCCCCGCAAGTAACGCCTCGCCCGTCGAGCAGGCCAGCGCGACGTGCCCGCCGTACAGGGCGTCCAGCGCGCCTGCCCGTGTCACGTGCCGGGGCACCTCGCCCTCCTGCGACAGCCCCATCGCGCCGCTCACCTGCACCGCGCTACGCATGACGGCCGCCTGGGCGCGCCCGGCCTGCAGCTTCGCGAGGGCGGCGGCCCAGCCCGGGTCGGGTGCGGTCCAGGCGGCGTCCAGCACCGAGCGGGCCGCGGTCAGGACGACGTGTGCCTCGGCGAGCCGGTGCCGCACGGCCTGGAAGGACGCGATCGGCCTGCCGAACTGCTGCCGGGCCGACGTGTGTGCGACGGTCACCGCCAGTGCGGCCTCGCCGACGCCGATGATCTCTGCGGCGAGTGCGCGGTGGGCGGCGCCGACGGCGGCCGTCCACGCGTCGCCCGCGGGCACGGGTTCGTGGTGCCCGGTCAGTGGCCCGTCGACGACGGACCAGCCCGACCGGGGATCGAAGCCCGCGGCGGCGGACGTGATCGGTGCGAGCCGGTGGGCGGGCACGACGAGCAACGTGGCCGCTCCGGCCGGGACCACGACCTCGTCGATCCCGTCGAGGGTCCCGAGCAGCACGCCGTGCGCCCGTCCCGCCACGGGCTCGCCCAGCGGGTGCAGCACCGCGCGGGTGCCGGAGGCCGGGGGCAGCACACCCGCCAGCTCGCGCAGGACCACGTCGTCCAGGGCACGGGAGGTGGCCAGCGCCCGCCCGTGCTCGACGAACAGCAGCGTGGTGGCGCCCGCGGGGTCGTCGGCCAGCACCTCGTCCCAGCCGAGCTCGGCCAAGGCGGGCCCGAGGTCGCGGCCCCCGTGCAGCAGTTCCCGCAGCGACCCGGCCAGCAGGTCGGTGGTGGCGGCGTCCATGGGGGTCATGCGGAGCGCTCCTTGGGCAGGCCCAGCACGTGGTCGGCGAGAATGCCGCGCTGGACCTCCGCGGAGCCGCCCATGATCGTGGAGCCCCGGCTGTACCACCAGTCGTCCCGCCAGGAAGCGGCGTCGGGCTCGGCCCCGAACGTGAACCGGATGCCGAGCAGCTCGCGGGCGAGGTCGTGCAGGCCGGTCTCGACGGTGGCGAGGAGGATCTTGTCGACGCTGGCCTCGGGCCCGACGGTCTCGCCCGCGGCCAGCCTGCGTACGGTCTCCACGCTGCGGGCGCGCAGCGCCACGATGTCGGCGTAGCACTCCCCGAAGCGGCGGGTGGCGCCGTCGGGCAGTGTCGTTGCGGCGACCTGGTCGCGCAGCTCGCGGAGCCTGCGCAGCGCGACGGTGGCGCTGAGCCAGGCGAACATCGCCCGCTCGAACTGCAGCAGGTACATCGCGACGGCCCAGCCCTGACCCGCAGCGCCGATCAGCCGGGACGCCGGCACGCGCGCCTCGTCGAAGAAGACCTCGGCGAGCTCGTTCTGCCCGCTCGCCAGCGCCAGCGGGCGCACGGAGACACCGGGCGTGGCGACGTCCACGAGGATCATGCTCAGCCCGCGGTGCCTGCTCTCGGTGGTGCCGGTGCGGACCAGGCAGGCCAGCCGGCGCGCCGTGGCGCCGTGGCTGGTCCACACCTTCTGGCCGGAGAGCACGTAGTGGTCGCCGTCGGGCCGGGCCCGGCAGCGCAGGGCGGCGAGGTCGCTCCCGGCCTCGGGCTCGGAGAACCCCTGCCCCCACCACTCCTCACCGCGCAGGTAGGGGGGCAGCAGCTCGGCGGCCAGCTCGGGTGAGAAGCGCAGCAGCGGTGGCGCGAGCGTCTCCAGCATGAGGTGGGGCTCGGGGACCGGCAGCCCCGCGGCGCCGAGCTCCTCGTAGAGCACGGCGCGGTGCCGCTCGTCGCCGCCGAGCCCGCCGGCATGGGCGGGCCAGCCGTAGCGGTTCCAGCGACCCCGGTAGAGGCCGCCCATCAGGAAACCGTGCTCGGCGATGCGCTTCTCGGTGGTGTCGTAGTGCGCCCCCCGCCAGCGGCGCAGGGACGGTTCGCTCCTGAGGTAGGCGCGTAGTGCGGTGCGGTAGCCGTCGAGGTCGTCGGCGTAGGTGCCGAGCCCCGACCGGGACTCGACCGCCGTCATGCCTTCGCCGCTCGTGCCTTCGAGCGCTCCAGGAACCGATTGACCAGGTCCCGGTGCTCGGGGGTGTCGAACGAGCTGAACTCCTCGGCGAGCGCGTACTCGAGAACGCCGGCGACGGCGCGCTTGATGTGCATGTTCAACGCCCGCTTGGTGCTCTGCACGGCATGTGGCGGCTGCGCGGCCAGTTTCTCGGCCAGCGCAATTGCCTGGTCGAGAAGCTCGGCGTCGGGCACGGCACGGTTGGCCAGCCCGAGCGCGACGGCCTGCTGGGCCGGGATCCGCTCGCTGGTGAGCAGGTACTCCTTGGCCTTCAGCATGCCCATCAGCAGCGGCCAGGTGGGGGCGCCGCCGTCGGCCGCGGTGAGCCCGACACCGACGTGCGGGTCGGCCATGAAGGCACTCTCGCCGATCAGCACGATGTCGGCGGTGACGGCGAGGTTGCAGCCCAGCCCGACGGCCGGACCATTGACGGCTGCGACAACCGGCAGCGGGAAGTCGAGGATCTCGGTGAGCAGCTTGCGCGCCCCGTCGATCTCGTGACGGCGCTGGGCGCGGTCGTCCCAGAGGTCGACGAAATGCGCGAGGTCGCCACCGGCACTGAACGCCCTACCGGCCCCGGTGAGCACGACGGCCCGCGCGCCCGGGTCCTCCGCCAGGTGCCGCCAGACGGCGATCAAGGCGCCGTGCAGCGCCTCGTTCGCGGAGTTGAGGGCGTCGGGGCGGTTGAGCGTCACGATCCGGACGGGGCCACGCTCCTCGATCAGCAGCTCCGGTGCGAACGGGTTCTCCATGACACTCCTC
>NZ_JAOPWR010000161.1 GCF_025965585.1 Pseudonocardia sp.
AGCGCAGCACGTCGCCGTCGACCGCGCCGCGGACCTCGCCCTGCTCCACGGTGACGACCGCCCCGATCGCGGTGCCGGGCTCGGGGGCGGCCGCGGCCGCGCGCGTGGCCACGACCACGCCGGCCACCAGCACCGCGGCGACGAGCACGGCGGTGGCGGCTCTGCTCGGGGTCCCGCGGGTGGAGGCCACGCGGCTGTCCCGGCGGGGTCAGCCGACCGTCGCGGTCGTGATCGTCACCTTCGTGTTGGGCGCGCCGTCGCCCGGGCCGTTCGCGTTGTTCGAGCCGCCCTTGGCGATGGCGTCGAGGGTGGCGAGGCCGGGGGCGTCGATCGTGCCGAAGACGGTGTAGTCGGGCGGGAGGGTCGAGTCGGCGTAGACGAGGAAGAACTGGCTGCCGCCCGAGTTCGGCGCCGACGTCTTGGCCATCGCGACGGTGCCGCGCGGGTAGACGACCGTGCCGTTGGCGGCGGCCGCGAGGCCGGTCGGCGGCTCGTCGGCGATCGTGTAGCCGGGCCCGCCCGAGCCGGTGCCGGTCGGGTCGCCGCACTGCAGGACCTTCAGCCCGTCGCCCGTGGTGAGGCGGTGGCAGCTCGTGCCGTCGAAGTACTTCTGCCTGGTCAGGCTGAGGAAGCTGTTCACGGTGCAGGGCGCCTTGGCCGCGTTCAGGGTGAGGCCGATGGGGCCGGCCGAGGTGGCGAGCGCGACCTTCGTGTCACCCGTGGTGGGCACGCCGGTGGTGGGGGGCGGGGTGTCGGCCTTCGCCGCCGTGCCCTCGGCCGGGTAGGCGCAGGAGCCGGGCGGCAGGGCCGCAGCGGCGGCGGCGGAGGTGGGTGTGGCGGCATCGCTCGGCGCCGCTGCGGCGGCGGAGGTGTCGCCGCCCTTCCCGAGGGTGGTCAGCAGCACCACGCCGACCACCACGACGACGACCACCACAGCGGACGTGATGACGGCGATCTGCCGGCGTCGCTTCGCCTGCTGCAACCGTCGCTCCTGCTGGCGGGCGAGCTTGCGCTTCGCCGCCTCGCGCCGCATCTGGTTCGTCGCCACCGACCACTCCTTCACTCACCGATCGGGGCGAAGGATAACGAGCGATCCTGAGAGAACCCCTCGGCCCTCGCTGTCTAGGCTGGTGGCGTGCTTGTCGCAGGTTTCCCGGCCGGGTCGTTCCAGACCAACTGTTACGTGGTGGCGTCTGCCGCGGGGGAGGCGTGCATCGTGGTCGACCCCGGCCAGGACGCCGTCGAGCCCCTCGAGGCGCTGCTCACCGAGCACCGGTTGACGCCGGTGGCGGTGCTGCTCACCCACGGCCACTTCGACCACACCTTCAGCGTCGCCCCGGTCTGCGACGGCCACGACATCCCCGCCTGGATCCACCCGGACGACCGCGAGATGCTCGCCGATCCGATGAAGGGCATGTCCATGCAGGCCTCCGCCTTCTTCGGCGGGAAGATCGAGCTGCGCGAGCCGAAGGAGGTCCGCACGCTCGACGACGGCGGCTCGCTGGAGCTCGCCGGGCTCACGCTCGGCATCGCCCACACCCCGGGCCACACGGAGGGCTCGGTGATCTTCACACTGCCGCCCTCCTCGACGGCCACCGACGAGGGCGTCGAGGTGATCATCGCCGGCGACACGCTGTTCGCCGGGTCGATCGGCCGCACCGACCTCCCCGGCGGCGACTTCGCGAAGATGCAGGCCAGTCTGCGCGACAAGATCCTCACCCGCGACGACTCGGCCGTCGTCCTTCCGGGCCACGGCCCGACCACGACCATCGGCCGCGAGCGCGCGTCCAACCCCTTCCTGCAGGATCTGGGCACCCCGGCGCCGGGACGCGGGCTGTGAGCGCCGTGGCCGACCGGGTGACGTCGTTCGCCGCACCCAAGGGCATCCCCGAGTACTACCCGCCGGAGTCGGCCGGGTTCGAGCACGTGCGCAACACGCTGCTCACCGCCGCCGACCGCGCCGGCTACGGGCTCATCGAGCTGCCGGTGTTCGAGGACACCGGGCTCTACGCGCGCGGTGTCGGGGAGTCCACCGACGTCGTCTCCAAGGAGATGTACACGTTCGCCGACCGCGGCGAGCGCTCGGTGACGCTGCGGCCCGAGGGCACCGCGGGCGTCGTCCGGTCGGTGATCGAGCACGGCCTCGACCGCGCCGGACTGCCCGTCAAGCTGCGCTACGCCGGGCCGTTCTTCCGCTACGAGCGGCCGCAGGCCGGCCGCTACCGGCAGCTGCAGCAGGTGGGCGTCGAGGCCATCGGGGTGGACGACCCGGCGCTCGACGCCGAGGTCATCGCCATCGCCGACGAGGGCTTCCGGGCGCTCGGCCTGACCGGCTACCGCCTGGAGCTCACGTCGCTGGGCGACGCCGAGTGCCGCCCGGCCTACCGCGCCCTGCTGCAGGAGTTCCTGGCCGGGCTGGACCTCGACGAGGCCACCCGCGCCCGCGCGGAGCTCAACCCGCTGCGCGTGCTCGACGACAAGCGCCCCGAGGTGCGGGCGATGACGGCCGACGCGCCGCTGCTGCTCGACCACCTGTCCGACGTCTCCGCCGAGCACCACGCCGCCGTGCTCGCCCACCTCGACGACCTGGGCGTCGCCTACACGGTGAACCCGCGGATGGTGCGCGGCCTGGACTACTACACGAAGACCACGTTCGAGTTCGTCCACGACGGCCTGGGCGCGCAGTCCGGCATCGGTGGCGGTGGCCGCTACGACGGGCTCATGGCCACGCTCGGCGGCCAGGCGCTCTCGGGCATCGGCTATGGCATCGGCGTCGACCGCACCCTGCTGGCGTGCCGGGCCGAAGGGCTGGCGCCCTGGTCGGAGGCGCGTTGCGAGGTGTTCGGCGTGCCACTGGGCGACGCGGCGCGCCGCCGGCTCGTCGTGCTCGCGGCGCAGCTGCGCACGGCCGGCGTGCGCGTCGACCTGTCCTACGGCGGGCGCGGGCTCAAGGGCGCGATGAAGTCGGCCGACCGCTCCGGTGCGCGGTTCGCGCTGGTGCTGGGCGACCGTGACATCGAGGCCGGCACGGTCGGGGTGAAGGACCTGGTGTCGGGCGACCAGCAGGC